>JAJZEB010000135.1 GCA_021805805.1 Pseudomonadota bacterium | reverse complement strand
CCGCTGCGCCGCAGCGACCAGCGTCTCGCCCTTCTGCAGCGTGACGTTGGCGTTCTGGTCGACCTGGTTCACGCCGACGACCATCTCCTTGATGCTGATTGCCGAGTCCTGCGCCGCGCTGGCCGCCTGCTCGCTTCCGGCGGCGATCTGCTCGGCCGAGCGCTTGAGTTCCTCTGCGGCCGACGCGGCCTCGTTGATTCCGGCGGCGAGTTGCCCGGTGGCGGCGGCAATGCGCTCGGCGGCCTGCTGCTGCTTGGCCAGGGTTCGCGCACGCCGACGCTGCGCCTCGGCTTCCTTGGCTACTGCGCCCGACGCCCGGCTCGCGCCAGCCGCCGCGCCCGACGCCGTGGATTTCTTCACCAGACTCATGACCGCACTCCCAGATGTGAACGGACAAGGCGCTGAACCCGAGGTCCGCGCGCACCGGTCCAGCGGCGCGGAGTGGCTCACACCCCCCTATTTATGGGGTCATTCTGATCTCGATTTTTCACGTGAAATTTGCGTTCGATCATGAAATCCGGGAATCGCCCGACTGCTTCGCGCCGCGTGCCGTGTGGCTGGCCAAGGGCCAGCACGGCCCGGAATCGGGGCCCCATAAGCTTGCCACTGGCAGAATTGGCAAGTGCTTGCGCACAGTGCATACGTCGGCATCTTCGCGACGCATCTCTCGATGCGATTCGCCTGCTGGCGCACGGCAGCCGGGCCACACCGTGCATGCAGTGGCCATATCGGCGTGATGCTGTTCGACAGCCCGCAGGCGTCGGTCGAGACGCAGCGCGCCATCGATGCGCGCGCCGAGCTCGAGCCCGCGATGCGGCGCGCGCGGCGCAATGCGCGTCCGCGCCGTTGCGCGAGCGCACCCGGATCAGGCCGCTTCGACAGCCTCGGCCGACTCGACCGGCAACCGGATCAGGTAATCGAACGCACTCAGCGCGGCTTTCGCGCCCTCGCCCATCGCGATCACGATCTGCTTGAACGGCGTGGTCGTCGCGTCGCCGGCCGCGAACACGCCGGCCAGCGACGTGCGGCCATGGGCGTCGACCTCGATCTCGCCGCGCGGCGACAGCTGCAACGTGTCCTTCAGCCATTCGGCGTTCGGCAGCAGGCCGATCTGCACGAACACGCCATCGAGCTCGATGCGCTGCTGCCGTGCGCTGGCGCGCTCGGTGTAGGCCAGCCCGGTGACCTTCGCGCCGTCGCCGAGCACTTCAGTGGTCTGCGCGCCGAGCAGCACGCGCACGTTGGCCAGCGTCGCCAGCTTGCGCTGCAGCACCGCGTCGGCGCGCAACTGGTTGTCGAACTCCAGCAGCGTGACCTCGGCGACGATGCCGGCGAGATCGATTGCCGCTTCCACTCCTGAATTGCCGCCGCCGATCACCGCAACGCGCTTGCCCTTGAACAGCGGGCCGTCGCAGTGCGGGCAGTAGGTCACGCCACGGTTGCGGTACTCCTGTTCGCCGGGAACGTTCATGTTGCGCCAGCGCGCACCCGGCGCCAGCACCACGCTGCGCGCGCGCAACGTGGCTCCGGAGGCGAGCTCGACGCCGATCGGCGCATCGGACTGCGCGCCCGGCAGCAGCCGTGCGGCGCGCTGCCCGCCGATCAGCTCGACTTCATAACCGCGCAGGTGCTGCTCGAGCGCTGCCGCCAGCTGCGGCCCTTCGGTGTACGGCACCGAAATGAAATTCTCGATGGCCACGGTGTCGAGCACCTGGCCGCCGACGCGCTCGGCCACCAGCGCGGTGCGGATGCCCTTGCGCGCCGCATAGATCGCAGCCGCGGCACCGGCCGGGCCTCCGCCGACGACCAGCACGTCGAAGGGCGGCAGCGCCTGCAGGCGCTGCGCGTCGCGCTGCGCGGAACCGACGTCGAGTCGGGCCACGATCTGCTCCACGCCCATGCGCCCCTGGTCGAATGGCGCGCCGTCGAGGAACACGCTGGGCACGGCCATGACCTGGCGCGCTTCGACCTCGTCGGGGAACAACGCACCGTCGATCGCCACGTGCTCGATTCCGGGGTTCAGCACGCTGATCAGGTTCAGCGCCTGCACCGTCTCGGGACAGCTGTGGCACGACAGCGACATGAAGGTCTCGAAACGCTGGCCGCCGGGCAACGCACGGATGCGTTCGATCAGCGCAGCATCGATCTTCGGCGGGTGGCCGCCGACCTGCAGCAGCGCCAGCACCAGCGAGGTGAACTCATGCCCCAGCGGAATGGCCGCGAACGCGACCCCGACGTCGCTGCCGACACGTGCGATGCGGAACGAAGGTCGGCGCGCCGCATCGCCGTCGCGCCGCACCGAGACCTTCGGGCTCAGCGCGGCGATGTCGTCGAGCAGCGCGAGCAGCTCGGCCGATCGGGCGGTGTCGTCGACCGACGCCACCAGCTCGATCGGCTCGCGCAGCAGCTCGAGGTAAGTCTTCAACTGGGTTTGCATGTCGGCGTCGAGCATGATGGGCTCCTGGAAACGTGGGCCGAGCGCGGGCGTCGCGGCGGATGCGCCGCGCCTCGGCGGATTCGGGTGATGCGCGGGCCCGCGTCACGCGGGCCAACGCGGGTCGGGGCGGACCCGCGCCGGGTCAGATCTTGCCGACCAGGTCCAGCGAGGGCTTCAGCGTCTTGTCGCCCTCCTTCCACTTGGCCGGGCAGACCTCGCCCGGGTGCGAGGCGACGTACTGTGCGGCGCGCACCTTGCGCAGCAGCTCCGAGGCGTCCCGCCCGATTCCGTTGTCGTGGATTTCGCACAGCTTGATCTGGCCTTCGGGGTTGATCAGGAAGGTGCCGCGAAGCGCCAGCCCCTCTTCCTCGATCATCACCTCGAAATTGCGCGTGATGGCACCGGTCGGATCGCCGATCATGACGTACTCGACCTTGCGGATCGCGTCCGAGGTGTCGTGCCAGGCCTTGTGCGCGAAATGGGTATCGGTCGACACCGAATAGACCTCGACGCCGAGCTTCCTGAACTCGGCGTAGTGCTCGGCCAGGTCCTCGAGTTCGGTCGGGCAGACGAAGGTGAAGTCGGCCGGATAGAACACGACCACCGACCACTGACCCTTCAGCGTCGCCTCGGTGACGTCGACGAATTTGCCGTTGTGGAAGGCCTGGGCCTTGAACGGCTTGACTTCGGTATTGATCAGCGACATGGTGCGTAACCTCCTGCTGTTGGATGAGGTTTCATCCTACGTGGCCGGCATCGATACATCCAATTGATTTTGAGGATGCATCTGATAACCAGGGGCTATCGAGATCAACATCCGCTGGCGACCCGCCGGCGGGCGCGCCGCGGCGGGTGCCATCAAGCGTGCCATCAAGCGTGCCATCAAGCGTGCCATCAAGCGCCAGCCAGCGCGAAATCGACCGCGGCCAGCGCGTGCAGGGTGGTGGTGTCGAACAGCGGGACCGTGACGTCGGCGGCCTGCAGCGCCAGCGGCAGTTCGGTGCAGCCGAGCACGACGCCGTCGGCTCCGCGCGCGACCTGACGCGCGACGATGGCCTGCAGCCGGGTGCGCGCCGATGGCGCGACTTCGCCCTTGCACAGCTCGTCGAAAATCAGCGCGTGCACCGCAGCGCGGTCCTCGTCTTCCGGCACGATGCAGTCGATGCCGTGGCGCTGCAGCTGCGCGGCGTAGAACGGTTGCTCCATGGTGTAGCGCGTGCCGAGCAGCGCCACGCGGCGGCAGCCGGCGGCCTTGATCGCGGCCGCGGTGGCGTCGGCGATGTGCAGCAGCGGCACGCGCAACGCGGCCTGCACGGCATCGGCGACCCGGTGCATGGTGTTGGTCGCGATCAGCACGCAGTCGGCGCCGGCGTGCTGCAGTCCGGCAGCCGCGTCGGCGAGCTGCGCGCCGAGACCGTCCCAGTCGCCGCGACGCTGCCCCTGCACCACGTCCTCGAAATCCACGCTGTGCAGCAACAGCCGCGCCGAATGCAACCCGCCGAGCCGCTCGGCGACTTCGCGGTTGATGATCCGGTAATACAGCGCGGTCGACTCCCAGCTCATGCCGCCGATCAGGCCAATGGTTCTCATGACACATCCGTGTACTTTCGATGGAATGATCGTATCGCGATCAACGTGATAAAACCGCACATTCGAAGTCGCGTGACGCGCGTTGTGCGCAATGTTTTTCCGCTAACATTCAGACTTCATGCAAATCGATTCCATCGACATCAAGCTGCTCGAACTGCTGCAGGACGACGCCGACCAGCAGCTGGCGCAGCTGGCCGACGCGGTCGGGCTGACGGCGACGAGTTGCTGGCGGCGCGTGCAGCGGCTGCGTCAGGCAGGCGTGATCCGGCGCCGCGTCGCGCTGCTCGATGCGGCCCGCGTCAACGTCGGCGTCACCGTGTTCGTCACCTTGCGCACCCGCGATCATGGCCCGGCCTGGTTCGAGCGCTTCAAGGCGCACGTGGCGCAGATTCCGGAAATCGTCGAGTTCTACCGCATGAGCGGTGACGTCGATTACCTGCTGCGTGTCGTCGTTCCCGACATCGCGGCCTACGACGCGGTGTACAAGCGGCTGGTCGCCGACGGCGGGCTGTCCGATGTCAGCTCCAGCTTCGCGATGGAACAGATCAAGTACACCACCGCGCTGCCGCTGCTGTACGCGCGCTGACGCGCGCACCCGCTACCAGGCAACGATCGGCGTGTAGCGTCCGAGGTCGTAGCGGCCGACGCCGTTGACCACGTCCATCTGCGCCGCCTGGTCGGTCAACCTGCTGTAGCAGGCTCCGATCGCGGCCTTGCCGTGCGCCAGGCGCTGGCGCAGCGCAGCATCGTCGAGGCCGGCGCCGGCTTTCGCGGCCACGGTGGCGTATGCAGCGACTCCCGCGGGGCTCAGCGCATGCGCGTCGTAACGCGTCCCGGTGATCTCGGTCAGCACCTGAGCGCGCGTCTGCGCGTCGCTGACCGCGCCGTGGTGGCGCAACCGGAACGCAAGCGCCGAGTCGGTCATCGCGCGCTGCTCGATGCATTCGCCGACGATCTGATTGCGCGTCAGCCAGGTATCGGCCGCGTGCGCCTGCACGCAGCCCAGCAGCGCGGCAACGACCAGGACACGACGCAAGGGCATTTCGGCTCTCCTCGAATGGGTTCGGGCGACCGCTTCGCGGGCGCATACGAAGCACACTGTAAGCGAAGCCCGCGCCGATGGATATGCGCAGTCCGGCCAGCTCGTCAGAGCACATCCCCCCGCAGCGTCTGCGCCTGCGCCTCGTTCTCGCCCCCTTCGGCGACCAGAAGCAGCCCGCTGGCCTTGGCCAGCGCGATGCGCACGCCGCGCTGGCGCAGCGCTGCCAATTGCGCGCAAGCCAAATTCACCGTCTGGCGAAACGCGTCGAGGAGAGCATTCCCGCATTGATTGATCTTAGCCTTGACGAACGGACATTTTTGTCCGATTATCCGCACATGACGGGAAACGAGTTCGTCCGCAAGGTTCGTGCGCTGGGCAAACGACAAGGGGTGCCCGTCATGCTCGATGCCATTCGGGGCAAGGGAAGTCATCAGACGTTGTCGTATGGCGATGCGTTCACCGTCGTGCGCAATCCGAAGGACGAGCTCAAGACTGGGACGTTCCACGCGATGTGCGTGCAACTCGGCATCTCGGCGCGCGATCTCTAAGGAGCAAACATGGAACGATTCGAATACCCAGTGCGATTCAAGCGGGCGAAGGAAGGCGGCTACGTGGTGACGTGCCGCGACCTGCCCCAACTCGTCACGCAAGGCGACTCGCTCACTGCTTCTGTCGCTGCATCCGGCGATGCGATGGATGAAGTGTTCGCGGCCTACATGCAGCGCGGTCTTGCGTTTCCGGTTCCGTCGCCGATCCAGCGCGGAGAGCGCCTGATCTCGCCACCAGCCGAGACCGTTGCCAAGGCCGCCTTGTACGTCGCGATGCGCGAGGCCGGCGTGAGCAAGGTACAACTTGCCCAGCGTCTGGGCATCGACGAAAAAGAGGTCCGGCGCCTGCTTGACCCACACCACGGCTCCAAGCTGCCTCGCATCGCTGAAGCGGTGCGAGCGCTGGGGCGGCGGTTGGTGATCGGCCTGGAAGTAGCTTGACATCGCGAGCAACGCCACCGCCAAGACCATCCGATCAGGCTGAACGATGCGGACCGAAAGCGGCAGCCTTGGCTCAGCTCGCGAGGCGGCGCCCAGCCTGCGGGCGCTGTGCGCTGGAGCTACCAGGTGCAACCGATGGTCTGGGTCGAGGACGCAGCTGGATAGCCAACGGTGTACAGGCCTTTCCACGACGACGCGGGTACAGCGGCGTTGAGCCTCTCCACGATCGTGATGCTCTGGCCTGATCCGATGACGCCACCGCC
>JAJZEB010000134.1 GCA_021805805.1 Pseudomonadota bacterium | reverse complement strand
AGACGTCGAGCACCGCGCCGCGGCTCTTGAGCACGCAGAAGTGGTTGCTCTCGACGGTCAGCAGCGACCCCGAGACGATGGAGTTGTCCGGGTACTTCCAGGCCAGGGTGTCCAGGCCCATGAAATCGCGGCCGTTGCCGTCCAGGGTGCTGATGACCTGACGCTGCAGGCCGCTGGGTTGTCCGAATGCCATCGAAATCTCCGAAGTGCAAACCGTTTCCCGCAAAGGGCAGGCGTGCGGGCAGCGCCTGTAAATCCACGCATGTCGATCATGGCGGTTCGCGCCCTCGTTCGTCGAGAACGTCGTTGAACAACCGCAAGCCCTGCTCGCGCGTCAGGCCGAGCTCGAATGCCTCACCCGCCTCGCACTGCAGGCTGGGGTGCAGCGATGCGGCGGCGTCGTCGCCGCGGCGCGGGCGTGCCGGCGCGACGACCATGGTCAGGCCGCGGCAAAAGCTGGCGGTCGATCGGTTCGGCGGAACCGACCGCGACGTTGAATGTTCCCGGTGCGATCTGCATCACATGGCTAGTGTATTGAATCGGTGCCGTGCGATGCGGCAGGCTCGCTCGGCGCCGGCGTCTCTGGACGCCTGGCGAGGCGCGCGCGATCTCGCGCCTCGTACATAGAATGGCCACCGCATCGTTCCCAGCCCTGGCGCGCAGACCGTGCGCCGTGAATGGGCTGCGGCTGCGGCCTGTCGCGTGCGAAGGGCTTCGCGAATGCCAGGGTCGAGGAGCCCGCCACACGGACCCCGCCACACGCCAGATTTGGGATGGACTGTCGATGACGCACAAGACTCTTTACGTTGCCTCTGCCGGATTCGAAGCCGCGCGACACGTCGACGTCGTTCCGCCCGGACACCGGTCCCGCCGCCTGCACGGTCACAGTTTCGTTGCCAGGGTGCGCTGCGATCCGCCCGAAGGTTGGGCGCGCTTCCCGGGTGGAGAAGTCGAGCTGCTGCGTGAACGCGTCCAATCGCGCATCGCGCAACTCGACTACCGTCTGCTGAACGAACGGGTGGCGCAGCCGACCGACGAGAACCTTGCGCGCTGGCTGGGCGAAGGACTCGACGTTCCCGGGATCGAACAGGTCGGCATCCAGAGCGCGCCGCATGCCGGCGTCGATCTTGACCGCGATGCAAGCGCACATGTGTGGCGTCGCTACGCGGTGCAGGCGGCGCATCGCCTGCCCAACGTACCGCCCGGCCACAAGTGCGGGCGCATGCATGGGCACGGGTTCGAAGTCGTCATTCACGCGAAGCGCAGCCCGGACGATGGCGACCTCGGCATCGACGGCGATCGCCTCGATGCGCTGTGGGAACCGATCCACGCGGAACTCGACCACGCCTGCCTCAATGACCTGCCGGGTTTGCAGAATCCGACCAGCGAAATGCTGGCGAGCTGGTTGTGGAATCGTCTGCAGCCCCAGCTTCCCGAACTGTCCTGGGTGACGGTCTTTGAAACCGCGTCAAGCGCAGCGATCTATGACGGACGGAACTACCGCATCTGGAAGGAAATGACCCTGGACAGTTCGCTCCAGTTGAAGCGGGCTCCGCACGCAAGCGCGCTGCGCCGGATCCACGGGCACACCTACACGCTGCGCCTGCACCTGTCCTCGCCGCTCGACGAGGTGATGGGCTGGACCATCGATTTCGGCGATGTCAAGGAGATCTTCCATCCGATTTTCAAGGCGATCGACCACCAGCCTCTGCACGCAATCGCCGATCTGCGCGATTGCGACAGTGCGTCCGTCGCTGCGTGGATCCTGCAGCGGGCGCGTTCGCGGCTTCCCCAGCTCGACCGCGTCGACCTTTACGAGACGCCGGGCTGTGGCGCGATCGTCAGCGCCGGACACGAGGTGCCGCTGCCGCCGGTTTGACGACGACGCTGCGGCCGTCGACGCAAACTGCGTCACATGTCGTGGATTGCGACGTGGCTTTTGTCGCAAAACTTCCGATTTCAGGCATTTCGCCATCGGTAAAAACCCGGGGCGGTTGCTCAGGGTGTTGATTTCAATCGATTATTTCGTGTTCCTGACGCGCGCCGGAGCTTGGCACGAATCGTGAAGACGCTTGCGGCGCCGGGGCACGATGCCGTGTTGACCGTGTCGAAGGTTTGGATCCTGCTCCGGTCGTCGGGCATCGATGCCCGTTTCCGAAAGAAACCATTCAGGAGACTCCCCATGCCGCAACTCGTTGCGCTTTCCGTCAGTATTGCCGTCCTCGGCGCGCTGGGCACTTTCGCCTTTCTCCATCTGGGGCTTCCCATCTGGGCCGCCTTCCTCGCCTGGGCCTGTTTTTTCCACAGCGGCGGCGACGCTGCAGCGCTCAAGAGCACCATCGTGTGCAACATCTTCGGTGCGCTGGCGGCGTGGGTCGCCGCGGTGGTGATTCTTGCGGTCCCGCTCGCGGCCACGCTCACACTGCCGGTGTGGGCCGCCGTCGTGGTCGGCGCCACGGTGCTCGTCGTGTGCCTGGCAGCGCACAGCAAAGTGCTGTCGAACATTCCGGCCAGCTTTTACGGCTACGCGGCGACGGCAGCCTTTTTCCTGCAAACCAACGGCGCCCTGGCGCTGCCCAAGCTGACTTCGGGCTCGCTGGCCAATGCCGTGATCGTCGTGCCGCTGTCGATGGTGATCGGCGCAGTCCTCGGCTTCGTTTCGGGCAAGCTCGGCGCAGCGATGACCGCATCAACGCCCGCCGCTGCCTGAGCAGCGGCTTCGTGGCCCGGCGCCGGCCCCCCTCGCGCGGGGGGGCCGGCGCCGCACGCACGCGGTTATAGTCGGTCGCGGGAATCCGGCGCTGCCGGCCGGAAGGCCGCTGGAGGCGAACGGTCTGCTCGCCGACGACATCCAAGCACACAAAGGAGTCGCAACATGATCAAGGTCAGTGTCATGTATCCGAACCGGCCCGGAGCTCGTTTCGATCACGGCTATTACCGCGACAAGCACATGCCGATGGTGAAGGCGCGCATGGGCGATGCCTGTCTTTACTACACCGTCGACAAGGGGCTGGCCGGCGGCGCGCCGGGCGAGGCCGCGACCTATGTCGGCATGTGCCACATCTTCTGCGACTCGATCGAAGCCTTCCAGTCCGGATTCGGTCCCCACGCCGACGAGATCGTCGCCGACATTCCGAACTACACGGATCTGCAGCCGGTGCTGCAGATCAGCGAAGTGGTCGTCGGACACTGACGCGAGGCGACCGGCGGGAAGCCGGCCGCGGTGGTGCCGCGGTGGTGCCGCGGTGGTGCATTTGCCCGGGCGGTCGCGCCGGAACTGCACATTACAATGCCGTGACTTGACTGCGGTGCCACGATGCACCGCTCCGGATGCGCTCGACGATCGGCGCATCGAACCGTGTCGAATCAATGAGGAACGATGATGCATAAGATGCTTCGTGCTCGACTGCTGCTGCGCCGCATCGGCGTCGGCGTCGGGGCCGTCGCGCTTGGGCTGGCGTGGTGCGCCAGCGCCGACGCCGCGATTTCGGTGCCCGCGAAATACCGCCAGCAGGGCAAGCTGGTCATCGCCACCGACGCCACCTACGCGCCGATGGAATTCGTCGCCAAGGATGGCAGGACGATCGTCGGTGCGGACGTCGCGCTGGGTCAGGCCATCGCGCGGCGGCTCGGCCTGAAGGCCGATTTCGTCAATGCCAGCTTCGACAGCATCATCCCGGCGCTGCAGGCGGGCAAGTACGACATGAGCATGTCGGCGCTGACGGTGAACCGCAAGCGCGAGCAGGTGGTCGATTTCGTCAGCTATTTCACTGCCGGAACCTCGTTCTACGTTCCCGCCCGCGGCGCGGTCTCGGTGCAGGCGCTGTCGGGCCTGTGCGGCCTGACGGTGGCGGTGGAAAAGGGCACGACGCAGGCCGACGACGCGGCACGCCAGGCCGCGCAATGCAAGGCCGAGGGCAAGAAGCCGGTCTCGGTGCTGGTGTTCCCGGACCAGAACGGCGCCAACCTGGCGATCGCCAGCGGGCGCGCGCAGGTCGGAATGGCCGACTCGCCGGTGGCGGCGTGGATCGTCAAGAAGTCGCACGGCCAGTTCAAGCTCAGCGGCAAGGCGTACGACGCAGCGCCGTACGGCGTCGCGGTGCCGAAGAGCAGCGGCCTGGCCAAGCCGATCCAGCAGGCGCTGGAACAGGTCATCGCCAGCGGCGAATACGCGCGCATCCTGCACAAATGGGGAATTGCCCAGGGCGGCATCGACAAGCCGGTGATCAATGGCGCGACGCAATGAGCGCAGTTTCACCGCAGGTGCGGCGGCAGCAACGCGGTGAACGGCGCGCAACCCATGCGCGCTGACGACATCAAGGCCATCCCGGCGCGCCACCCCGGGCGCTGGGTGGCTGCCGCGGCGGTGTGCGCGCTGGCGCTGGCGCTGGCGATCTCGTTCACCACCAACCCGCGGTTCGAATGGGCCGTGGTGGGCCGTTATTTCTTCTCGGCGCGCGTGCTCCGCGGCCTGCTGCTGACCGTCGAGCTGACCGCGATCTCGATGCTGATCGGCATCGCGCTGGGCGTTCTGCTGGCGGTGATGCGGCTGTCGCCGAACCCGCTGGTGTCCGGGTCGAGCGCGACCTATATCTGGCTGTTCCGCGGCACGCCGGTGCTGGTGCAGATTCTGTTCTGGTACAACATTTCGGCGCTGTACCCGAGCATCGGAATCGGCGCCTGGAGCTTCAACGCCAACCATGTCATCACGCCGTTCATCGCCGCGGTGCTGGCGCTGGGCTTGAACGAAGGCGCGTACATGGCCGAAATCGTCCGTGCCGGAATCGTCTCGGTCGATGAAGGGCAGAGCGAAGCGGGTGCGGCGCTGGGAATGTCGCGGCTGATGATCATGCGCCGGATCGTCTTGCCGCAGGCCATGCGGGTGATCATTCCTCCGACCGGCAACGAGGTGATCTCGATGCTGAAGACCACTTCGCTGGTCAGTGTGGTCGCGGTCACCGACCTGCTGTATTCGGTGCAATTGATCTACGCGGCGAACTACCGCACCATTCCGCTGCTGCTCGTCGCCAGCATCTGGTACCTGCTGGTGACCACACTGCTGTCGGCGGTCCAGTTCCATATCGAGCGGCATTTCAGCCGCAGCGCCACGCGCCAGGTCCCGCCGACACCGTGGCAGCGGCTGCGCGCGCTGCTCGCCGGACCGGGTGGGCGGGAGACGCGGACATGAGCGACGTGATGCTCAAGGCCGAAGGCGTGCACAAGCGCTTCGGCGCCACCGAGGTGTTGAAGGGCATCTCGCTCGAAGTGCGGCGCGGCGAAGTCGTCTGCCTGCTCGGCGCCTCGGGGTCGGGCAAATCGACCTTCCTTCGCTGCATCAACCACCTGGAGAAAATCGACGCCGGCCGACTGTCGGTCGACGGCGAGCTGGTCGGTTACCGCCAGGTCGGCGAGCGCCTGCACGAGCTGCGCGAGCGCGACATCTGCCGGCATCGTGCCGAAGTCGGAATGGTTTTCCAGCGCTTCAACCTGTTCGGCCACATGACGGCGCTGCAGAACATCATCGAAGCGCCGGTTCACGTGCGCGGGGTGCCGCGCGCGCAAGCCGTCGCGCACGCTCGCCAGCTGCTCGAGCGGGTCGGCCTGGCCGATCGCAGCGACGCCTACCCGAACCAGCTTTCGGGCGGCCAGCAGCAGCGCGTGGCGATCGCGCGCGCGCTGGCGATGAGCCCGAAGCTGATGCTGTTCGACGAGCCGACTTCGGCGCTCGACCCCGAGCTGGTCGGCGAAGTCCTCGACGTGATGAAGGCGCTGGCCAGGGACGGCATGACCATGGTCGTCGTGACCCACGAAATGGGGTTCGCGCGCGAGGTGGCCGACCGCGTGGTGATGATGGATCAGGGCCGCATCATCGAATCGGCGCCGCCCGAGCAGTTCTTTTCCGCGCCGAGCCACGAGCGCACGCGGCAGTTCCTGTCGAAGATCCTGTAGCGCCCGGACCCGGCACGGCGTCAGGCGTCGACCCGGGTGCTGAACAGATAGCCTTCGAACGCGGCGCGGACGCGGTCGCGTTCAGCGGCGTCGTCGCTGCCGAGCGCGATGCGCACTTCGAGCCCGCGCGCCGTGTTGGCGACGTCGACGTCGGCGTCGGCCAGCTGCAGCTCGTGCGCGAGCACCGATTCGACCAGCCTGCGGGTGGCATCGAGCCGCAGCGCCGGCTTGAAGATCTTGCCCACGCTGGTCAGCGGAATGTCGTCGACGATGTAGATCTGCCGCGGCCACGCCGGGCGTTCGTCGATTCGCGCCTGCGCGTGCGCGCGCAGCTCGGGCTCGCTGGCCGTGGCGCCCGGACGCAGACGGACGT
>JAJZEB010000015.1 GCA_021805805.1 Pseudomonadota bacterium | reverse complement strand
ACCCGTTCGCGCAATTGGTTTCGCATGGTCTCCTCTCCTTCCGACGGGGAATGGACGCCATGCGAACACGATCGCCGGGCCGCGACCTTGATGCGCTCCACGGTCGCCCGTCGTCCTGCGGCGTTCGCCAGACCGCGCGCGCTCCGGGGCAGCGTCAGATCAACCAGACACCGCCGTGGAGCCGCCCCGGGTTGCCGGCGCGTGCGGCAACCCGGAAGCGGTTCAGACCTTGTGCACGAATTCGGCGATCGGCCGACGCGACTTGTTGAGCTTGACCAGCCAGTCGTGGTCGGCGTCGCGATAACCCAAAGGCATCAGCAGCACGCTGCGCAGTCCCTTGGCGCGCAGATCCAGGATCGCGTCGACCGCGGCCGGATCGAAGCCTTCCATCGGCGTGCTGTCGACGCCCTCGTTGGCCGCTGCCATCAGTGCGAAGCCCAGGCCGATGTAGGCCTGGCGCGCGGCGTGCTCGAAGTTCACCTCGGCGCTGCGCGGCGTGTACAGCGCAAGCAGCCGCTGGCGGTAGTCTTCCCAGCCCGGGATCGTCACCCCGCGGTCGGCGTTGGTGCGGTCGAACGCCTGGTTGATGCGTTCGGTCGAGTAGTTGTCCCAGGCCGCGAAGACCAGCAAGTGCGAGCCGTCGGTGATCTGCGCCTGGCCGTTGGCTGCCGCGCGGATGCGTTCGCGCAGTGCCGTGTCGGTGACCAGCAGCACCTCGTACGGTTGCAGCCCGCTGGAGGTTGGCGCCAGCCGGGCGATCTCGAGAATGTTGGCGACCTTGTCGTCCGGCACTGCCTTGGCCGGATCCATCTTCTTGGTCGCGTAGCGCCAATGGCACAGTTGCTGCAAATCCACGGTATGTCCTTTGTTCGTTCAGAGCCCAGCGCCTGCACCTTGCTTGCGCTGCACCGCACCATTTGACCATTCCCGCGCGATTCCTGCCTTGCGCACGCGGCAGCCGGAGCGTGTCACCCGAGCTGGTGGAAGCCTGTCGCAGAAAGCCGGAGCGCGCATCCCGCCCCAGCCAAGCATGCGAGCGCCCGCAGGGCCGCCCCAAGGGGGCGAGCAGTCCCCCCTCGGGGGGGAAGCGAGGCGGCTCGCGCCGCCTCGCTCAGGGGGGCTCTAGAACTCCCGCGCCAGATTCTCGAACCGCGTGAGCTGGCGCAGGAACGCCAGGTTGACGGTACCGATCGGCCCGTTACGCTGCTTGGCGATGATGATCTCGGCGATTCCTGCGTCCTTGGTGTCCTTGTTGTAGACCTCGTCGCGATAGATGAACAGGATCACGTCGGCATCCTGCTCGATCGCTCCCGACTCGCGCAGGTCGCTCATCACCGGGCGACGATCGGTGCGCTTCTCGAGGTCGCGATTGAGCTGCGACAGCGCGATCACCGGGCACTGCAGTTCCTTGGCCAGCGCCTTCAGTGAACGCGAAATCTCCGAGATCTCGGTGGCCCGGTTCTCGCCGTCGCGTGCCGAACTCATCAGCTGCAGGTAGTCGAGCACGATCAGCCCGAGCTTGCCGCACTGCCGCGCCAGCCTGCGCGCGCGCGCGCGCACTTCCAGCGGATTCAGCGCCGGCGTTTCGTCGATGTGGATCTGCACATCGTCGATTCGCTCGATCGTCTCCGGCAGCCGGGTCCACTCCTCGTCGGTCAGCTGGCCGGTACGCAGATGACCCTGGTCGATCCGGCCCAGCGATCCGACAATGCGCAGCACCAGCTGCGACGCGCCCATTTCCATCGAGAACACCGCCACCGGCAACTGCTCGTTGACCGCGACGTGCTCGGCGATGTTGATCGCGAACGAGGTCTTGCCCATCGAAGGGCGGCCGGCGATGATGATCAGGTCGCCCGGCTGCATGCCGGCGGTCATCCGGTCCAGGTCGGCGAAACCGGTGGCCACGCCGGTGATCTCAGAGCCGCCGTGCTCGGAAAGCTCCTGCACGCGGTCGAGCAGCTCGCCGAGCAGCTGCTTCATCGGCTGGAACCCGGTTCGCCCGCGTGCGCCGTCCTCCGAAATCGCGAAAATCCTCGACTCGGCCTCGTCGAGGATCTGCTGCACCGCGCGACCCTGCGGATTCAGCGCGCTTTGCGCGATCTCGTCGCTGATCGTGACCAGATGGCGCAGGATGGCGCGCTCGCGAACGATCTCGGCGTAGCGGCGGACGTTGGCCGCCGACGGCACGCTCTGCGCCAGCGCGTTGAGGTACTGCAGTCCGCCGCAGGACTCGGCCTGACCGTGCAACCGCAGCGCCTCGAGCACGGTCACCACATCGGCCGGCTTCGACGCCTGGATCAGCGTCGCAATGGCCTCGTAGATCAGCCGATGCTCGTGGCGGTAGAAAAAACTCGCCTGCAGCACGTCGGCAACGCGGTCGAACGCCTCGTTGTCGAGCAGCAGCCCGCCGAGCACCGACTGCTCGGCCTGTGCCGAATGCGGCGGAGTGCGCAAGCCGTCAAGCGCGGAATCTTCGATCAGTGCGGACATGGATGCGACTTTAGCAGTCCGCCGCTCCGGGCGGCACCGGGCCGGCGCGAAGCGGCGTGGATTCCGCCGTCAGTGCGCCATGCGCGCTGCGCGGACGAGAAAAAGCCCCGGCGACACGCTGCCGCACGGGGCTTGCCAGACGCCGGGCAGTGCCCGGCTGCGGGCGCGCTCAGATGTGCTCGCCGAGCACCGACACGGTGATCGCGACCGTCACATCGGTCATCAGCGCAACTTCGACGCTGTGATCGCCGACGGTCTTCAGCGGGCCCTGCGGCAGACGCACCGCGACCTTGGGCACGTTGAAGCCGGCCTTGCCCAGCGCTTCGGCGATGTCGTGGTTGGTGACCGAGCCGAACAGACGGCCGTCGACACCGGCCTTCTGCACCAGCTGCACGGTCAGACCTTCCATCTTCTGCGCCTGCGCCTGCGCGTCGGCCAGCTTGGTTGCAGCCGCCGCTTCGAGTTCGGCGCGGCGCGCCTCGAACTCACGCAGCGCCGCTGCAGTCGCCGTACGCGCCTTGCGCTGCGGGATCAGGAAGTTGCGGCCATAGCCGTCGCGGACTTTGACAACGTCGCCGAGATTGCCAAGATTGGCAACTTTTTCAAGCAGGATGACTTGCATGGGGACGGTCCTTTGGCTTAGCTCTTGTGCTGGTCGGAGAACGGCAGCAACGCGAGGAAGCGCGCGCGCTTGATCGCGGTGTTGAGCTGCCGCTGGTAGATCGCCCGGGTGCCGGTCAGGCGCGCCGGGATGATCTTGGCGTTCTCGGCCAGGAATTCGCGCAGGGTGTCGATGTCCTTGTAGTCGATGTGCTCGACGCCGGCGACCGTGAAGCGGCAGAAGCGCTTGCGCTTGAACAGCGACGACTGCTGGTTGCGCCTGGGTTTGCGATCGGTTTTCTTCGTGAATGCCATTTAAGGCTCCTCAATCCATTCGGTGATGTTCAACTTGAGACTGCGCGCGCCGCGTCGTGTCGGAAGCAGGAAGCCGGCCAACTGCAGCGTCTGTCCGGGCCGGGCCTGTTGCAGCCGCCGTGCCAGTTCGGCAAAGGCCACCGCCTGCAGCTCCAGTTCGACGCGTTGCAGCCGCCCCGCCACGCCCTGTTCCGACTGATGCTCGAGGCGCAGATCCAGTGCCTCGACTCCAGCCGGCGTGTAGCGCAGCGCGCTGCGCTCGCGCAACGTCGCGCACAGCTCGACGCGGTTGCTGTTCAGGCAGCCTGCTCCGTCTGCGCGGCCTTGCGCGCTTCCTCGCGCTCGACCGAGCGCATCATGACCGACGGTTGGGTCTCGGCCTTGTCCATCTTGACGATCAGATGGCGCAGCACGGCATCGCTGAACTTGAAGCTGTGCTCGAGCTCCTGCACCACGTCCTGGCCGGCCTCGATGTTCAGGCACAGGTAGTGCGCCTTCGCCAGCTTCTGGATCTGGTAGGCCATCTGGCGACGCCCCCAGTCCTCGAAACGGTGCACCACGCCGCCCTTGGCCGTGACCATGCCCTTGTAACGCTCGACCATGGCCGGAACCTGTTCGCTCTGGTCCGGATGGATGATCAGCACGATTTCATAATGACGCATAGAGACTCCTTGTCGTTCCCGGGCCTCGGGCCCGGGCTTCTTTGCGGAAGAAGCCGCCCGGGGCGTCGATCCCGGTGCGGCAAAGAAAAACGCTCAAGTATAGCCGATGGACCAGGCAGATCACTCCGAATGCGTCGCCAATTGTTGCCACGTGGCGACGACCGTGTCTGGATTCAGCGAAATCGACCCGATGCCCTGCTCCATCAGCCAGCGCGCCAGATCAGGATGGTCCGAAGGTCCCTGGCCGCAGATCCCGACATACTTGCCCTTGTCGCGGCAGGTCGCGATCGCGGTCTTCAGCAGCGCCAGCACCGCGGGGTCGCGCTCGTCGAACGCGGCAGCGACCAGGCCGGAATCGCGGTCCAGGCCGAGCGTCAGCTGGGTCAGGTCATTGGAGCCGATCGAGAAACCGTCGAAGTACTCGAGGAAATCGGCCGCCAGCACCGCATTGGACGGGACTTCGCACATCATGATCAGCCGCAGCCCGTTCTCGCCCCGCTTCAGGCCGTTGCGCGCGAGCAGGTCGATCACCCCGCGCGCCTCGGTCAGCGTGCGCACGAACGGCACCATGATCTCGACGTTGTCCAGCCCCATCTCGTCGCGCACCCGCTTCAGCGCCACGCACTCCATCTCGAAACTGCCGGCGAACTCGGGCGCCACATAGCGCGACGCACCGCGGAAGCCGAGCATCGGGTTCTCTTCGTCGGGCTCGTAGCGCGAGCCACCGATCAGCTTCTTGTACTCGTTGGACTTGAAATCCGACAGCCGCACGATCACCGGCTTCGGGTAGAACGCTGCGGCGATCGTCGCCACGCCCTCGGTCAGTTTGTCGACGTAGAACGCGCGCGGGCTGGCGTGGCCGCGCGCGACACTCTCGACCGCCTTCTTCAGGTCCGGATCGACATTCGGGTATTCGAGCACCGCGCGCGGATGAATCGCGATGTTGTTGTTGATGATGAATTCCAGCCGCGCCAGCCCGACGCCGCCGTTGGGGATCTGCGAAAAGTCGAAAGCCAGCTGCGGATTGCCGACGTTCATCATCACCTTGACCGGAATTTCCGGCATCTCGCCTCGCTTGACTTCGCTGACGCTGGTTTCCAGCAGGCCGTCGTAGACGATTCCGGTATCGCCCTCGGCGCACGACACGGTGACCATCATCCCGTCCTTCAGCACCTCGGTGGCGTGGCCGCAGCCGACCACCGCGGGGATTCCAAGCTCGCGCGCGATGATCGCGGCGTGGCAGGTGCGCCCGCCGCGGTTGGTGACGATGGCCGCGGCCTTTTTCATCACCGGTTCCCAGTTCGGGTCGGTCATGTCGGTGACCAGGATGTCACCGGCCTGCACGCGGTCCATTTCGGCGATCGATTGCACCAGCCGGACTTGCCCGGCGCCGATCTTCTGCCCGATCGCGCGTCCGCTGACCAGTTCGGTGCCTTTCTGCAGCAGCTTGTAGCGCTGCTCGATCCTGCCGTGCGCGCGCGACTTCACCGTTTCGGGCCGCGCCTGCAGGATGTAGATGCGGCCGTCCTGGCCGTCCTTGCCCCACTCGATGTCCATCGGGCGGCCGTAGTGCTGTTCGATGGTCAGCGCGAAACGCGCCAGCTCGGTGGCCTCGGCGTCGCTGAGGCTGTAGCGGTTGCGCTGCTCGAATGCGGTATCGACCGTGCGCACCAGTTCGCCGGATCCGGCGGGGGCGAACTCCATGCGGATCAGCTTCGAGCCCAGATTGCGCCGGATCACCGCGGCGCGGCCGGCGCGCAGCGTCGGCTTGAAGACATAGAACTCGTCGGGATTGACCGCACCCTGGACCACGGTTTCGCCGAGGCCGTACGACGAGGTGATGAACACCACGTCGTTGAACCCCGATTCGGTGTCCATCGTGAACATCACGCCGGCGGCGCCGAGATCGCTGCGCACCATGCGCTGGATCCCGGCCGACAGCGCGACCTGACCGTGGTCGAAGCCCTGGTGCACGCGGTACGAAATCGCGCGGTCGTTGAACATCGACGCGAACACATGGCGCACGCGGTCGAGCACGGCGTCGATTCCGCTGACGTTCAGGAACGTTTCCTGCTGGCCGGCGAACGACGCATCGGGCAGGTCCTCGGCGGTGGCCGACGAACGCACCGCGACGCTGGCCTCGGGGCTGTCGGCGACCAGTTGCGCGTAATGCGCGCGAATGGCGCTCTCGAGCTCCGCAGGCAGCGCGGTGTCGACCATCCATTGCCGGATCCGGGACCCGGTTGCCGCCAGCGCGCGCACGTCGTTGACATCGAGCTCGGCCAGCGCCTGCGCGATGCGCCGGTCGAGCCCGTCCTGCGCCAGGAAGGCGCGGAACGCGAACGCCGTGGTCGCGAAACCGCCGGGCACGCGCACGCCGCTGGCTGCCAGCTGGCTGATCATTTCGCCGAGCGAGGCGTTCTTGCCGCCGACGATCTCGACGTCGGTCATCCTCAACTGCTCGAAAGGCACCACCCAGGCGGTGGCATGCTGCTCCTGTTGGTTCTGGTTCGACATGAAAGACCCTTAATAGAATGAAAGGAATCTGCGGTCGAGCCTGCACACGCGCCAGTGCTGCAAAAGGGCACTCGGTAGGATTGTTGTTGTTGGGTGGCCATCAGCGGGAAGGCATGGCGCCTTCAAAGGGCGCGCGACTCGACGAATGGAACAGATTCTAGGGCCTTGATCTACTGTTGATGCAACGCGACATGCCGAACCGCTCAGTCTTCTTCGTTTCCGACGGAACCGGGATCACCGCCGAAACGTTCGGCAACTCGATCCTGGCGCAGTTCGATACCCAGCCGCACCGAGTGCGTCTGCCGTTCGTCGACAGCATCGACAAGGCCCGCGCGGCGGTCGAGCGCATCGACCACGCGGCACGCCAGGAGGGGCGCCCGCCGGTGGTGTTCATCACCCTGGTCGACCCCGACGTGCTGGCCGTGATCCGCGGCTGCAACGGCCTGGTGATGGACATGTTCACCACCTTCATCGAACCGCTCGAGGTCGCGTTCGACATCAAGTCCAATCACCGCATCGGCCAGTTCTCCGACGTCGCGACCAACGCCCGCTACAGCACGCGGATGGACGCGATCAACTTCGCGCTGATGCACGACGACGGGCAGTCGGCACGCAACCTGGCGCTCGCCGACGTGATCCTGGTCGGCGTATCGCGCAGCGGCAAGACGCCGACGTCGCTGTACCTGGCGATGCAGCACGGCGTGCGCGCGGCCAATTACCCGCTGATCCCGGAAGATTTCGAGCGCATGCGCCTGCCGTCGGCACTGGTGCCGCACCGCGCCAAGCTGTTCGGCCTGACGATCGCGCCCGAACGCCTGACCGAGATCCGCAACGAACGCAAGCCGGGAAGCCGCTACGCCTCGCTGGCCAATTGCATCGAGGAAGTGGCCGAGGCCGAGCGGCTCATGCGGCGCGAGGGGATCCGCTGGCTGTCGTCGACGCACAAGTCGATCGAGGAGATCGCGACCACCATCCTGCAATTGATCCGACCCGACCGCCTGGAATACTGATGCGCCCGCACCCGCACCGCGACACGCTGCTCGGCTTCCTGTCGACCCAACACGAAACGAGCGAGCCTGAACGCGCGCTGCCGGTGGATCCGCAGCGGCAGCAGGATCCGGCCGTGCTGATCCTCGTCGACGCTGCCGCGGATCTGCCGCGGGGCGTCGCTTCCGACCCGGCGCTGCGCGTGCTGCCGCTGGCGTTGCGGCTGCGCGGACGCAAGCTGCGCGCCAGCGAAGCCGCTCGCCGAAGCGCGCGGCAGCGGTTCGATGCGTCGACGCTGCGCCAGGCACGACTGGAATGGCCCGACGCCGGCGAGCTGGCCTGGCGGCTGCACCCGAACCTGGCGCTGAACGGCGATGTGCTGATCGTCCTCGGCAATGCGCTCGGCGATGCGGGCGTCGCACTGCATCGCATGCTGGCCGAGCGCGACGCCGAAATCCGCGAGCTGCGCGCAAGCCGCGGCCTGCCGGAGGCACTGCAGACCGTGCGCATCGACACCGGAGGAGCGTTCGCGGTTCCGGCGCTGCACGCGTCGGCGCTGCTGCGCGCCAAGGCCCGCGGTGCCGACGCCGACGCGCTCGTGCGGCTGGCCCAGGGGCTTGCGGCATCCACCCGCCATTGGCTGCTGCCGCGTGCCCCGCGCCAGTTCGCGGCCACCTTGAGCGGCATCGACGATCCGCGCTTGCGCGCGTGGACCGAGGCCTGTACGCGGGCGCCGTGGTGGTCCGGCTACCCGCTCCTGGAGGGCGACGCCGACGGCTTGCGCTGCGCCAGCCGTGCGCGGGGGTGGGATCGAGCGCTGGGCAAGGCGTGCGACGCCGTCGGCCAGGCCTTGCGCCCGGGCGCGCAATTGCTGCTGAGCGTCGACGGCAGTGTGGCCGAGTTCGTCGCGCTGCCTGCGGTGGCCGCGCTGCGCGCGCGCGCGCAAAGCCTCGGCGTGCGCATGCAGGCCACCCACCTGAGCGTGGCCTCGCGCATTCGCGCCGGCGCCGGGACGGCGAGCCTGGCGCTGCTCGATCAACCTGCCTGACGCTGGCGCACGCCCTCGAACAGGCACACCGCGGCCGCCGCGGCCACGTTCAGCGACTCGACCGGGCCCGGCTGCGGAATGCGCACCACGGCCGAACACTTGGCCATCAGGTGCTCCGAAATGCCTTGTCCCTCGTTGCCGAAAACCCAGGTCACCGGCTGGTTCAGGTCGAGTTCGTACAGTCCGACATCGGCCACCGCGGCGGTCGCGTAGATCGGCCGCGGAACGATGTTGGCGACCTGGTCCCACGGCGCGTCCTCGAAAATCGGCACATGGAAATGCGCCCCCATTCCAGCGCGCAGCACCTTGGGCGTCCACGCGCCAGCGGTTCCGCGCAACAGGTACACGGCGCCGCAGCCGGCCGCAGCTGCCGTGCGCAGAATGGTGCCGACGTTGCCCGCGTCCTGGATGCGGTCGAGCACCACCGCACTGCCGGCCAGCGGGCGCGCACCTTTGGGCCGCTCCATCAACATGCCGACCTGCGGCCCGTGCTCGACGGTGGAAATCCAGTTGAACAGAGCGCGGTGCAGCACCACGGCGCTGTCCTCGCCGGTGGCCTGCACCAGAGCGGCGATCTCGGGAACCTGCAGACCTTCGTCGGTGGTGACCAGCGGATCGGCGCGGAAGCCCGCCTGCAGCGCGGATTGGACCAGGTGCACGCCTTCGAGCCAGACCAGGCCCAGGCGGCGCACCGCGCCGGCGTCTCCGGCCAGCGCGCGCAAGGTCTTGAGCAATGGGTTCTCGGCGGAAATGATGCGTTTCACGACGACTCCTGCAACGAGGGATGGGCCGCCTGCAGCAGGCGCCGCACCGGGGCGAAGCTGCGCCGATGCGCAGCGCAGGGACCGAGTTCGTCCAGCGCGCGACGGTGCTCGCTGGTGCCGTATCCGAAATGGCGTTCGAATCCGTAGCCCGGATGCAACCGGGCCAGGCGCTGCATCAACGCGTCACGATACACCTTGGCGACGATCGACGCCGCGCTGATCGCCGGCTCGAGCGCATCGCCGCCGACCACCGTGCGCGCCGGCATCGGCAGCTCGGGCGCACGATTGCCGTCGATCAGAACCAGCCCGGGCGGCTCGGCCAGTCCCGCGACCGCGCGCTGCATCGCCAACAGGGTCGCCTGCAGGATGTTCAGGCGATCGATTTCCTCCACCGTGGCTTCGCCGATCGCCCAGTTCAGCGCCGAGTCGCGGATGCGCGCGTCCAGTTCGGCGCGCCGCCGCGGCGACAGGGTCTTCGAGTCGGCGAGCCCGCTCAGCGGGCACGCCGGGTCGAGCACGACCGCGGCCGCCACCACCGGGCCCGCCCAGGTGCCTCGTCCGACCTCGTCGCAGCCGGCCACCGACATCGTCGGCAGGCACGCAGGCGCTGCGCTGGCCGGCCCGCTCACCGCAGCCCCCTGTGCTGCGCCGCCTCGGCGATGGCCTGAGCAGCCAGCGCCGCGGTCGGGCGCAGAAGCTGCGCGTGCAGATCGGAGAAGCGCGCTCGCAGCGAGGCGCAGCGCGCGGAATCGTCGAGCAGGCCCAGCGCCGCGTCGGCCAACCGTTGCGGCGTGCACGCGTGCTGCAGCAATTCGGGGACCAGCGACTCGCCGGCGAGGATGTTCGGCAGTCCGACCCACGGCAGGTAGCCGCGATCCTTCATCAACCACCACGACAGCGCCGGCAGCCGGTAACCGATGACCATCGGCGCCTTGCACAGTGCGCACTCGAGCGTCGCCGTGCCGCTGGCGACCAGCGCCAGATCGCAGGCGCTCAACGCGGTGCGCGCCTGGCCGTCGAGCCACTGCACCTGCAGCTGCGGCCAGGCCCGCGCCTGCTCGCGCAGCGGCGCGGCCAGCGCCGGGTGCGCCACCGGCACCACGATGCGCGCGCCGCGGCGCTGCTGCAGCTGTGCCGCGGCCCCCAGAAAGGCGGCCCCGATATGGCGTACCTCGCCGGCGCGGCTTCCCGGAAGCACCGCGATCAGCGGCGCCTGCGGGTCGATTCCCAGCGCCGCGCGCGCCGCGGCCCGATCGGGCTGCACGGGGATCGCTTCGGCCAGCGGATGGCCGATGTAGCTGGCGCGCACCCGGGTGCCGGCGTACAGGGCAGGCTCGAACGGAAACACGCACAGCAGATGGTCGACGGCACGCTCGATGCGCCGGATGCGTTCGCGCCGCCAGGCCCAAATCGACGGGCTGATGAAGTGCACCGTCGGCACGCCGGCGCCGCGCAGCCGCTCCTCGAGCGCGAGGTTGAAGTCCGGCGCGTCGACGCCGACGAACACCTCGGGCGGCTGGCGCAGCAAGCGCCGGCGCAGAGTGGCGCGCATGCGCAGCAGCTCGGGCAGCCGTGGCAGCACCGCGGCGAAGCCGTTGACCGCCAGTCGCTCCAGAGGCCACCAACTCTGCAGCCCCTCGCGCTGCATCGCGGCACCGCCGATCCCGGCCACCTGCCACTGCGGGCGCAGCGTGCGCAGCGCATGCAGCACATGCCCGGCCAGCACGTCGCCCGACGCCTCGCCGGCGACCATCACGAGCTCGGGCGCCATCGCCGCAACCGCGCGCGCGCTCAGGGTCGCACGATCCCGCGGCTGCTGGCGGCGACGAAGTCGACCAGCAGCGCGAGGTCGGCACCGCTTTGCGGATGCGCGCCGTGCAGCGCCTGCACGGCGTGCAGCGCCGCGTCCAGCGCGAGCCCGCGGCGGTACAGCAGGCGATACGCCTCGCGCAGTACGGCGATACGCCCGGCGTCGAATCCGCGGCGCCGCAAACCTTCCGCGTTGATGCCGTGCGGGCGCGCCGGGGTGCCGGCGAGCATCACGTAAGGCGGCACGTCCTGCGTCACCGCCGAGCCGACGCCGGTCATTGCGTGCGCACCGACGTGCACGAACTGGTGCACCCCGGTCAGACCGCCGAGAATGGCCCAATCGCCGACGTGCACGTGGCCGGCCAGCTGGGTGCAGTTGGCCAGCACGGTGTTGTCGCCGACCCGGCAATCGTGCGCCACGTGCACGTAGGCCATGATCCAGTTGTCGTGGCCGATTCGGGTCAGGCCGCCGTCCTGCACCGTGCCGAGGTTGACGCTGCAGTATTCGCGGATGGTGTTGCGGTCGCCGATCTCCAGCGCGGTCGGCTCGCCGGCGTATTTCTTGTCCTGCGGCACTGCACCGATCGAGCAGAAGGCGTGGATCCGGTTGTCGCGTCCGATGCGGGTTCGCCCCTGCACGCAGACATGCGGGCCGATTCGCGTGCCGGCGCCGATCCGCACTTGCGCTCCGATGATGCTGTAGGGACCGATCTCGACATCGGCGTCCAGTTCGGCGCCCGCTTCGACGAGCGCGCTCGGGTGGATCACAGGCACGCTGGCTCCGTCAGTCGATGACACGCTCGGTGCACATCAGCTCGGCCTCGGCAGCGATGTCGTCGCCGACGCGCGCACAGGCGTCGAACTTGTAGATGTTGCGCATGCGGCGCGTGATCGCGACCTCGAGCATCAGCTGATCGCCCGGTTCCACCGGCCGCTTGAAACGCGCTCGATCGATCCCGACGAGGTAATACACCGAGTTGTCGTCGGCGGTCATGTCCAGGGTGCCGAAGGCCAGGATTCCCGCGGCCTGCGCCAGCGCCTCGAGGATCAGCACGCCGGGCATGATCGGCTTGACCGGGAAATGACCGGTGAAATACGGCTCGTTGAAACTGACGTTCTTGTACGCGCGGATGCGCTCGCCCTTCTCGAACTCGACCACGCGGTCGACGAGCAGGAACGGGTAACGGTGCGGCAGAAGCTTCTGGATCTGGTTGATGTCGAACACGGTCATGGCTTGTCTTGTCGTTCTCTGTCGTGCGCCTCGAGCTGTTGCTCCAGCTTGCGGACCCGGTCGCGCAGCGCCGCCAGATGGCGCAACGCCGCGGCGTTCGCGGTCCAGTTGTCATGGTTGTCGAGCGGAAATGCGCCGGTGTAGTGGCCGCGGCGACGGATCGAACGCGATACCAGCGACATGCCGCCGATGACCACGTGATCGGCAATTTCCAGGTGCCCGGCAATGCCCACGCCGCCGCCGATCAGGCAGTACGCGCCGATGCGCGCGCTTCCCGAAATCCCCACGCAGCCGGCGATCGCGGTGTGCGCACCGATGCGCACGTTGTGCGCGACCTGCACCAGATTGTCGATCTTGACTCCGTCGTCGATCACGGTGTCGTCGAGTGCACCGCGGTCGATCGTCGTGTTGGCTCCGATCTCGACGTCGTCGCCGATCACCACCCGCCCGGTCTGCGGGATCTTCACGCCGGCGCCATGCTCATCGCGCGCGAATCCGAATCCGTCGGCTCCGATCACTGCGCCGGCGTGCACGATGCAGCGCGCACCGAGGCGGCAGCCGTGCAGCACCACGGCGCGCGGCTCCAGCACCGTGCCGTCGCCGAGTCGCGCATCGCGTCCGACGAAGCTGCCCGCGCCCAGCACCACCCCGCAACCCAGCTCGGCACCTGCCTCGACCACCGCGCCCGCACCGACGCTGCAGCCGTCGCCCAGCGTCGCCGCGGAGTCGACGCTGGCGCCGGGGTGCACCCCCGGAACCGGCGGCGGCGTCTGGCGCGCGGCGAACCACTGTGCGCAGCGTGCGTAGTACAGGTACGGATCGTCGACGACGATCGCCGCAGGCAGTCGCGCGGCGCGCTCGGCGCACGCCCGCGGCACGATCACGCAACCGGCGCGCGTCTCATCGAGCTGCGCCGCGGCCGCGGCCTGGCTGAGGAAGGCCAGTTCGTCCGGAGCGGCGCGTTGCAGCGGCGCGATGCGAAGCAGCACCCGCGTGCCGTCGCCCAACAGCGTGCCGCCGAAGCGCGCGACCAGATCGGCCACGCGCGCGGCGTGTCCATCGGCCGCGCCCACGTCCCTGCTCACTTCGCAGCCGAAGCGTCAAGCGCCTTCAACACCTTGTCGGTGATGTCGATGCGCGGATTCACGTAGACCGCGTCCTGGAAAATGATGTCGTAGTTGCCCTGCTCGGCGACCTGCTTGACGACCTTGTTCGCCTGGTCGAGGACCTGTGCCAGCGCCGCATTGCGCTTGGCATTCAGATCCTCGCCGAACTCGCGCTGCTTGCGCTGGAAGTCGCGGTTCATGTCGGCGAGCTGCTGCTGCGCTGCCGCGCGGTCGGCGTCGGACATCACCGGCCCGTTCTTCTCCAGCTTGTCGCTCAGCGCCTTGATGCGCGCTGCGCTGGCCTGCAAGTCCTTTTCGCGCTGTGAGAACTCGCTTTGCAGCTTCTGCTGCGCGGCTTTCGCCGGCAGCGATTCCTTCAGGATGCGCTCGGTATTGATGAATCCGATCTTGCCCGACGAAGTGCCCTGCGCACTTGCCGACAATGGCGCAAGCAGGCACACCGTGCAGCCGACGGCGATCAAGCCGCGACGAAGCGCTTGAGTGATGATGGTCATGGTGGTTCTCAGAATGCGGTACCGACGGTGAACTGGAATGCCTGGAGCCTGTCGGTGGGCTTGTCGCGCAACGGACGCGCAATGCTGAATTTCAGCGGGCCGATCGGCGAGATCCACGACAGCGCCAGGCCGGCCGAAACCCGCAGATCGCTCAGGCTCATCTTCTGCCCGGCGCCCCAGACGTAGCCGCTGTCGACAAAGGTCGACAACCGCAGGCTGCGGTCCGCGCCGCTCCCAGGGAACGGGAACTGGTATTCGATGTCACCGACAGCCAGGCGGCCGCCACCCAGCGCGTTGCCCTGCGCATCCTGCGGGCCCAGCGAGCTTTGCTGGAAGCCGCGCACCGTGCCGATGCCCCCGGCGTACAGGTTCTTGAACACCGGCAGCGGCCGGCCGTTCAGGCCCGTGGCATAGCCGAGCATGCCATTGAACGCCAGGTTGGTCATCCGCGTCACCGGGACGAACTGCTGGTATTGGTAGCTCGTACGGAAGTAGCGCAGACTGCTGAGCGGACTGTACTCGGCGCTCAGGCTCTGGAAGCGCCCGTCTGTGGGCACCAGCGCGCTGTTGCGGCTGTCGCGCTGCCAGCCAAGCGTCAGCGGAATTCCCGACGACACGTCGCCGAACTCGTTGGCGTACGCAATGTACGAAGCCGGAGCTCCCGGGGCCAGGGCGAGGCGATATTGCTCGAACCCCACCCCGAAGAACACCCGGTCGAGCTCGGTGAACGGAACGCCGAGCTGGACGTTGAAGCCCGGAGTCTTGATCGTGTAGTTGTAGCCCTGGCTCGAATACGGTTCGATGGTCCGGTAATAGACGTTGAACGTCCGGCTGATTCCGTCCCGGGTGAAATACGGATTGGTGCTCGACAACGCCACCGTCCGGTAGTAGCTGGACGTGTTGACGTCGATGCTGAAATTGTTGCCGCTGCCGAAGATGTTGTCCTGGCTCAGCGAAGCGTTGAACGACAGCCGGTTGGCGCTCGAGAAACCGACGCCCAGGCCGAGCATGCCGGTGGGTTTTTCCTCGACCTTCATGTCCAGGTCGACCTCGTCGCTGCTGCCCGGAACCTCGCGCGTGCCCAGCGTCACGTTCTTGAAATAGCCCAGGCGATCGACGCGGTCGCGCGACAGCTTGATGCGGCTGGCGTCGTACCAGGCGTCCTCGAACTGGCGGAACTCGCGACGGATGACTTCGTCGCGCGTGCGGGTGTTGCCCGAAATGTCGATCCGGCGAACGTACACGCGCTGTCCCGGATCGGCGTCGATGGTGAAGGACACGCGGTGGTGAACGCGGTCGATGACAGGCACGGGCTGAACGCGGGCGAAGGCGAATCCGTACTCGCCGAACTTGTTCTGGATCGCCTTGACGCTGTCGGCCAGCTCCTGCGCGCTGTACACCTGCCCCGGCTTGAGCTTGACCAGAGCGCGGAATTCGTCGGCCAGGCCCAGGTAGTTGCCCTGCAGCTTGAAGCCGGAGACCACGTACTTGGCACCCTCGCTGATGTTGACGGTGATGTACACGCTGTCCTTGTCGGGCGACAGCGCGACCTGCGCCGACTGCAAGTCGAAGTCGAGATAGCCCCGATCGACGTAATACGAACGCAGCGTCTCCAGATCGGCGTTGAGCTTGGCCCGCGAATACTGGTCAGCCTTCGTGTACCAGCTCATCCAGCCTGGAGTCGTCAGCGTGAACAATCCCAGCAGCGTGTGCTCGCTGAATACCTTGTTGCCGACGATTCGGATCGCCCGGATCTTCGCCACGGCGCCTTCGTCGACCGTGAACAACACGTTGACGCGATTGCGCGGCAGCGGCGTCACGGTGGTCGCGACCTTGACCGCGTAGTAGCCCTTGGCCAGGTATTGCTGCTTGAGTTCGCGCACCGCGCCGTCGACCAATGCCTGGTCGTACGGATGCGCCGACGCGAGCCCGGCGCCGCTGAGCGCCTGCAGCAGGTTCTTCTTGTCGAACTCCTTGGTCCCCGAGAACGTGATCTCGGCGATCACCGGACGCTCCTCGACCACCACCGTGACGACGTCGCCGGCGGTGCGGATGCTCACGTCCTTGAACAGTCCGGTGGCGAACAGCGCGCGGATCGCCGCGGCGCCGGCTTCGGGCGAATAGTTGTCGCCGACGCGAAACGGCAGGTAGCTGAACACCGTCCCTGGTTCGGTCCGCTGCAGCCCGTCGACGCGGATGTCCTTGATGACGAAAGAATCGGCGGCGTGGGCCTGGGCGCAGACGGCGGCCAGCACGACCACCGCGGTGCCCTGCAATGCGTGACGGAACCTCAAGTTAACCTCGATCTGGGATCAGTGGATGGGCCCGGCCAGACGGGCGAAGTCGTTGTACAGCGCGATCGCCATCAGCATCACGATCAACGCCATCCCCGCTTGCTGCAGCAGCATCTGCACGCGCTGCGGCAACGGCCGACCGGTCAAGGCTTCGACCGCATAATACAGGAGATGCCCCCCGTCCAAGACCGGGATCGGAAGCAGGTTCAGCACGCCCAGGCTGACGCTGATCGCGCCGAGAAAGCTCAGGTAGGGCAGCCACCCCAGCGCTGCGCTGCGCCCGGCGTAATCGGCAATCGTAATCGGTCCGCTGAGCATGTCGAGCGAGGCGCGCCCGAGCAGCATGCGGCCCAGGGTGCGCACGCTCAGCACGCTGAGCCGCCACGTGCGCAACGCCCCCTCGCGCAAAGCGCCCAGCGGTGCATGGCGCACCAGCACGGTCGGCACCGCGCCGCCGACCAGTGCGCCGATGCGCCAGACCGGCGCCGCCCCGCCGCGCGGTGTCACCGCGCGCGCGCGCAGCGCGCATTCGATGACGCGTGCACCGCGGCGCACGCGCAGCTGCATGGTGCGCCCGTCGCTGCGCTGGATCGCGTGCAGCAGTGCTGCCGCATCGCCCACCGCACGACCGTCGACCTCCAGCACCACGTCTCCGGCGGCCAGGCCCGCGGCCTGCGCCGTGCCGCCCGGCTGCAACGCGTCGATACGCGCCGGCGGTCCCTGCAATTGGAGCCCGGACGCCTGAGCCGACCGCCCCGCCGGCAAGCGCAGCTCGGCCACGCCGCCGTCGGATCGCCGCACCGTCAGACGCGCCGCGTCCCCGCCGGCCTCGAGCAGCTCGACCTGCAGCCCCGGCCAGCTGGCGATCGGCGCCCCGTCGAGCCGCAGCACGCGGTCGCCGGCGTGTACCCCGGCCCGTGCGGCAACGCTGCCTGCCGGCGGTGCCGCCAGGATCGGCAGCGGTTCGCGTTCGCCGACCGCGGCCACGATCGCGAACAGCGCCACGGCAAGCAGCAGATTGGCCAGCGGCCCGGCAGCGACCACCGCGGCGCGCCGCGGCAGCGACTGGCGATTGAACGCGCGGGCGCGGTCCGCTGCAGGCACCGGCGCCTCGCGCTCGTCGACCATGCGCACGTAGCCGCCCAGCGGCAGCGCAGCGAGCACGAACTCGGTGTCGCCGCGCTGCCAGCGCAACAGCGGCCGGCCGAATCCGATCGAAAAGCGCAGCACCTTGACGCCGACCGCCCGCGCGGCCCGGTAATGCCCGTACTCGTGCACGGTGACCAGCACGCCGATCGCGAGCAGGAACGCGGCCAGGGTCAGCATGTCGCGCGCGCTCCGCGGTGTCAGCGCGCCAGGCGCGCGAGTTCGGCGCGTGCCTCGTGCCGCGCCCGCGCATCGAGCTCGTCAAGCGCCTCCAGACTGGCCGCGTCGTCGATCGGCGTGCGCTCGAGCGCGACCGAGTTGACGCGATGAATATCGGTGAATCGAGCGCGGCCTTGCAGGAACGCGGCCACGGTCTCTTCGTTCGCCGCATTGAGCACAGCGCACGCGCCGTCGGCCATGCCCAGCGCCTGGTACGCCAGTTGCAACGCGGGAAAACGCCGGGGATCCGGGTCGGCGAAGTCGAGCCGCCCGACACGCGCCAGATCCAGCCACGACGCCCCCGATGCCAGGCGCTGCGGCCAAGCCAGGCCGCAGGCGATCGGAGTGCGCATGTCCGGCACCCCCAATTGGGCCAGCACCGATCCGTCGCTGTAGGTGACCATCGAGTGCACGATGCTTTGCGGGTGGATCAGAACCTTGATGCGTTGCGGGTCGAGCGCGAACAGATGATGCGCCTCGATGACCTCCAGAGCCTTGTTCATCATCGTCGCCGAATCGACCGAGATCTTCGGCCCCATGCTCCAGTTCGGATGGGCACAGGCTTGTTGCGGCGTGATCGCGTCCAGTCGCGCCGGGTCCTCGGTGCGGAACGGACCGCCCGAAGCAGTCAGGGTGATGTCGCGCACGTCGTGCGCCCAACGCGCGCGATCGGCAGGCATGCCCTGCAGGATCGCGCTGTGTTCGCTGTCGATCGGCAGCAGCTCGCCACCGCCCTCGCGCATCGCGTGCATGAACAGCGCACCGGCGACGACCAGCGATTCCTTGTTCGCGAGCAGCACGCGCTTGCCTGCGCGCGCGGCCGCCAGGCTCGACCCCAGGCCGGCGACGCCGACGATCGCCGCCATCACCACGTCGGTCTGCGCGTCGGCGGCAACCTGCTCCAGAGCGGCGCTGCCGCACAGAACCTCGGTCTCGCTGCCGCGCGCGCGCAGCGCAGCGTCCAGACGCCGCGCAGCAGCCGGATCGACCAGAACCGCATAGCGTGGCGCGAACCGCACGCACTGCTCGAATAGCACCGCATCGTTGCGCTGTGCGCCGAGCGCGTGCACCGCATAGAGGTCGGGATGCAGGCTCAGCACCTCCAGGGTGCTGCAGCCGATCGAGCCCGTGCTGCCAAGGACCGTGACACGCTTCATCGCAGCAGCAGCATAGCGGCCGGCATCAGCGGCAACAAGGCATCGACCCGGTCGAGCACCCCGCCATGGCCCGGCAGCAGCGCACTGCTGTCCTTGACTCCGGCATGGCGCTTGAGCAGGGATTCGAACAGGTCGCCGCAAACGCTCAGCGCGAGCAACGCGATCAGCGCCGCTCCGGTGCCGAGCACGCCCCAGTCGCGCAGCAGCCGCGCCGGCAGCGTTGCGGGCAGCCAGCGCGCACAGACCACGCCGTACAGCAGCACCGCGGCCGCCGCGCTGTACACCCCGGCCCAGGTCTTGCCCGGGCTGATGCGCGGCGCCAGCTTGGCGCCGCCGATCGCACGGCCGCCGAAATACGCGGCCACGTCGGCCACCCAGGCCAGCGCGAGCACCGACAGCAGCAGCCCGGAGCCGGCCGCGCGTGCGCGCAGCAGCGCCAGCCAGCCGGCCAGCAGCACCAGCGCGCCCAGCGCAACCAGCACCGCTGGACGCGCAAGCACCGCCGGCAGCGCAGCGCGCGGCAGGCTTGCCGCCAGCAGCAGCAGCCAGGCGAGCAGCGCCGCGCCGAACACCGCGTCGGGCGCCGCGACGACGCTGAGCAAGGCGGCCAGCGCCGACCAAAGCGCAGCGCAGCCTATCGCAGCAAGTCCGCGCAGCCCGGCCAACCGCGCCCATTCCCACATGCCGGCAGCGCAAAAGGCGCCGAACACCAGCGCGAACACCCAGCGCGGGGCCACGAACAGGGTTGGCAGCAGCAGCGCCAGCAAGGCCAGCGCGGTCAGGATGCGGGTGCGCAGCATCGCGCGCGTCAGGCCACGCGCAGCCCGTCGGCCGCCGATGGCGCAGGAACGCCACCGAAGCGGCGCTCACGACGGGCGTATTCGGCAATGGCCGCGGCCAATGCCTTCTCGTCGAATTCAGGCCACAACAGGTCGGTGAAATACAGCTCGGTGTACGCGAGCTGCCAGAGCAGGAAGTTGCTCAGTCGATGCTCGCCTCCGGTGCGGATCAGCAGGTCGGGAGCCGGCAGATCGGCCAGGCACATGTGACTGGCCAGCGCCTGTTCGGTGAACGGCTCGCCGCTGGCGGCCAACGCCTGCGCAGCGTGCACGATGTCCCAGCGCCCGCCGTAGTTCAATGCCACGTTGAGCTGCAACCTGCTTTGCGCGGCGCTGTCGACTTCGGCCGACTCGATCAGCTCGAGAAGCCGCGCGTCGAACGCGTCGCGGCAGCCGACGAAACGCAGCCGCACGCCCTGGGCTGCCAGCTCGGCGGTTTCGCGCTGCAGCACCTGGACGAACAGTTCGAGAAGGCCACGCACTTCATCGGCCGGCCTGGACCAGTTCTCCGACGAGAACGCGAACACGGTCAGCACCGACACATGCTGCGCGATGCAGCCGCGCACCAGGCGCTTGAGCGCATCGACACCGAATTTGTGTCCGGCGCCGCGCGGCAGCAGACGCCGGGTGGCCCAACGGCCATTGCCGTCCATCACCACCGCGATATGGCGCGGTACCGCCGCTGCGGACTTGTTGGTCTTGTGTTTGGTCGCCAAGGCTGGGGTTCCTTGCTGCGTGGCGAAGTCAGACCGCCATGATCTCGGCTTCCTTCTGCGCGATCTGCTTGTCGACCTCGGCGATGAAACGATCGGTCATCTTCTGCACCTCGTCCTGCGCCCGGCGCTCCTCGTCCTCCGAGGCTTCCTTGGCCTTGACCAGGTCCTTGAGCTGCTGGTTGGCGTCGCGCCGCAGGTTGCGCACCGCGACCTTCGCGCCCTCGCCCTCGCCCTTGACGACCTTGACCAGGTCACGCCGGCGCTCCTCGGTCAACGCCGGCATCGGCACGCGAATGAGATCGCCCTGCGACTGCGGGTTCAGACCCAGATCCGATTCGCGAATGGCCTTCTCGACCACCTGGGCCATCTTCTTCTCCCAAGGCTGGACGCCGATGGTTCGCGCGTCGACCAGCGTGACGTTGGCGACCTGATTGATCGGCATCATCGTACCGTAGTAGTCGACCGTGATGTGATCGAGCAATCCCGTGTGCGCACGCCCGGTCCGCACCTTGGCCAGGTCGACCCGCAGCGCCTCCAGGGTCTTGAGCATCTTCTGCTCGCACGCTTTCTTGATCTCGACAATCGACATGATGTTCGGAGCTCCGTATTCAGAGGTGGACCAGGGTGCCTTCAGCCTCTCCCTGCACCACGCGCAGCAACGCGCCGGGCTTGAAGATGCTGAACACGCGGATCGGCAGCCCCTGGTCGCGGCACAACGCGAACGCGGTGGCGTCCATCACCTGCAGGCGCTTGACGATGGCTTCGTCGAAACTCAGCCGATCGTACAGGCGCGCGCCGGGGTCGCGCGCCGGATCGGCGTCGAACACGCCGTCGACCTTGGTCGCCTTGAGCATGACTTCGGCGCCGATCTCGGCCGCGCGCAGCGCTGCCGCGGTATCGGTGGTGAAAAACGGGTTGCCGGTTCCGCCGGCGAAGATCACCAGCTTGCCCTCTTCGAGGTATTGCAGCGCCTTCGGCCGCACGTACGACTCGACGACCTGGTCGATGCTGATCGCCGACATCACCCGCGCCACCAGGCCGGCGTGGCGCATCGCATCGGCCAGCGCCAGCGCGTTCATCACCGTGGCCAGCATGCCCATGTAGTCGGCGGTGGCGCGGTCCATGCCGACCGCGCCGCCGGCGACGCCGCGGAAGATGTTGCCGCCGCCGATGACCACGGCCACCTGCACGTCGCGCGCGACGACCTGGGCGATGTCCTCGACCATCTTGACGATGGTCGCGCGATTGATGCCGTAGGCATCATCGCCCATCAGCGCCTCGCCCGACAGCTTGAGCAATACCCGTTTGTAGCCGCTCATGGTGATGTTCTGCGTGCAGGTGGAAGGGTGTGCCGCAACCGCGCTCGGCGGCGGATCAGCCGGCGCGCGCCGCCGCCATCTGCGCGGCGACTTCGTCGGCGAAATTCTCCGACTTCTTCTCGATGCCCTCGCCGACGACGTACAGCGTGAATCCCTTGACCGTCGTGCCGGCAGCCTTGAGCATCTGCTCGACGCTTTGCTTGTCGTTCTTCACGAACGCCTGGTTCAGCAGCGAGACCTCCTTGAGGTACTTCTGCACCGAGCCCTCGACGCGCTTGGCGACGATCTCGGGCGATTGCACCGGGCGCCCTTCGGCGCGCGCCTTGTCGGCGTCCTCGGCGGCCTTCTGCGTGGCGATCGAGCGTTCGGACTCGATCAGCGCGGCAGGCACCTCGGCGGCCGACAGCGCCACCGGCTTCATCGCCGCCACGTGCATCGCGACGTCCTTGGCCGCGGTCGCGTCGCCGGTGTATTCGACGACCACGCCGATGCGCGTGCCGTGCAGATAGCTGGCCAGCGCGGCGTCGCCGGCGAAGCGCTTGAAACGCCGGATCGACATGTTCTCGCCGATGCGCCCGATCAGTTCGGTGCGGCGTGCGTCGACGGTGGCGCCATCGAGCTCGAGCGCCGACAGCGCGGCCACGTCGGCCGGATCGCGATCGGCGACAAGCCTGGCCAGCGCGTTGCCGAAGGCGAGGAAATCGTCGTTCTTGGCGACGAAGTCGGTTTCGCAGTTCAGCTCGATCAGTGCGCCGCGGTTGCCGTCGATGCACACGGCGACGATGCCCTCGGCGGTCACCCGAGCCGCCGCCTTGCTCGCCTTGTTGCCGAGCTTGACGCGCAGCAGTTCCTCGGCACGCGCCATGTCGCCTTCGGCTTCCGTCAGCGCCTTCTTGCACTCCATCATCGGCGCGTCGGTCTTCGCGCGCAGTTCAGCGACCATGGATGCGGTGATTGCCGCCATATCTGTTCTCCTGGATTCGACAAGGGGGCCTTGCGAGCCCCCTTTGGATCAAAATGGGTCCGGGGCAGCCCCCGGGGGCTGAGGTCGCGGTGTTCAGCCGGCCTGCGCCTCGTCCTGCACCTCGACGAATTCGCTGCCGCCTTCGTCGGCCGCCTGCACGGTCTCGTTGAGGGCATCGTTGCGCCCTTCAAGGATCGCGTCGGCGAGGCCACGTGCATACAGCGCCACGGCCTTGCCCGAATCGTCGTTGCCCGGAATCACGTGGTCGATTCCGACCGGCGAATGGTTGGTGTCGACGACTCCGATCAGCGGAATGCCGAGCATCTTCGCTTCGGCCACCGCGATCTTGTGGTAGCCGACGTCGATGATGAACATCGCATCAGGCAATGCGCCCATGTCCTGGATGCCGCCGATGGACTTCTCGAGCTTGTCGAGCTCGCGCTGGAACATCAGCTGTTCCTTCTTGGTCATGTGCTCGAGCGCGCCTTCCTCGGCCTGCGCCTTCATGTCCTTGAGCTTCTTGATCGAACCCTTGACGGTCTTGAAGTTGCTCAGCATGCCGCCGAGCCAGCGCTGATTGACGTACGGCATGCCGCAGCGCTGAGCTTCGGCCTGCACGATATCGCCGGCCTGGCGCTTGGTGCCGACGAACAGGATGGTGCCGCGGCGCGCGGCCATCTGGCGCGCGTACTTGCAAGCGTCCTGGAACATCGGCAACGTCTTCTCGAGATTGACGATGTGGATCTTGTTGCGGTGGCCGAAAATGTACGGGGCCATCTTCGGGTTCCAGAAGCGGGTCTGGTGGCCGAAGTGCACGCCGGCTTCGAGCATTTCACGCATGGAAACGGTCATGATGCAATCCTAGGTTGGGTCTCAAATCTGGCCAGAACCCGAGGCACGCGCAACGTTGCACGTCGCGCGCCGCCGCAGGCACCTGGTGGGGCCAGTTCGCGGATTTCGCACCGCGCCCCTGATGCGGACGCGGCGCGGTTTCGCCGCATCAGTTGCGACAAAACCTTTGCATTATAGGCTTGCGGTAGAGTTCAGTGTCGAGACCGAAAAGCCGGAGCCGAACCGATGCACGAACACGAGCTGCGCCGCCAGCTGCACAACGAGATCCACGCCCGCCCCTACGAGCGCGTGCTCACGCCCCGGCTGATCAGCCACATGGCGTTCGTCGCCGACCCCGCGCAGCAGGAACAAGCCCACGCTCATCTGTGCGCGCTGCTGGCCGATCATCACCTGCCGCTGCCTGCGGCCGGCGGCAGTTACTACGCGGCCGACGTCGGCCGCGTACGGCTGCGCTGGGAACGCCACGGCGAATTCATCAGCTACACCTTCATCCGTTCCAGCCTTCCGGCTGCCGCTGCCGACTGGTTCGAGCAACCGGCGTGGGCCGAGGTCGCCGCCGACTGGCGCGCGTCGATCCCGGGCCAGCTGATCAGCGCCAACCACGTCGCGCTGCTGCCCGAGGTCGACGATCTGCAGTCCGCAGGGCTGGCCGACGCCACGCTCGAATCGGTGCTCGACGCCGACGCGCTGATCGCCTCGGAAGCGGCCGACGCCCAGGCCCGGGTCTACACCGACCTGCGCATCCACGCCGACGGCTGCACCCGTTTCGTGGTGCTCAGCCGTGCGATGACGCCGCGGCGGCGCGGCCGCCTGACCCAGCGGCTGCTCGAAATCGAGACCTACCGCCTGCTCGCGCTGCTGGCACTGCCCGACGCGCGGCGCATCACCCCGCAGCTGGCCGAACTCGAGCGCGAGCTCGGCCGCATCATGGACACCCTGCGCAGCGGGCGCGCCGGCGACGACCGTGCCACCCTGGAGCAGCTCAGCGCCCTGGCCGCGACCGTCGAGGGCGTCTACGCCCAGCATCACGCGCGCTTCACCGCGTCGGCCGCGTACTACGACCTGGTCGGTCGCCGCCTCGCCGACCTGCACGAACGCCAGATCGACGGCCTGCAGACCATCGGCCAGTTCCTCGAGCGCAGACTGAGCCCTGCGATGCAGACCTGCGCGGCCGCGCAGCGCCGCCTGCAGGGCCTGTCCGAGCGCATCGCGCGCTGCAGCGGGCTGCTGCGCACCCGGGTCGACATCGACATGCAGCAGCACAACCGCGAGCTGCTGGCGTCGATGGACCGTCGCCAGTACCTGCAGCTGCGGCTGCAGCAGACGGTCGAGGGCCTGTCGGTGGCGGCCATCACCTACTACGCGTCGACCCTGGTCGGGCACCTGTTCGAGCCGCTGCAGCACTGGAGCGGGATCGACCCGGCGTGGGCTCAGGGGGTCTCGATCCCGCCGATCGCACTGGTGCTCTGGCTTGCGCTGCGCCGCACCCACCGCCGGCTCGGCGCCGCCGCGCACTGACGCCGGCTCAGCCTGCGCCTCGCTGGCGCAACGCCTCGTACAGGCACACGCCTGCGGCCACCGAGACGTTCAGGCTGTCGACGCTGCCGAGCATCGGAATGCGTACCAGCTGGTCGCAGCCCTCGCGCACCAGCCGGCGCATGCCGCTGCCCTCGGCGCCGAGCACCAGCGCACTGGGTCCGCACAGCCGCGCCTGGTAGAGGGTTTCGTCGGCCTCTCCGGCGGTGCCCACGACGTGCAGTCCGCGCTCGCGCAGCGCTTCCAGCGCCCGCGCCATGTTCGTCACCATCACGTACTGCACGGTGTCGGCTGCGCCGCTGGCGACCTTTGCCACCACCGGGGTCAACCCGACAGCTCGATCCTTCGGCGCGAAGACCGCGTGGACTCCGACTGCGTCGGCGGTGCGCAACATGGCGCCCAGGTTGTGCGGGTCGGTGACGCCGTCGAGCCCGAGCAGCAGCGGCGTGGCGCCGGACGCGTCGACGACGTCGAGCACGGCGTCGAGGGTACCGAGTCGCGGCAGCGGCTCGACCCTCGCCAGGACGCCCTGATGGCGTGCGCCGCCGCTGAGCGCGTCCAGACGCGCACCGTCGACCGGTTGCGGCGCCACCCCAAGCGCCGCCGCGCGCGCCAGCAATTGCTGCATCCGCGCGTCGTGACGCGTCGCGTCGACCAGCAGTTCGCGCACACTGTGCGGCGCCGCACGCAGCCGTGCGCCGACCGCGTGGAATCCGTAAAGCAGCTTCAACGCCATGCCGGCGGCTCCTTGTCGTCGTGCGGGCCGCGCACGCGCCCGCCATGCAGTTCGAGCCGGGCGTCGCAGCGCGCCGCCAGCTCGGCGTCGTGGGTGACCAGCACCACGGTCGTGGCGCGTTCGCGCTGCAGCGCGAACAGCAGTTCGATGATCGCATGCCCGGTCGCCGCGTCGAGATTTCCGGTCGGCTCGTCGGCCAGCAGCCACGCCGGCTCGGTGACGAACGCGCGCGCCAGCGCCACGCGCTGCTGTTCGCCGCCGGAGAGCTGGGCCGGGTACTGCTGCAGACGCGTGCCGAGGCCCACGCGCTCGAGCATCGCGCGCGCGGCCGCATCGGCGCCGCGGCCGACGCCCCGGATGTCGAGCGGCAGGCGCACGTTGTCGAGCGCACTGACGTGGTCCAGAAGCTGGAAGTTCTGGAACACGAAGCCCAGCCTGGCGCCGCGCAACGCCGCACGCGCATCCTCGTCCAGGCTGCCCAGATCGATGCCGTCGAGCAGCACCCGGCCGCTGCTGGGCAGGTCCAGACCGGCGAGCAGGCCGAGCAGCGTCGACTTGCCCGACCCGGACGGGCCGACGATGGCCAGGCTGCTGCCCCGCGGTACGCCGAAACTGACGTCGTCGAGCAGGGTGAGCACTCCTGCGCCGGTGTCGACGCGGCGCGTCAGATGCTCGGCGACAATGGCGGCTGCAATCGGGTCCGTGGACATGGGAGCGAATTGGACATGTTGCGTCGCATTCTAGGAATCCTGCTGCTGTGTGGCGCCGGCATCTCGCACGCGGCGCCGACGCTGCTGGTCGTCGGAGACAGCATCAGCGCCGGCTACGGCCTGGACAACGGTCAGGGCTGGGTCGCGCTGCTGGGCGCGCGCATGGCGCGCGACTTCCCGCGCTGGGCGCTGGTCAACGCCAGCGTCAGCGGCGACACCACCGCCGGCGGTCTGGCCCGACTCCCCGCCCTGCTGCAGCGCACGCGTGCCGAGGTGGTCGTGGTCGAACTCGGAGGCAACGACGCGCTGCGCGGACTGTCGCTGCAGCGCACGCGCGACAACCTGACCGCGATGCTGCGTCTGGCGCAGCACGCCGGCGCACGCACCCTGCTGCTCGGCATGCGCATCCCGCCGAACTACGGGCCGCAATACACGGCGCGCTTCGCCGAGATCTACCCGGACGTCGCACGCGCCACGCATTGCGCGCTGGTGCCGTTCCTGCTGGAAGGCGTCGCGCAGCACCGCGACCTGTTCCAGGCCGACGGCATCCACCCGGATGCGCGCGCGCAGGCGGCTCTGCTCGACAACGTCTGGCCACGGCTGCAGCCGCTGCTGCGCGACGCGCAGCAGCGAGGCACGCGATGAATCCGCACCCCATCGAAGCCGGCGAGGCGTTGGAAAGCCTCGACACCTTCGGCGCCGTGCTCGATGCGCGCAGCCCCGGCGAATTCGCGCTCGACCACTTGCCCGCAGCGAACAACTGGGCGGTGCTCGACGACGCCGAGCGCGCGCGCGTGGGCCTGCTGTACAAGCAGTCGGGGGCGTTCGAAGCGAAACGAGTCGGCGCTGCGCTGGTCGCGCACAACATCGCCGTGCACCTGCAGCGCGACGCCATGCACTGGCCGCGCACGCTCGAACCGCTGGTGTACTGCTGGCGTGGCGGCCAGCGCAGCGGCGCGCTGGCGCACGTGCTGGCGCAGGTCGGCTGGCGCGTACGTCTGGTGCACGGAGGCTACAAGGCGCTGCGCGCAGCCTTGGTGCTCCAGCTCGCGCACCATGCGCAGCGCGCGCGCATGGTCGTTCTGTGCGGCCCGACCGGCTGCGGCAAGAGCCGGCTGCTGCAGGCGCTGGCGCGCGCCGGCGCGCAGGTGCTCGACCTCGAGCGCCTGGCCGCGCATCGCGGCTCGGTGCTCGGCGCCTTGCCCGGGGTCGAACAGCCGTCGCAAAAGGCATTCGAGACCGCGATCTGGGACGCGTTGCGCGGATTCGATGCGCAACGCACGGTGTGGGTCGAAAGCGAAAGCCGCCGGATCGGCCGCCTGCAAGTTCCGGATCCGGTGCTCGAACGCATGCGCGCGGCCCGTTGCGTGCGGCTGTACGCCGGCGACGCGGTCCGCGTGCGCATCCTGCGCGAGGATTACCGGGCGCTGTCCGACGACACTGCGGCGCTGCAGCAGCGGCTGCTCGCGCTGCGCGCGTTGCGTGGCAGCGCGGCGGTCGAGCGCTGGTGCGCGCTGAGCGCACAAGGCGAACTCGACACCCTGATCGGCGAACTGCTCGCCCAGCACTACGACCCGAGCTACCGCAGCTCGATGGAACGGAATTTCGCCGGCTTCGCCGCCGCGCCGACCGTCGAGGCCGCCGACGCCGACGGCTTCGATGCGCTGGCCGCGCAACTGCTGCGCGACGACGCCGTCGGCTGACGCTGCGCGCCGCGCGCTCAGGCGGCCTGGCGCGGCTGCAGCCACGCGCGATGCCGAACCAGCGCGCTGCGCACCAGCGGATCCAGCGCATCGGCCGCACCGGGGCGGTCGAGCGCATCGAGCAGGGCGGCGCGCATCGACGGCGCCCAGAACTTGCGCAGATGTTCGGCAATTCCGTGCTGCGCCGCTTCGGTGTCGGGATCGGCGGCGAAGAACGCGCCGATGCGGTTTGCCATTTCGACCAGCTTGCCCAGATTCATCGATCAGTCCCCGTCGAGTTGCAGTCGCTGCGCGTTCGCGTAGACGACCAGGTCATCGCCGCGCGCCAGTCCGACCAGGGTCATGCCGCAGCCGCGCGCCGCATCGATCGCCAGCCGGGTCGGCGCCGATACCGCGGCCAGCACGGTGGCGCCCGCGATCGCGGCCTTCTGCACCATTTCGACACTGGCCCGGCTGGTGACCACGATGAAACCGTCGGCCGACTGCGCCGCGCGCAGCGCGCGCGCGCCGACCAGCTTGTCGAGCGCGTTGTGCCGTCCGACGTCCTCGCGCAGCAGTGCGATCGCGCCGCTTGCGTCGCACCACGCCGCCGCATGCGTCGCCCCGGTGGCGCGCCCGAGGCGCTGCTGCGCGCGCAGCGCGCCGACTGCCGCGCTCAGCACGCGCACCGGCCAGCGCCCTCCGGCTGCAAGCTGCGGCAATTCCCGGTGCACCTGCGCCAACTCGGCAGCGCCGCACAGGCCGCAGCCGGTGCGGCCGACCAGGTTGCGCCGCCTTTGCTGCAGCTCGACCATGCGCCGGGCAGCGATCTCCAGATGCAGCGTGATGCCCAGCGGGCCGCTCTCGGCTTCGCAATCGAAGAGTTCGTCGGCGTGCTCGACGATGCCTTCGGCCAGGCTGAAGCCGAGCGCGAAATCGCCCAGGTCGGCAGGCGTGGCAAGCATCACGGCGTGGGCCACTCCGTTGTACTCGAACGCCACCGCGACCTCCTCGGCGACCAGATCGTTCAGTTCGGCGCGCGTGCCATCGCGCCAGCGCAGCACCGGAACCGGCACCATGCCAGGCCCGGCCGCCGGTGGATCCGCAAGGTTCATGCAACATCCTCCGTGGCGCGCTGGCGCTGCCGCAGCAAATCGGCCTGGCGCGAGTCGAATGCCGCGTGGTCGCGCTGCCAGCTCGACGGCTGGCTCACCGCGGCCACCTGTACCGCGGTGACCTTGTATTCAGGGCAGTTGGTGGCCCAGTCCGAGCTGTCGGTGGTGATCACGTTCGCGCCCGATTCGGGGAAGTGGAACGTGGTGTAGACCACGCCCGGAGCGACCCGCGCGGTCACACGCGCGCGCTGCACGGTTTCCCCGGCCCGACTGCGGATCGCGACCCAGTCGCCGTCGCGGATGCCGCGCTCCTCGGCGTCGTGCGGGTGGATCTCCAGCCGGTCGCCATCGTGCCACTGGCTGTTGGCTGTGCGCCGCGTCTGCGCACCGACGTTGTACTGGCTGAGAATGCGTCCGGTGGTCAGCAGCAGCGGGTAGCGTCGCGTGACCTTCTCGTCGGATGCCACATAGCGGGTCAGCACGAAACGACCCAGCCCGCGGACGAAGCGCTCCCGGTGCATGATCGCGGTTCCGGCCTCGTCGGTGTCGGCGTTGCACGGCCACTGCACGCTGCCCAGGCGCTCGATCTTGTCGTAGGTGACGCCGGCGAACGTCGGCGTCAGCGCGGCGATCTCGTCCATGATTTGTCCGGGATGGGTGTAATCCATCGCGTAGCCGAGCGCGCGCGCCAGCGCGACCGTGACTTCCCAGTCGGCCATTCCGGACATCGGAGCCATCACCTGGCGCACGCGCGAGATGCGGCGTTCGGCGTTGGTGAATGTTCCGTCCTTCTCGAGGAACGACGATCCGGGCAGGAACACATGCGCGTATTTCGCAGTCTCGTTGAGAAAGATGTCCTGCACCACGATGCATTCCATCGACCGCAGCGCCGCGGCGACGTGCTGGGTGTCGGGATCGGACTGCACGATGTCCTCACCCTGGCAGTACAGCGCCTTGAAGCTGCCGGCCAGCGCGGCCTCGAACATGTTCGGGATGCGCAGACCCGGCTCCGGGTCGAGGGCCACGCCCCAGGCCTGCTCGAAACTGCCGCGCACGGTGCTGTCCGAAATGTGGCGATAACCTGGAAGCTCGTGCGGAAAAGACCCCATGTCGCACGAACCTTGCACATTGTTCTGACCGCGCAATGGATTGACTCCGACCCCATCTCGCCCGACGTTGCCCGTGGCCATCGCCAGGTTGGCGATGGCCATGACCGCCGTCGAACCTTGCGCGTGCTCGGTGACGCCAAGCCCGTAGTAGATCGCGGCGTTCCCTCCGGTGGCGTACAGGCGTGCCGCCGCGCGCACTTCGGAGGCCGCAACGCCGGTCACGGCTTCGAGCGTTTCAGGTGCGTTGTCGGCTCCGGCGACAAAGGCCCGCCACTGCTCGAAAGCCTTCGGCTCGCAGCGCTCGGCAACGAAGGCCTCGTCGACCAGTCCCTCGGTGACGATGACGTGCGCCAGCGCGTTGAGCAGCGCCACATTGGTCCCCGGGCGCAGCTGCAGATGGTGCGCGGCGCGCAGATGCGGGCCGCGCACCAGGTCGATGCGGCGCGGATCGGCGACGATCAGCCTGGCGCCGGCGCGCAGGCGCTTCTTCAGCCGCGACGCGAACACCGGATGCGCATCGGTCGGATTGGCGCCGATGACGAGGACGACGTCGGACTTGTCGACCGAGCTGAAAGTCTGCGTCCCGGCCGAGGTGCCGAAGGTCTGCCCGAGGCCATAACCGGTCGGCGAATGACAGACCCGCGCACACGTGTCGACGTTGTTGTTGCCGAACGCGGCGCGAACCAGCTTCTGCACCAGGTAGGTCTCCTCGTTGGTGCAGCGCGACGACGTGATGCCGCCGATCGCCTCGCGCCCGTACTTGGCCTGGATGCGGCGCAATTCCGCAGCCGCGTGGGCGATCGCCTCGTCCCAGCTGACCTCGGTCCACGGGTCGTCGATCGAGCTCCGGATCATCGGTGTCGTGATGCGATCCTTGTGCGTCGCGTAGCCCCAGGCGAACCGACCCTTGACGCAGGAATGGCCCTCGTTGGCCTTGCCGTCCTTCCACGGCACCATGCGCACGACCTGGTCGCCCTTCATTTCGGCGCGGAAACCGCAGCCGACGCCGCAGTACGCGCAGGTCGTCAGCACCGCATGCTCGGGCAGACCCAATTCGATGACGCTCTTCTCCTGCAGCGTGGCCGTCGGGCAGGCCTGCACGCAAGCACCGCAGCTGACGCACTCGCTGTCCATGAACGCAACGTCCTCGCCCGCAGCGACGTGGCTGTCGAATCCACGCCCGGCAATCGTCAGCGCGAACGTTCCCTGCACCTCGGCGCAGGCGCGAACGCAACGACTGCAGACGATGCATTTGCTGGGATCGAAACTGAAGTACGGGTTCGACGCATCGACCGGCGCGTCGGCGTGATGGGCGCCGGCCACGCCGGCCGGCGCGGTGCCCGGGGTGCCGTAGCGCACGTTGCGCAAGCCGGTCACGCCGGCCATGGTCTGCAGCTCGCAGTCGCCGTTGGCGCTGCACGTCAGGCAGTCGAGCGGGTGGTCCGAGATGTACAGCTCCATGACGCCGCGGCGCAGCTGCTGCAGGCGGTCGTTTTGCGTGCACACGACCATGCCGTCCTCGGCCGGAGTCGTGCACGACGCCGGAAAGCCGCGTCGCCCCGCGATCTGCACCAGGCACAGCCGACACGAACCCCACGGCTCGAGGCTGTCGGTGGCGCACAGCTTCGGGATCTGGATTCCGGCTTCGGCCGCGGCGCGCATCAGCGAAGTTCCGGCCGGAACGCTGATGCGCACGCCGTCGATCTGCAGCGTGACCAGGCGCGAATCGTCGCTCCTGGGCGTGCCGCGATCGGTTTCGTGCAGCGGATGGGTCTTCATGCTCGTGTCTCCAGCGGTGCGCCCGCGCGGGCGCGTGTCTGCGGCCTTTGCTGCTTGGTCAGGCCGCCCGTGCGTCGGCGACGCCGAAATCCTGCGGATAGTGGTCGAGCGCGGACAGCACCGGGTATGGTGTCATCCCGCCCATGGCGCACAGGCTGCCGTGCAGCATCGTGTCGCACAGGTCGCGCAACAACGCAATCTGCTGTTCGCCGCCGCCTGCGCGAATACGGTCGATCACCTCGACGCCGCGTGTCGATCCGATACGGCACGGCGTGCATTTGCCGCACGATTCGACCGCGCAGAAATGCATGGCGTGGCGCGCCAGCCGCGCCATGTCGGCACGGTCGTCGTGCACGACGATTCCGCCGTGGCCGAGGACGGCGCCGATTTCGGTATACGCCTCGTAATCCAGCGGCAGGTCCCAGTGCTCGGGCGCCACGTAGGCCCCGAGCGGCCCGCCGACCTGGATCGCCTTGATCGGGCGGCCCGAAGCGGTACCGCCGCCGAAGTCCTCGACCAGTTCGCGCAACGTGACACCGAACGGCAGCTCGACCAGCCCGCCGCGCAGGACGTTGCCGGCGAGCTGGAACGGCAGCGTTCCGCGCGAACGCCCGACGCCGAACTCGGCATACGCGGCAGCGCCCTCGGCGAGGATGCGCGGCACCGCCGCGAGGGTGATGACGTTGTGCACCAGCGTGGGCGCGCCGAACAGACCGTGCAGCGCCGGCAGCGGCGGCTTCGCCCGCACCACCCCGCGGCGGCCTTCCAGGCTCTCGAGCAGCGCGGTTTCCTCGCCGCACACATACGAGCCGGCCGCCTTGCGCAGCACGATGCGAAAGGCGCGGCCGCTGCCCGCGACATCGGCGCCCAGCCAGCCCGCAGCCTCGGCGCGCGCCATCGCCTCGGCCAGCGTCCGGCACGCGTCCGGATACTCCGAGCGCACATACAGATACCCGGTTTCGGCGCCGACCGCCAGGCCGGCGATCAGCATGCCTTCGATCAGCATGTACGGATCGCCCTCCATCACCATGCGGTCGGAGAAGGTTCCCGAATCGCCCTCGTCGGCATTGCACACGACGTACTTGACGCGACCCGGCGCACCGGCGACGGTGCGCCACTTGATCGCCGCCGGAAACGCGGCGCCGCCGCGCCCGCGCAGCCCGGCAGCGCCGACCTCGTCGATCAGCGCGCCGGAGTCGAGCTGCAGCGCGCGGCGTGCACCGACCCAGCCGCCGTGCGCAGCGTAATCCGGCAGCGACAGCGGATCGGTCACGCCCATGCGCGCGAAGGTCACGCGCTGCTGGCGCGCGAGGTACGCGATGCGCTCCGTCGGGCCCTGGTGCAAGCGGTGCCCCGGCCGTCCTTCGAGCATCCCGGAGTCGAGCAGCGCATCGACATCGGCCGCGCCGACCGGCCCATAGGCCACGCGCCCCGACGCCGTCTCGACCTCGAGCAGCGGCTCGAGCCAGAACAACCCCCTGGAGCCATTGCGCACCACGTCGAGCTGCACGCCACGCCGCGCGGCCGCGCCGCGCAGCGCGGCGAGCACATCGTCGGCGCCCAGCGCCAGTGCCGCGGCGTCACGCGGCAGGTAGATGCGTGCGCTTGCGCTCATGTCCCGGCCCCGATGTCCTGCGCGTCGACCGCGCACGCGTTGGCGATGCGTTGCAGCGCGTCCGCGTCGAGGCGCGCCCGCACCTGCCCGTCGACCAGCGCCGAGGGTGCACTGGCGCACAGGCCCAGGCAATACACCGCGTCGAGTTCGATGGCGCCATCGGCGCGGCGCTGATGCAGCTTGCAACCGAGAACGCGCTCGGCCTGCTCCAGCAGCGCGTCGCCGCCTGCGGCCTGGCAGGCCTCGGCGCGGCATAGCGCCACGGTGTGCCGCGCCGGCGCGATGCGGCGGAAGTGGTGGTAGTACCCGAGCACGCCGTGCACCTCGGCACGCGACAGGCCCAGCGCGTCTGCCACCGGCGCCACGGCTTCGGCCGGCACATGGCCCAGCGCATCCTGGATCGCGTGCAACACCGGCAGCAAGGCGCCGTCCTGCGCGCCGTACGCGTCGAGCGCTGCGCGAACGGCCGCGTCACGACGCGTGACGCTGGCCTCGGGGGTTGCATCCATACGCCCTCCTCCTGGTCGCGGGCCGTCGAATATGCGACGACCGACATAGGTCGAACCGCCCATGTTCTGTACGGACTCTACGCCGCGAACTCCCGAGCTGCAATATGACCAGCTATTACGCTATTGCTACTGTGGAATCGCCGATTAATATGCGATCCGCAGCAGAACCTGTGACACGCCATGCAAACAACCTTGTCGATTCAGCCACACTGGACCATCCGCCGCGCCGACGGCAACGTTCTGCCGCCGCGGTTGCTTGCGCTGCTGCTGCAGGTCCACGAGCGTGGCAGCCTGGCCGCTGCGTGTCAGCACCTCGGCGTGTCGTACCGACACGCCTGGGACATGGTGCGGCAAGGCGGCGCACTGTTCGGCGCACCGCTGCTGACCATGGAACGCGGACGCGGCTCGCGGCTGAGCCGCCTGGGCGAGCGGCTGGTCTGGGCCGAGCGGCGGATCAACGCGAGGCTGGCGCCGATGCTCGATTCGCTGGCGTCCGAACTCGAAGCCGAACTGCGCAGCGTATCGTGCAGTCATTCCAGCCCCCTGCGCATCCACGCCAGCCACGGTTTCGCCATCGAGAAACTGTTCGACAGCCTGCAACGCGGCGGTTTGCCGCTGGAGCGGCGCTATGTCGGAACCCAGGAGGCGGTCGCCGCGCTGCACGACGGCGATTGCGATCTGGCCGGGTTTCATGTGCCGCAGGGTCGCTTCGAGCGCGAGGTGCTCGACTCGTATGCGACCTGGCTGAACCCGCGCGAGCAGCGGCTCATCCCGCTGGCCACTCGGCGCCAGGGACTGATGGTCGCTCCAGGCAATCCGTGCAAGGTCTACGGCCTGCATGACCTGCTTCGCCCGGACGTGCGCTTCATCAACCGTCAGCGCGGCGCCGGAACACGCCTGCTGCTCGAGTGCATGCTGCGCGACGAAGGCATCGATGCGACGCGGATCCAGGGTTTCGAGCACGGCGAATACACCCACGCCGCAGTCGCCGCGTACGTCGCCAGCGGCATGGCCGACGTGGGCCTCGGCGTGGAAACCCCGGCGCGTGCGTTCCGCCTCGATTTCATGCCGCTGGCCGCCGAACGTTACTTCCTCCTGTGCCGTGCCGATGCACTCGAAGCGCCGACGCTGCGCGCCCTGCTGCGGCACCTCGAGGCAGGCGAACTGCGCAGCGCGCTCGACGCGCTGCCTGGCTACACGATGGCCCAAACGCCTGCGCCGCTGACCTTCCGCCAGGCCTTCGGCGCACTGCCGCGGCGGCGCTGAGCGCCTGCTCAGCGCCGCGCGCGAACTGCCTGCAACATGCCGGCAAGCAGATCGGCCGGAGTCGGCGGACACCCGGCCACGTACACGTCGACCGGCAGCAGGCCGTGCAGGCCGCCCCGACACGCGTAGCTGCAGCCGAACACTCCGCCGTCGCGCGCGCAGTCGCCGGCAGCGACCACCAGCCTCGGCTCGGGCATCGCCGCATGGGTGCGCAGCAGCGCGACCTCCATGTGGCGCGTCACCGGCCCGGTGACGAGCAGCAGGTCGGCGTGGCGCGGGCTGGCGACGAAATGCACGCCGTGTCCCTCGAGGTTGTAGTACGGGTTGCCGAGCGCGTTGATCTCGAGCTCGCAGCCGTTGCACGATCCGGCGTCGACCACGCGCACGGCCAGCGCGCGGCCGAGAAGCCGCGCCAGTTCGTCCGCCGGCGGCGTGGCGTCACCGAGACTGCACTGCGCTCCGGCCGGCTGGACCGGCTCGCTGATGCGCCCGACGCGCACGATCTGCCTGAGGGTCTGCCACATGGTCGCTGTCAGCCGTCGTGCCCAGAATAGGACAGGTTGAACGATTTGTTGATCAGCGGGAAATCGGCCACGATGTCGTTGACCACCGCCCACTCCAGCGCCGGCCAGTTCTGCCACGACGGGTCGTGTGCGTGGCAGCGCGCGATGCGCCCGCCTTCGCCCAGATGCAGTGCGATCAGCACCGGGCCGCGCCAGCCTTCGACCAGGCCGAGCCCGACGCCGGGCGGCGGCGACTGCGGCAGTGGTGCGTGCAGTGGCCCCGCAGGAAGCGTGTCCAGCAATTCCCGGCACAGGTGCAGTGCGTCGAACAGCTCGTCGAAGCGCACGTTGAAACGCGCCGCGACATCGCCGCCTTCGTCCATGCGCGCGCGCAAGCCGAACGCGTCGTACGGCGCGCAACCGGCCAGCGCGCGCAGGTCCAGAGCCTGGCCGCTGGCGCGCCCAGCCAGCCCGAGCATGCCCAGGCGTCGCGCCAGCTCGGGCTCCACGCGGCCGGTTCCGCGCAAGCGGTCGTGCAGTCCCTCGTGCTCGTCGACGATGTCGCGCAGGCGTTGCGCCTCGACTTCCAGCGTCTCGCCGTGCGCGCGCAGCCGCGCTGCCGCGTCGGCGCTCAGGTCGGTGGCGACGCCCCCCGGGCGCAGCGCGTCCATCGGGTAGCGTGCACCGAACGCCTGTGCGTTGAGCCGCAGCCAATCCTCCTTCATGCGCGCGAACTGCGCGAGCGCGAAACCGAAACCTGCATCATTGGCGATCGCGCCCAGGTCGCCGAGGTGGTTTGCGATGCGCTCGCGCTCGAGCAGCAGCGCGCGCAGGTGCAGTGCCCGCGGCGGCGCCTGCACGTCGGCCAGCGCCTCCAGTGCCATGCAGTACGCCCAGCCGAATGCCGCCGCACTGTCGCCGCTGATGCGTGCCGCGAGTCGCAGCCCGCCATGCGCATCGAGCTGCTCGAAGCGCCGGGCCACGCCCTTGTGCGTGAACCCGAGCCGCTGCTCCAGGCGCAGCACCTTTTCGCCGACGACCGAGAAACGGAACTGGCCCGGCTCGATGACCCCGGCGTGCACTGGGCCGACGGCGATTTCGTGCACCCCGACTCCGTCGACAGGGACGAATCGATAAGGCTCGTCCGCACCCGGCAGCGGCTCGCCCGAGTCGCGCAGCGGGTGCCAGGCGTCGCTCCAGGCCTGGTGCCGCAGCCAGCCGCGCGGGTCGATTCCCGGAACTTCGGGGCCGAGCAGGTCGCGCAGCGCGCGCTGCATCCGCTCGGCGACCGGGAACCATTCATGCAGCGCCGGGTAGTGGCGCACTCCGGGCGCGAGCTCCAGGCAGGCCACGCACAGTTGTGCGCCGTCGAGCCAGCACGCCCAGATGCGATGCCCCTGCCCGGCGACCTCGCCCCACAGGCTCAGCAGCCGCGCTGCGCGCGCGTGCAGTTCGTGCGCCAGCGCGCTCCAGCCGCGCGCATCGACGGCGTGCAGCTGCAGCGGCAGCGGCGCCCCCACCACCCGCGCGTCGCCGCTCATGCCGCACCTCCGATCATTCCCGCGGCCAGCCTCCACCAGTCGACCAGGAAGTGCGGAATCCAAAGCCCCAGAAGCAGCACCAGGCCCATGTGCACGAAAGCCGGAAGCATCCACGGCTGGTGCGGCAACCGGCGCAAGGTTCCGGCGCCGAACACCATGCCCTGCACCCGAACGAAAATGGCGCCGAACGCGACACCCAGCCCCAGCAACAGGATCGGCGTGGCCCAAGGCTGCACCTGCATGGCCTGGGTCAGGATCAGGAACTCGCTGGCGAAAATCCCGAAAGGAGGCATGCCGACGATGGCCAGCGCCCCCAGCATCAGGGCCCAGCCCAGCGCCGGCGAGCGTTCACGCAAACCTTCGATCGCATCGATCTTCTGGGTTCCGGCCTTCTGCGACGCGTGCCCGCTGCTGTAGAAGATCGCACTCTTGGTCAGCGCGTGCCCGGTCATGTGCAGCAGGGCCGCGAAGTTGGCCACCGCCCCGCCCATGCCGAACGCGAAGGTGATGATTCCCATGTGCTCGATCGACGAATATGCGAACAGCCGCTTGATGTCCTTCTGCCGCCACAGCAGGAACGCGGCGACCACCACCGAGAGCAGTCCGAACCCCATCAGCAGCGCGCCTGGCCATTCGGCATGCACCGCGCCCTGGACCAGAACCTTGGCCCGCACGACCGCATACAGCGCGACATTGAGCAGCAGGCCCGAGAGCACCGCCGACACCGGCGTCGGGCCCTCGGCATGCGCGTCCGGAAGCCAGCTGTGCAACGGCACCAACCCCACCTTGGTGCCGTAGCCGACGAGCAGGAAGATGAATGCGATGCCGACGATTCCGGGCTCCAGGCGGCCACGCGCGGCATCGAGCCGGGTCCACAGCAGCGCGTCCATTCCGCTGGCGCCGAGCACGCGTTCGGCGGCCAGGTACAGCAGCACGGTACCGAACAGCGCCAGCGCAATGCCGACTCCGCACAGGATGAAGTACTTCCAAGCCGCCTCGAGGCTCGAACGGGTCCGATACAACGACACCAGCAGCACGGTCGACAGCGTGGCCGCCTCCATCGCCACCCACAGCAGCCCCATGTTGTTGGTCGTCAACGCCAACAGCATGGTGAACATGAACATCTGGTACATGCTGTGGTACAGCCGCAGGCGCGCCGCGTCGACACGGCCGTGGGCCTGTTCGATGCGCATGTACGGGCGCGAGAATCCTGCCGTCGTCATGCCGATGAAAGCGGTCAGCGCGACCAGGAAGACGTTGAACGGATCGATGAAGAACTGGGCGTCGAACAGTTGCAGCGGGCCGGACAGGAAAACACGCAGGGTCAGCGCGCAGCTGGCGGCGAACGTCGCCGCACTGATCGCCAGATTCAGGTGCGGCGCCGCGCTGCGATGCCCGACCAACGCGAGCAGCAGCGAACCGAGCAGCGGCAGCGTCAACACGGCGATCAGTTCCATGCCGGCCCTCACTCGTCCCTGAGACGTTCCAGGTGGCGCAATTCGAGGCTGTCGAACTGTTCGCGGATCTGGAAGAAGAAAATGCCGAGCACGAAAACCCCGACCAGAACGTCGAGACCGATCCCCAGCTCGACGACCATCGGCATGCCGTAGGTCGCGCTGATGGCGGCGAACAGCAAGCCGTTTTCCATCGCCAGGAAACCGACCACCTGCGCGATCGCCGTGCGGCGAACGATCATCATCAACAGCGCGAGGAACACCACCGCAAGCGCGATTCCCAGCGTGCCACGGGTCGCCGCGCCGGCGAAGCGCTCCATCGGCTGCGCCAGCACGAACGCGAACATGACCAGCACGATGCCGACGATCTGCATGCTCGGAATTCGCAACAAGGTCTCGGTATCCCATTGCGCGTGCAACTGCCGGATCAGCCGGTGCAGCACCCAAGGCAGCACCAGCACCTTCAGCAGCAGCGTCAACGCGGCCGACGCGTAGAGCTCGTGCTGCCCGGTGACCGCGCCGACGGTCGCCGTGCATACCGCCAGCGCCAGCCCCTGAGCGGCCAGCAGCCCGACCAGGTTCGCCACCCGCCGCTGGGCCAGCATCGCGAACGCCAGCAGCAACAGCAGCGCAGCGCACAGATGGATCAGTTGCGTCTGCATCAGTGCTCCAGCACCAGACCGACGAGCAGTCCGATGACCGCCAGCAGGAACGCGCTGGCGAGGAATTCCGGGGCACGGAAGATGCGCAGCTTGGCGCTGAGCGTCTCCAGCAGCGCGATTCCCACGCCGGCACCGGCCAGCTTCAGCAGCAAGGCGGGCAGCGCCGGCAGCAGCCAGGCCAGTCCGTCGGCGTGCGCGGCCAGACCCCACGGCATGAACAGCGCGAAGCCGATGCAGACATAGTTGAACAGCTTCAGGCTGCTGGCCCATTCGATCAGTGCCAGATGCCGCGCCGAATATTCCAGCACCATCGCCTCGTGGATCATCGTCAGCTCGAGGTGGGTGGTCGGGTTGTCGACCGGGATGCGCGCGTTCTCGGCCAGCAGCACGATGACGAACGCGACCGCGGCGAAATCCAGCGCCGGGTGCAGCGCCAGAGCCTGGCCGCGCAAGGTCTCGGCGATCGTCGGCAGCAGCGTGCTGCCCGAAACCAGCGACGAGGTGAACAGCACCATCAGCAGCGCAGGCTCGGCAAGGAAGCCGATCATCATCTCGCGTCGTGCTCCCATGGTGCCGAATGCGGTGCCGATGTCCATCCCGGCCAGCGCAATGCCCACTCTGGCCAGCGCGAAAAACCCCACCAGCGCGATCGCGTCGGCAGCTGCGGCCAGAGGCAGATCGGTCGACAGCGACGGGATGATCGCCGCAGCCGCGACCATCAGCGCGAACAGCACGTACGGCATGGCGCGAAACAGCGGCGATGCATCGTGCGCGATCACGGCTTCCTTGGCGAACAGCTTGCGCAAGCGCAGGTACGGCTGCCACAGCGGCGGAGCGCTGCGGTTGCTCAGCCATGCGCGGCACTGCGCCAGCCAGCCGCTGAACAGCGGGGCCAGCGCCACCGACAGCAGCACCGCAACGAGCTGGGTCAGAATGCCGCTGGCGGTCGGCGCGAGCGCGGGCAGATGGGTCATCGCAGCACCACCAGCAACATCAGCAGCAAGGTCACGAAGCTGTACAGCAGATAGATCGAAATCCGTCCATGCTGAATGCGCCCGACCTGCTGCGCCAGCCACAGCACCGCATCGCCGGCCGGCCGATAGATCCGTTCCCGTACGCGGTCGGCGATCTGCACCCGGTACCGCGGCGCCAAGTCGTCCGGCGCCGGAAGTTCGGCGTGGCTGAGGAAAAACGGCGCGAACAAACGCCGCACCGGCTGCCCGAAACCCTCGGCGGTGTCCTGCAGCCGCGGGCTGGAGTCGGGCGCGCCGCAGTCCCACGGATCGACGCGGCGGGTACGCCCGGCAACCAGCCGGTGGGTCGCCCAGGCCGTGAGCAAACCGATCGGGACCACCGCCAGCACGACGACCATGGGATCGTACGCAGCGCGCGCCGCATTCAACGGCACCAACCGCATCCACGAACTGGCCGGCATCGTCAGCCCCTGCCCGAGCAACAGCGCCACCACCGGATCGATCGCGCGCAACACCAGCACCGGCAACAGCCCGAGCAGCACGCAACCGAGCGCGAACCACGACAGCGCGACGCGCTCGAAGCCGCCGGCGTCGTGCGCGTGCTCCAGCCCCGGCTCGCGGTGACGACCGAGGAACACCACGCCGTAGAACTTGACCATCACGTAGCCGGCCAGCGCCGCGGTCAGCACCAGCAGCGCCGCGCCCAGCGGAATCAGCAGATTGAAGAACGGATGCGGCAAAGTCGGCGTGAACAAGAAGGCCTGCAGCAACAGCCACTCGGCGACGAATCCGTTGAGCGGGGGCAAGCCGGCGATCGCCAGCGTTCCGATCAGCGCAGTCCAGCCGACCCACGGCATTCTGCGCAACAGACCGCCCAGGCTGCCCAGCGCGCGCTGGCCGGTCGAATGCAGCACCGATCCGGTCGCGCAGAACAGCAGGCTCTTGAAAAACGCGTGGTTCAGCGCGTGGTACAGCATCGCGGCCAGCGCCAGCGCTGCCAGCGCGCCCATGCCGGTGCCGTGGAAAACCAGTGCCAGGCCCAGCGCGGCGAACGCGATGCCGATGTTTTCGACCGACGAGTAGGCGAGCAAGCGCTTCATGTCGTTTTGCACTGCGGCGAACAGGACCCCGTACAAGGCGCCGAAAAGCCCCAGCGCCAGCAACGGCAGCCCCCACCACCACGCCGGCGCGTGCAGCAGGTCCAGCGACACGCGCAGCAAACCGTACAGCGCGGTCTTCAGCATCACCCCGCTCATCAAGGCCGATACCGGCGACGGCGCGGCCGGGTGCGCCTCCGGAAGCCAGACATGCAACGGCACCAGACCGGCCTTCGCGCCGAAGCCGATGGTCGCCAAGCCGAATGCAACGCTCGCCCACGCCAGGCTCAAGTGCGCGCCGCGCATGGCCGCGAAGGTCAATCCCGCTTCCCCGCCTTGCATCATCACGCCGAAGCACAGCAGCAAAGCGATCGCGCCCAGGTGCGCGAGCAGCAAATACAGGAAGCCCGCGGCCCGGATTTCGCCGAGCCGGTGCTGGGTCAGCACCAGGAAGTACGACGACAGTGCCATCACCTCCCACGCCAGCATGAAGCTGTAGGCGTCGGCAGCCAGCATCACCATGACCATCGCGGCCAGGAAAAGGTGGTATTGCATGCCCAACAGGCCCGGCGCGGTGCCTTCCCCATCGCGGAAATAGCCGGCGGCGAACACCGAGGTTCCGGCGCTTCCGGCTCCCAGCAAGGCGAGGAAAAAGCCCGCCAGCGGATCCAGGTGCAGGTGCACCGGCAACCCCGGCAGCCCCAGGGGCAGAACCAGGTCGGTGGCGGGGGCGAACAGCGCGCACCCGCCGATCGCGGCGATCACCAGGCTGCCCAGCGCGCCCAGCGGGAAAAGCCGGTGCGCGATCCAGCGCGTCGCCCGCGGCCGCGTCAGCCCGATCGCGCCGAGCGCGATCCACGCTCCGACCACGCTCAGCGCGGCCGGAATCAATTGGCTCGGGTCCATGGTTTGGCGTACGCAGCAAACTCACATAAGATGCACATGTGATGTTAATGCAAATCGCCTGACCGCGAGCTGACCCGACAACTGAACCATGGAACAACGCACCACCCGGCTGACCGTGCTGATCGATCCACGCAAGAAGGCGGTGTTCGAACACCTGTGCGCGGTCGATGACCAGACACCGTCGCAAGTCGTGCGCCGGCTGATCCGCGACTACATCGAAGCGCGCCTGGGACGGCCGTGGAAACCCGGCGAAACGCTCGACGACGCGCTGCAGCAGCAAGCGCCGCAACCGCGCGGCTGACCGCGCCGGCTCAGCCGCGCAGGCGCGCCGCTGCGGCTTCGGCGAACAGGTCGGCAGGCGCCAGCGCGCGCAGCCGTGCAGGATCGCTCAGGACCTGGCGCCACAGCCGCGCTCCCGGCTCGCCCTTCCACAGGTTCAACATCGCGCGCAGCACAGCTTGCGGCGCGACGCCGCGGCGTTGTGCGCCGAGCACGTAGTCGAGCATCGTTCGCTCGACCGCCTCGCGTGTCGTCGCCGCGTCGCCGTCGAAGTAGCTCAGGTCCCACTGCGCCAGCCACCACGGTCGCTGGTACGCCTCGCGTCCGACCATCACGCCGTCGACCTGCGCCAGCTGCTCGGCCACGGCCGCATCGTCGCGCACGCCGCCGTTGAGCACCACCGTCAGCTCGGGAAAGTCGCGCTTGAGTCGATGCACGAACTCGTAGCGCAGCGGAGGAACGTCGCGATTGTCCTTCGCGCTCAGGCCCTGCAGCCAGGCGTTGCGCGCGTGCACGATGAACACCGCGCAACCGCCGCGAGCGACCGTGCCGACGAAATCACGCACGAAGTCGTAACTCTCGACGCGGTCGAGCCCGATGCGGTGCTTGACCGTCACCGGCAGCGCGTCGCCAAGCACGTCGCGCATGGCCGCGACCGCATCGCGGACCAGTCCGGCGTCGGCCATCAGGCACGCCCCGAATGCGCCGCGTTGCACCCGCTCGCTCGGACAGCCGCAATTCAGGTTGACCTCGTCATAGCCCCAATCACGCGCCAGCCGGGCACACACGGCCAGCTCGGCCGGATCGCTGCCGCCGAGCTGGAGCGCC
>JAJZEB010000133.1 GCA_021805805.1 Pseudomonadota bacterium | reverse complement strand
TCTGTTCTACCAGCACCGGGTCGACCCCGACGTGCCGATCGAGGACGTCGCCGGCACCGTGCGCGAGCTGATCGCGGCCGGCAAGGTGCGCTGCTTCGGCCTGTCCGAAGCCGGCGTGCAGACGGTGCGCCGGGCGCACGCGGTGCAAGCGGTGCAAGCGGTCGCCGCGCTGCAGAACGAATATTCGCTGTGGACTCGCGACCCCGAGGACAACGGCATTCTCGATCTGTGCGACGAGCTCGGCATCGGCCTGGTCGCGTTCAGCCCGCTGGGGCGTGGCTTCCTGACGGGCGCGCTGGGGCGCGACACCAACTTCGACGCCAACGATTTCCGCCGCCAGCTGCCGCGTTTCACGCCGCAGGCGATGGCCGCCAACCAGGCGCTGGTCGATCTGCTCGCACGGGTTGCCGCGGACCGCTCGGCCACTGCCGCGCAGGTGGCACTGGCCTGGGTCCTGGCGCGGCGGCCGTGGATCGTGCCGATCCCGGGAACGACGCGGTCGTCGCGGCTGCGCGAAAACCTGGCTGCCGCCGAGCTGGTGCTCGATGCAGCCGAACTCGACGGCATCGACCGTGCCGCTGCGGCGATCCGCATCGAGGGCGCGCGCTACCCGGCGCAGATGCAGGCGGCGGTCGGCCGCTGAATCGACCGCAGATGCATACCCAACGCAGACTGGGCCGTTCCGGCCCCGAAGTCACGGCGCTCGGACTCGGCTGCATGGCGATGTCCGGCGTTTATGGCCACGCCGATCGCGCCGAGAGCCTGGCCACGCTGCGCGAGGCGGTGGACGCCGGCGTGGTGCTGCTCGACACCGGTGATTTCTACGGCATGGGCCACAACGAGCGACTGCTTGGCGAGGCGCTGCGCAGCATCGGCCGGGACCGCGTACTGCTCAGCGTCAAGTACGGTGCGCAGCGCGACCCCGCCGGTCGCTGGCTGGGCTTCGACGCGAGCCCGGCGGCGACCAGGACGGCGCTGGCCTACAGCCTGGAGCGACTCGGCACCGATCACGTCGACATCTACCGCCCCGCGCGGCTCGACCCGCGGGTGCCGATCGAGGACACGGTGGGCGCGATCGCCGACCTCGTGCGCGAAGGCTGGGTGCGCTACATCGGACTGTCCGAGGTCGGCAGCCAGACCTTGCGCCGTGCAGCGGCCGTGCATCCGATCTGCGACCTGCAGATCGAATACTCGCTGCTGAGCCGCGACCTGGAGGCGTCGATCCTGCCGACCTGTCGTGAGCTGGGCATCGGCGTGACCGCCTACGGCGTGCTGTCGCGGGGTCTGATCGGCGGCGGCTGGCGCCCCGACGCGGCGCCCGACGGCGATTGGCGCCGTGCCGCGCCGCGCTTCGGCGGCGACAACCTGGCGCACAATCAGCGCCTGCTGCAGCCATTGCGGGAACTGGCCGCGCAGCTCGATGTCAGCGTCGCACAGCTTGCGCTGGCCTGGGCACTGCACCGCGGCGACGACATCGTGCCGTTGCTCGGCGCGAGCCGGCGTGCCACATTGCGCGACGGACTGCAGGCGCTGCGGCTTCGGCTCGACGATGCCACCGTGCGTGCGCTCGATGCCGCGTTCCCGCCCGGCGTGGCCGCCGGCGGGCGATACCCGGCGCCGCAACTCGACCACCTCGACAGCACGCGCGGCTGAGCCATGGCCGGCGCCGTCCGGCGCACCGCGCACCCTACCGACAACCCAGGAGGAATTCCGCCATGATGCGACACGACGACCCCGTCTGGATGATCACCGGCTGCTCGACCGGATTCGGCCGCGCGCTGACACGCGAGGTGCTGGCGCGCGGCTGGCGCGCGGTGGTCACCGCACGCGACCCGGCAGCGATCGCCGACCTCGTCGCCGAGGCGCCGCAGCGCGCGCTCGGGCTGGCGCTGGACGTTACCCGTGTCGAGCAGATCCGGGCCGCGGTCGACTCCGCGCAGCAGCGCTTCGGGCGCATCGATGCGCTGGTCAACAACGCCGGCTACGGCTATCTGGCGGCGATCGAGGAGGGCGAGGACGCCGCCGTGCGCGCGATGTTCGAGACCAATGTGTTCGGCCTCGTCGAGACGACGCGCGCGGTGCTGCCCGGAATGCGCGCGCAGCGCAGCGGTCTGATCGTCAACGTCTCGTCGATCGGCGGCCTGACCGCATTCGCCGCAACCGGCTACTACCACGCGACCAAGTTCGCCGTCGAAGGGCTGTCCGAATCGCTGGCGCTCGAAGTTCGGCCGCTGGGTATCGACGTCATGCTCGTCGAGCCCGGGCCATTCCGTACCAACTGGGCCGGGCCGTCGATCAAGGAGTCGGCGCTGCGTATCGACGACTATGCGCAGACGGCGGGCGCGAGGCGGGAGCAGACCCATGCGCGCAGCGGCCGGCAGGTCGGCGACCCGGTGCGCGGTGCGCGCGTCATCGTCGACGCCGCGCTGGCTGCGCGGCCGCCGCTGCACCTGTTGCTCGGCGGTCTGGCGGTCGACGCCGCACGCGCCAAGATCGACGCGCTGCGTGCCGACATCGACGCCTGGGAAGCGAGCAGCCGCGGCGCCGACTTCCCGCCGGAACAGGCCTGAGTGGGGCCGGCCCGGGGCGCCGGGCACTGGTGCACTGGACACAAGGATGGAACGATGACCGACGTACTTGCCGGGCACCTGCTGGTGTCGTGCCTGATCGACCAGGGGGTCGAACTGGCCTTCGGCGTTCCGGGCGAGAGTTACCTGGCGGTGCTCGACGGCCTGTATGCCGAGCGCGAGCGCCTGCGCTTCGTGCACTGCCGGCACGAGGGAGGTGCCGCGTTCATGGCCGAGGCCTACGGCAAGCTGACCGGACGTCCCGGGGTCTGCATGGTCACGCGCGGACCCGGAGCGTGCAACGCTGCGATCGGCGTGCATACCGCGTACCAGGATTCGACCCCTCTGGTGCTGCTGGTCGGCGACGTCGGCGCCGCCATGCGCGATCGCGAGGCGTTCCAGGAAGTCGACTTCGCGGCGCTGTTCGGGCCCGGAACCAGGGGCATGGCCAAGCGCGTCGAGCGGATCGACGACCCGGCACGTATTCCGGAGGCGGTTCGCCGTGCGTTCGCCACCGCGCTGAACGGTCGTCCGGGGCCGGCAGTGCTCGTGCTGCCGGAAGACATGCTGGCGCGCCGCGTGCCGGAGCCGCCGCGGCTGTCGCGGGTGGTGCCGACGCGGCCGGCGTGCGACCCGGTGGCGCTGGAGCGCGTCGCCGACATGCTGCGTGCCGCGCAGCGCCCGTTCGTCATCGCCGGCGGCAGCAGCTGGACGCCGGCCGGCGCGCGCGCGCTCGAAACGTTCGCTGCCGCCTGGAGCATCCCGGTGGGCAACGCCTTCCGCTTTCAGGACACCTTCGACAACCGTCATCCGCAGTACGCCGGCGACGTCGGCATCGCGATCAATCCGCGGCTCGCCGCGCACATTGCCGAGGCCGATCTGGTGCTTGCCATCGGCGTGCGTCTGGGCGAGATGACCACCAGCGGCTATACGCTGCTGCAGGCACCGCGCGCGCGCCAGCAACTGGTGCATGTGCATCCGGACGCGCTCGAACTCGATCGCGTCTACGTGGCCGATGTCGCGATCTGCGCCGGCGCCGAGGCGGCCGCGCGCGCGCTGGCCGACCTGCCCGCGCCGACGGCGCCGCCCTGGCAGGCGTGGGCCGGGCAGTGCCACGCCGATTACCTGGCCAATCTGCAGGGCCCGCTGCCGCCTGCCGGAGCGCTGCAGATGCGCGAGGTGATCGCGGTGCTCGAGCGCCTGCTTCCCGCCGACGCCGTGCTGACCAACGGCGCGGGCAATTTCGCCAGCTGGCTGCATCGTTTCTTCCGCTATCGCGGTTTGTCGGCCGGGGCCAGAACGCAGCTGGCGCCGACCAATGGCGCGATGGGCTATGGCGTCCCGGCAGGAATCGCGGCCAACCTGGCCAGCGGGCGGCTCGCGGTGACCTTCACCGGCGACGGCGATTTCCTGATGAACGGCCAGGAACTGGCGACCGCAGCGCTGCACGGCGCGCGATCGATCGTCATCCTGGTCAACAACGGCGGCTACGGCACGATCCGCATGCATCAGGAGCGCAACTACCCGGGACGCGTCAGCGCAACCGAGCTGGCCAACCCGGATTTCTGCGCGCTGGCGCGTGCGCACGGCTGGCAGGCGCACCGGATCGAAACGACGGAACAGTTCGAGCCGGCGTTGCGCGCCGCGCTGCACTGCGCGCAGGGCACGCTGCTCGAGCTGATGCTGCCGATGGACGTCATCACCACGCGTGCGACTTTGCAACAGTTGCGTCGAGCGGATTGAAGACCGCGGCTGCCGCGCGCGCCAGTGTCCATGCGTGCGTGGCGCCCGGGCGGCGGCGCGACGTTGCAGTGAGGATTCTGTAACAGCGTCGAGACCGAATCGCTGGTAATGTTTTGCAGCGCAGCATGTGATTGGCTGCGGCATGATCGGTTTCCTCAAGCCACCACAGAATGTCCATGGCAAGCAACAAGTCGTCCGTGCGTCGAGCCGATGCGCGCTGCGAACAAGCGCAATGCGTGCTCGTGCTGCAAGGGGGAGGCGCGCTCGGCGCCTACCAGGGTGGGGTCTACCAGGTGCTGGCGTCCGTGCACCGTGACCCGGACTGGGTCGCCGGCGTGTCGATCGGCGCGATCAACGCTGCGCTGATCGCCGGCAATCCGCCCGAGCGGCGCTTGCAGCGCTTGCGCGCATTCTGGGAACAGGTCAGCTCTCCGATGCCGGCCGGCCTCGAAGCCGTGCTGTCGGGGCATCTGCGCGGTGCGTTCAACGGCGTCAGCGCGATGCGCGGCGTGCTGTTCGGCGTACCGGGTTTCTTCATGCCGCGGGTTCCGGGCGCGGCTTGGCATCGCCGCGGAACCCCAGGCGCGATCAGCCACTACGACACCGGACCGCTGACGCGCACCCTGGAGCGGCTGGTCGACTTCGACCGCATCAACGACGGTCCCACGCGGCTGTCGGTCGGCGCGGTCAACGTGCGTACCGGCAATTTCGAGTATTTCGACTCGACCACGCATCGCATCGACGCGCGCCACGTGATGGCCAGCGGCGCCTTGCCGCCGGGATTCCCGCCGGTGGAAATCGACGGCGAGTCGTACTGGGACGGCGGCCTGGTATCGAACACCCCGCTGCAGTACGTCCTCGACCAGTCAACGACGCAGCGTCGCATCGTTTTCCAGGTCGATCTGTTCTCGGCCCTCGGCGCGATACCGGGCACCCTGGACGAGGTCTTCGCACGCGAGAAGGACATCCGCTTTTCCAGCCGTACGCGGCTCAACACGGACCGTGCGGTCGAGCGCCAGCGGCTGGCCGCCGCGGCGCGCAGGGTGCTCGACAAGCTGCCGCCGCAGCTGCGCGACGATCCCGACGTGCGCGCGTTGCACAGCGGCCTGCGGCACCACGCGGGCCCGATGGACATCGTGCACCTGATCTACCGCAGCAAGCACTACGAGACCCAGTCGAAGGACTACGAGTTCTCGCGCCGCTCGATGGTCGAGCACTGGAACGCAGGAGTCGCCGACATGACGCGCACGCTGGCCGACCCGCGCTGGGCGCAGCGCGAGCCCGACGCCGAGGGTGTTCGCGTGTTCGACATTCCTGCGGCCACCGCCGAGCAGGACGCGCAGAGCACGGCCTGAGGCCGCGGACGGGCCCGATGAACCGGTGCAGGGCATCGGCCCCTCGACGCCGTGCAGCGGAAACAATGCGGAATCGGGCTGATTGACCAAGGCATCAACCCGGCCGAGCAGCGCCGCCAATCCGTGGCCGTTGCCGATGCCTGGAGCGCCTACCTTGCCGACCGCCGCCCACACTGGACCGACGTGCACGATCGGGACCATGTGAACAAGGCGTGGGCCGGTGGCGAGGCATACGGCCGGCGCACCAAGAAGCCGGCAACGACGAAGCCCGGCCCGCTCGCTGCGCTGATGCCGCTGGCGCTTGCGAGCCTGGACGCCGCGACCGTCGAGCAATGGGCGGCGACCGAGGGAAACGCCCGCCCTGCCGTCAAATCGGACGTGCTGACCCGCGAGCGACTGAAAGCCTGGCTTGCCGCCGTGCAGGCCACGAAAAATCGCACCGTAGCCGCTGCGCTGCAGGTCATGCTGCTGACCGGCGCAAGGCCTGGCGAGGTGCTGGGGCTGCGCTGGGAGGACTTGAACACCCAATGGCGCGGCCTGACCATCCGCGACAAGGTGGAAGGCGAGCGCGTCATTCCGCTGACCCCCTATGTCTGGCACCTGCTGAACCCGCTGCCGCGCGGCAAGGGCTGGGTGTTCGCGTCAGGCTGGCTGGAAATCCCGGCCGGCGTGGTGGCGCGGATTCAAGGCCACAAACCCAGCGCCACGGC
>JAJZEB010000132.1 GCA_021805805.1 Pseudomonadota bacterium | reverse complement strand
GGCGCGATGCCATCGCGCCGCGCCAGCAGGCGCTGCTCGAGGCGATGTGGAGCGGCACGGCGCAGGAGGGCTCGGTGCGCGAGGGTTTCGAGGTGCAGTCCACGGTGCGCCGCGACATGCACGCCTGCGCGTGGAGCCGGGAAATGCGCGCGGCGAGTCGCGGCGCCGTGGCTCCCGAGGGGTTCGTCGGAGAGGCAACGCCCGGTGCTGAGCAACGATCGGGACTTGCTTGGCGGCTTGTTCGGGCGCATCTGGGGTTTGCGCGCGCACCAGCTGCAGGCCGTTTTCCCGGGAAGTCGGCCGCTCGACCTGCGCCTGTTGCGACGCATGCCCCTCGACAGCGTATCTGCAGCCACCACGCTCCGCATGTCTCCACGACGCACGCGCACCGTGAGCCTGACGCCGATCACGGCTTAAAGCGGTAGCCGACGCCCGTCTCGGTGATGAAGTACCGAGGTCGCGCCGGATCTTCTTCGAGGCGGTGCCGCAACTTGCCCATGTAAATGCGCAGGTAGTGCGCATGCTCCACCGCGTTTGGCCCCCAAACCTCGCGCAGCAACTGCTTTTGGGTCACGACGTTGCCTGGGTGTCGTACCAGTACGCATAGAAGGCGAAATTCCGTCGATGTCAGGTGCACTGCCTGGCCATCACGCGACACGGTGCGGCGCGAAAAATCGATTTCAACGTTCCCGAAATGCAGCCGTGCCGCACCCGTCGACGCCGCGCGGCGTCTCAGGGTCACGCGAACCCGCGCCAGCAGTTCTGGCACGCCGAACGGTTTTGTCAGGTAGTCATCGGCACCGAGGTCGAGCGCCGTGACCTTGTCCTGCTCATCGCTTCGCGCCGAGAGCACGATCACCGGCACATCGCTCCAGGCCCTGAGTTCACGAAGGAACCCGGTTCCGTCCCGATCAGGCAAGCCGAGGTCGAGAATGATCAGGTCGGGCTTGCGGCTCCCGGCGTCGATCAAGCCGCGCGCGCAGTTCGGAGCTTCGACGAAGCGATAGCCCTCGCCTTCCAGAGCCGACCGCACAAGGCGGCGAATCTCGACATCATCCTCGACGAGCAACACCATGCTGCCTGGCTCAGGCATCGGCGTCTCCTGGGGCCTCGAACGCCGCTGGCGGTGTCCCCCCCAAAGGCAGAGTAAAAGTGAACTCGGCACCGCCGCCAGGCTTGTTGCTGGCCGAAATCGCTCCACCATGCGCCGCGACGATCGCGCGGCAGATGGACAGACCCAAGCCTACCCCGGGGATCGCCGACTCATCGTTGCCGCGCGCGAACTTTTCGAACAACATGGCCTCCTTGCCAGCGGGCAAACCGGGGCCGCGGTCCCAGACAGAGATCCGCAGACGGTCACCCGCCTGGCGTGCCGTGACGCCCAGCGGTGTCCCGTCGGACGTGTATTTGAGCGCATTGTCGAAAAGATTCAACAGCACGCGCTGCAGCAATTCGGCATCGCCGCGCACCAGGGGCAAGTCGTCAGGCAGGTCGATTTCCAACGGATGTCGGTCGAGGGTCTCCTGGTCGAGCCCATGCAGCGCGGCTCCGACCAGTTCCTCGACTGATTGCCAATCGGCTCGCAGCGTAATTCGACCGGATTGCAGCCGCGCCATCTCCAGCATGTCGCTGACCATCTTCGCCACCCGACGAGCCTGGCGCGCGATCGATTTCGCCTGCGCCGCCGAACTGTCGATGTTGCCTTCCGCGAGGCTCATGCGCAGCATGTCGGACGCGCCGATCAGGCTGGTCAGGGGCGTCCTCAGATCGTGTGAAAGCGCCGCGAGAACCGAATTGCGCAGACGCTCCGCTTCCATCGCCAGCAGGGTGTTCTGGGCGACCGTGACGAAGTGGATCCGCTCAAGGGCAATTGCGATTTGGGTGGTGAACGTCTCCAGCAACCTGCGCTGCTCCGGAACCTGCACCTGCCGCGCGATTTCAGGGCGCAGCACGACAACGCCGCGCACGCGCATCGGCGCCTTCAGCGGCATGTAGAGAAGCTGTAGCGCGGGTAGCGTGTCGGTTCCCAGACCCGCAGCCTCACCGTGTTCGAGACACCAGCGTGCAATATCGGCGTCGGCATCGTCGATTTCGGATTTGGCATCGAGCCGCAACGTGTCGTCGGCGGCGAGAAGGTACATCGCAGCGCGAGCGCGAAAGCTGCTCGCGATGTATCGGAGCCCCGTTTCGACGACCTGCTCCTCGGTCAACGCGCCGGACAGATCGCGGGAAAGCGAATACAGATCGTGGGTGCGACGCTCCCGCTGGTTGGCGATCAGCACCTGGTAGCGCAGGCGCGCGGTGAGTTGGCCGATCAGCAACCCCACGCCGAGCATGACGCTGAAGGTGAAAAGAAACTGCACGTCGCTGACCGCGAACGAGAGCCGTGGCGGCACACAGAAGAAGTCGAAGCCGAGCACGTTGAGCACGGCGGCCACGACCGCCGGGCCACGCCCCCAGCGCAACGCCACCAGCACGACACCGAGCAGAAACATCATGACGATGTTCGACAACTCGAAATGTCCGACCAGCAGGTCGCCGACCAGCGTGGCCGCGGCGCTGATTCCGATGGCCTTGGCATAGGCCGTCCAGTCGACCCGAGCATCGTCGTGCGACGACATCGGCTCGGCGGCTCGCGGGAGAGCACTCTGTCGTTCGGGGGCGACCATGACCAAATCCAGGTCGGGCGCGTGCCTGGCCAGCGCCCGGGTGAATGAGGGCGACCACACCTCGCGCCACCAGGGCACGCCACCGCGCCGCCCCAATACGACGCGATTCAGATTGTGGCTTCGGGCGTAGTCGCGCACCTCGACGCTCGGGTCATTCCCCGCGAGAACAGCCGTGTGCGCGCCGAGGTCACGCGCCAACTGCAGGATCTTCAAAATGCCCGATCGTCTCGCCTCCGATAGCCGCGACAGCGTTGGCGTCTCGACATAAACGGCATGCCATCGGGCGTGAAGCGCTTCGGCGAGTCGAGCGGCCGCCCGCACGAGATCAGCCCCCGTGCGGCGACCGACGCACACAAGCAGGGCTTCGGATGCGCTCCAGACATTGCCCCCGACCTCGGCCTGCCGGTAACTGCGCATTTCGCTGTCGACCCGCTCCGCGGTCAGGCGCAGCGCGAGTTGGCGCAACGCGAGAAGATTGCCTCTGCGGAAGAAATTCTTCGCCGCTCGCGCAGCTTGCGTCGGCAGGTAGACCTTGCCTTCCTTGAGTCGCTGCAACAGTTCTTCGGGCGGAAGATCGACCAGCACCACTTCGTCGGCATTGTTGAATATGCCGTCGGGAACGGTCTCGCGAATGCTGACCCCGGTAATCGAACCGACGATGTGACTGACGCTCTCCAGATGCTGGACGTTCAACGTGGTGTACACGTTGATTCCGGCGGCAAGCAGGTCCTCCACGTCCTGCCACCGTTTGGGGTGCAAGCTTCCATCGGCGTTGCTGTGTGCAAGCTCATCCACCAGGATGACCTCCGGCCGCCGCTGCATCGCGAGCGCGAGGTCGAACTCCTGCATGCGACTGCTGCCGCGATGGACTTCCCGTGTGTTCAGAACCTCCAATCCCTCGAGCAAGGCGAGGGTTTCGCGTCGGCCGTGGGTCTCGACGATTCCGCAGACGACGTCCTCGCCCTGGTCGCGCAGCCGGCGCGCCGAGGACAGCATCGCAAAGGTCTTGCCGACACCCGGACACGCGCCGAAGAAGATCTTCAGCTTTCCGCGCTGCGCCCGCTGCTCGTCGTGCTCGACCTTCTGCAGCAGTTCGTCAGGGTCAGGGCGTCGATCGTCGACCATGGCCGCCGCGCAATGAACTCAGTCGATCTTCGAGACGGAGACGTGGTCCAGAGCCAGGTTGAGCTCCAGCACGTTGACCCGAGGTTCGCCGAGAACGCCCAGCAGCGGCCTTCGCGCGGCGGCATCGATGAAGCCTTGCACGAGCTGCGGACTCATGTTCCGCGCACGCGCAACGCGGTCGCGCTGGTACTGCGCCGCCGCCAGGGAAATGTTCGGATCGAGCCCGGACCCTGACGCAGTGACGAGGTCGACCGGAATCGGCGCGCGGTTGTCCGGGTCGGCAGCGTGTAAGGCTGCGACCCTTGCACGTACCGCAGCCAGCTCGGCGGGGTTGGTCGGGCCGAGGTTCGACCCCCCCGAGGCAAGTCCGTCGTAGGGCTGCGGAGCGGTTGCCGATGGCCGCCCCCAGAAATCCCGCGGGTCGGTGAAGCTCTGGCCGATCAAGGTCGAACCGATTGCTTGGCCGTGCACGGCAATGACTGAGCCGTTGGCCCGCCATGGAAAGACCGACTGGGCGATCGCGGTCACCAGCCAAGGATAGGCCAAGCCGGTCAGAAGGCTTAGCGAAACGAACAGAACGAGCGCGGGGCGAAGCTTGCGGGACATGACTATTGTTCCTCTTGAGAAACATGGATGAGGATATTCGGCTCAAGCCGGGGTCCCCAGTGGGTTGATCTGGAATCCCAGTGCGGTGGCACGCCGCTGAAGGGCAGCGACCGCGCGCTGGTGCTGCTGCTCTTCGTAGCGCTGCTGCCCCTGGTCGACGAAGGCCTCGCCGCGGGTGAGCATGAAGTACACCATGCGGGCGAGCTTGTGGGCGGTGGCGGTGTTGGCGCGTGGCTTGTCCATTCGCGAGCACAGCCGCCGGTAGAAGGCACCCAGTGCCGAGTCGCTGTGCGACAGGCTCATCGCGGCCAGCTTCAGCGCCTGGCGCGCGCGGTTGGCCGAGCGCTTGGTGCGCGCCGAGATCACCCGCCCGCCGCTGATCTTGGTCGCCGGCGCCAAGCCCAGCCAGGAGCAGAAGTGCTTGACGTTGGCGAAGTGCTTGAGGTCGGGCCCGATCTCGCTGAGGATGGTCATCGCCGAGTCCAGGCCCAGCCCGTTGATGCGCGTGAGGTCCACGCCAGCCCAGTTGGCCAGGCTCTGGCGCATGTCGTGTCCGGCGCGCGCCTTGGTGCCGGCACGCGGCGCGCGCCCCAGGTCCACGCTGGCGTTCGACGCGGCGGCCAGCAACGCGTCGCGCTGGGCGTCGCATGCGGCAATGTGCCGCCCGATGTCGTCGTACATCGCCAGCGCCTGGCCCAGCACGAACAGGTGCTCGTCGCGCCAGTTGCCGCTCAGCGCCCGCGCGATGTCGCGCTCGCTGGCCTTGACGCGAGGGTTGCGGTGGCGCGCCAGGGCCCGGGGGTCGCGCTCGCCGGCGACGATGTCGCGGATGATGGCCTGGCCCGTTGCGCCCATCACGTCGGTGATGACTTCGGTGAGCTGGATGTTCATCTGCACCAGGGCCTTTTGCATGCGCTGCACCCAACTGGCCTGTTGGGTCAGCAGCACCTCGCGCTGGCGCATCACGGCGCGCATCACGCACACGTCGCGCCCGGGGCGGAACGCCGCGCGCAGCAGCCCGTAGCTCATCAGCCGCTGCAGCCACTGGCAGTCCTGCACGTCGCTCTTGCGACCCGGCACGTACTTGACCTGGCGGGCGTCGACCAGCCACACGCTCAGGCCGCGCTGCTCCAGCACCTCGTACACCGGGATCCAGTACACCCCGGTGGATTCCAGCGCCACGGTGTCCACGCCGCACGCCAGCAGCCAGTCGGCCAGGGCGTTCAGGTCGTCGGTCATCGCCCCGAACTCTCGCACCGGCGCGTCCGTGACATGGGCGGGAACCGCTGCCCAGTGGCTCGACGCGCCCACATCAATCCCCGCGGCGTTGGGGAACACCAAATCCTCTCGCTTGCGCATGGCCATGATCTGCTCCATCATCGTGAATGAACGGCAGCGCCAAGGGAAGCGTCGAACTCGACTCGATCTCTTGAACGGGATGCGGCTCGCGCCGCTCACCACTGTCACCGACGATTCCCGGACCATGCTCTCAGGCGGGCTCGCACCACGGCGAGGGTTGTCGCCGCAGGCTCGCACCAATGCTCTTGCGGTCATCGTGGCGCTGCCGTTCACCTTGTAGCCCAAGGACCTTGCCCATCGTTTCTCCCAGGACACCTGGCCGGCGCGGCGGCCTGCCTTGCTCTCAAGCAATCGCCGGGCCGCCCCAAGATTGCTTGACCCCCTCGGGGGATGAGGCGGGACCAGCGGCCGTGCCTGCGCACGGCCGCGCGCCCGCCGAATCCGAGCAGCCTGCAGGCTGCGAGGTGGAACGGGCCGGGCGCAGCCCGGCCCTGGGGGCCCTCAGAACGCGTCGCCCGGAACCCGCACCCAGCCTTCCATCAGCACCCGCGCGCTGCGGCTCATCAGCGCCTTGGTCACCACCCAGTCGGCGCCGTCGTGCCGCGCCTCCGCGCCGACGCGCAACGTGCCTGACGGATGACCGAAACGCACGCTGCTGCGCGCACCGCCGCCTGCGGCCAGGTT
>JAJZEB010000131.1 GCA_021805805.1 Pseudomonadota bacterium | reverse complement strand
ATTCTCGACCACTGCTGCTCCATTCGGCGCGACGTGAACACGGGTTTGTTTGAGATTTCAGATTTCATACCGGAATTCTATTCTAGTTCCGGATCTATGTGAACTGTTTTATTTTATGGCTTAGTACTTCGTAGGGTAAATCGACCGGGATTGGTCGATGCGCAGTCTGCGCGGATAGGAAGATACGCTGCCCGCGAGTGTTTTGTTAACCATATCGTTAAAAATGCATTATGCGTAATGGCCTTTTTGAGTGCGAGGGTTTGGTATGTTTCGCTCGAAAATCTGGCAGATAACCGAATGCGTGCGTGTGGAGAATTTAGGATGGAGCCCCGGGCGTCGCTGCTGGTTGTCGGGCTGATCTGAGCAGACGACGGCGCGCGCTCGCCGGACGCAGTGCGGGTCTCGGCTCGAAAAAGTCGACGCTTGTGCACCATCCGGCGAGTTGGCCGTTATGCATCTATGCTTGTTGATGTAAAAGTAGGGCGCCGACGCCGACCGGCGCCCGCCGCGCCCGGCGTCCGGGCTGTCCGCGACTCGAGGAGGATCCACATGCACAAGCCACGACTTTCCGCGCTCACCGCGGTGAGCGTTCTCGCCGGCACACTGGCCTTCGGGACTGCGGCGCACGCCGACGGCTGGCACGACCATGACGGCTACGGCCCGCTGGGCTTCATCGCCGGCCTGGTCACCGGCGCGGTGGTCGCACCGTACGTCGCGGCGCCCCCGCCGGTGGTCTATGCGCCGCCGGGGTATGTCTACGGCCCGCCGCGTTACGTCTACGCGCCGCCGCAGCCGGTGTTCGCGCCGGGCTACGTCTACGGCCCGGGCCCGGTCTACCGCTGGCATCGCGGCGACGACGACCGCCGCCATTGGGAAGGCGGCGACGATCGCTGAGGCAGCGCCGACCCGCGCGGCACGCGCACACCGCGGCCGCTGCAACCGCATGCACGCCGGCCGCGGCGGGCCTGAGCGGGCCTGCGCCTAGCCTCCTGTCCCAACAACTGTTGACCCCGGGCAAACCATTGCGCTGAAGTTTGGGGTATTTCTGGTACCGGGTGGGTCAAGTTGTCTTCCCCCGAAAACCCAGAAGAACAAAATGGAGATGAACGGGCGGTTCGGCGGTTCCCCGAGTCGGCGCGTCGCCGCGGAGCTGGCAGGCGTCAATTGCGGCGTTGCGCTCGTCTATGCGCTGCTCACCGCCGTGTCGAGCGCGGCGCTGCCCGCTGCGGCTCCGTTCTGGCCGTCGGCCGCGGTCGCCGCTTACGCCGCGCTGCGCTGGGGGTGGTCGGCGACGCCCGGAGTCTTCGCCGGCGCGCTGGCCGCCGGCATGCTCGCGTGCGGACTGCCGCCGGGCGCCGCGCTGGTCGGCGCAGCCGGCCAGGCGCTGGCGCCGATGCTGGCCGCCGGTGCGCTGCGGCGCCTGGGCGGAAGCGCCGACGGCTGGTGGGACAGCCCGCGTGCGACCCTCGTCTTCCTCGCCACCATGGGCGCGCTGCAGGCGCTGCTGACAAGTTGCGCGATCGGCGCGGCGGCGATGCTCGGCGGCGCCATGCATCGCGTCATGGCGCCGGGCTTCGTCGGCCTGGCCATCGGCGAGTACAGCGCCGTGGTCATGCTCGTTCCGTTCGTGCAGACCCTGCGCGCGCTGCGCGCCGCGCCGGGCGCGCAGCGCGCTGCGGCGCGGTCGATGCACGCCGCGGCGCTGTTCGTCTTCGTGCTCGTGGTGTGGGTGCTCGTCGACGGCGGCGCGACGTTCACGTCCGCGCAGCGCACGGTGCTGATCGACCTGCTGCTGTTCCCGCTGACCTGGTCGGTGTTCATGTTCGACATCAGGGTGACGTCCGCGCTGATGGCGTTCACCTACGTCGTCTTCAGCGGCGCAACGCTGGCCGAGGCGCACGCCGTCGGCAACCTCGGCTCGGCCCCGTCGCAGGTCGCGCTGGCGTTCTTCCTGCTCGCCGCCGGTGGTGCGACGCTGTTCGCCTCGGCGCTGCAGGGCGCGCACCGCCGCGCGCTCGATCGGCTGAAAGCGAAGACCGAGCAGCTCGACGCGCTGGCCAGGGACCAGGCGCGCAGCTTCCAGGCGCAGAAGCTGCAGTTCCAGAGCGAGATCGTGCGCCTGTCGGACCTGACCGCAGTCCTCACCGCGGTCGGCCAGGCCAGCGCGGACATCCGCGACGACGTCGCCCTGCTGCAGAACTTCTGCGACCTCGCAGCGCACCTGCACGGCGTGACGCTGGCCTGGGTCGGCCGGCCCGATGCGCAAGGCCGCTTCGCCGTGCTGGCCAAGGCCGGCGAGGCCCTGCATTACCTCGACGCGCTGAACGTCAGCATCGACGCCGCGTCGCCGCTGGGCCAGGGCCCCAGCGGCCAGGTCTGGCGCGAGCACAAGCCGGTCTTCACCCGCGACGTGCTCGCCAACCCGCAGCTGGCGCCGTGGGTCGCGCAGTTGCAGACCTATGGCATCCGCGCCGCCGCCAGCCTGCCGCTGTTTCGCGGCGGCACGCTGTGGGCCGTGCTGAACCTGTACCTGAGCTTTGTCGACGGCCTCGACGGCATGATGCAGCAAGTCACCGAAAAAATCGCCTCGGCGATTTCGCTCGGCCTCGACCGCATCGACGCCACGCGCAGCGACCTCGAGCACGCGCGCATCAACGACGCGCTGCTGTCGAACGTGAGCATCGGCATCAACGTCGTGCGCTTCCCCGGCAACGTCTACGAGCACGTCAACGCGCGCCTGCTGCAGATGGTCGGCGTGGCCGACATCGAAGAGGTGAAATCGCATCCGCCGCTCGACTTCTACGCCAACGACGCCGAATACGCCCGCGTCGGCGCGCTGGTGCGCAGCGTGTTCGACACCGGCCACGGCGTGCTGCACGACGTCGGCTGCCGCAGGCTCGACACCGGCGCGACGATCATGATGGACATCACCGGGGTGCGGCTCGACCTCGACGACGGCGCGCCGCGCATCCTGTGGACCCAGATCGACGTCACCGAGCGCTATGCGCAGGCGCAGCGCGTGCGGCACACCGAGGGCGTGTACCGCGCGCTGGCCGCGGCCAGCGACTCGCTGCTGCAAAGCGCCAGCGACCAGGACATGATCGAGCGGCTGTGCCGCAGCCTGGTCGACGGCACCGAGTTCGACTCCGCGTGGCTGGTGCGCCCGCACGAGCAGGGCTTGTTCGTCGCCCTCGGAACCGCGACCCGCACTTCCGACAACCTGCGCATTCTGCAGGCGCTGCGCGTGCCCACCGACGACGAGCGTTTCGCGATCGCTCAGGCCTGGCGCAGCGAAGCGCCGACGCTGCACCGCGCCGACACCGCGGCATCGGCCCCGGGAGTCGACTCCGGAGCCGATGCCTACGCCGACTTGCTGCGGCAGCTGCACTGGCGCTCGCTGCTGGCGCTTCCGGTGCGCCGCGGCGGCCAGCGCTGGGGCGTGCTGCTGCTCGGCGCCGGACGCTCCGAGCTGTTCGACGACACCACGCGCAAGGCCTGCGAACAGGTCGCCGCGCTGCTCGGCCACGGCCTCGACGAGCTCGACGGCAAGCTGGCGCTGCGCGCGCTGCAGAGCGCCGAGAGCCAGCGCGCCCGCATCGACGCGCTGACCGGGTTGCCGAACCGGCTCGCGCTCGACGAATACCTGCCGGTGGCGCTGGCGCGCGCGCAGCGGCGGCAAAGCCTGGTTGCCGTGGGCATGCTCGACCTCGACGACTTCAAGCCGATCAACGACAACTTCGGCCACGCCGCCGGCGACGCGCTGCTGCGGCAGTTCACTGCAGCGATCCGCAGCAACCTGCGGCGCGACGACTTCGTCGCCCGGCTCGGCGGCGACGAGCTGGTCGTCGTATTCGAGGACCTCGACACCGAGCGCTTCATGGACCAGCTCAGGGTCGCGCTCGACAGGCTGTACGGCGCCGTGCGCCAGCCGTTCGACCTCGGCGACGGGCACAGCGCGCAAGTCGCCATGACCATGGGTCTGGCGCTGTTCCCGCACGACTCGCGCGAACCCGAGATCCTGTTGCGCGCGGCCGACGCCGCGATGTACGCCAACAAGCTGCGCAAGCACGACCGCGCGCACTGGTGGCGCATCGGCAACGTCGCCGCCGAACTCGCCCCGGATGCGCGCGAGGAGGCGCTGGAGCCGTTCGGCGACGAAGCGTCGATCCTGCTCGGCTCGCTGAGCGATGCGGTGCTCGACGTGGTGACCTCGGAGTTCACGTCGGCGTTCTACGGCGCGCTGTGCGGCAGCGCCCAGCTGGCGCAGGTGCTCGGCTGCCTCGACGCCGACGAGCTCGATCGCCTCAAGCAGGCGCAGGCGCGGCACCTGCGCATGCTGCTGAAGACCGATCTGCGCCGCGACGCGATGGACGACGAAGGGCGCCGGCTCGGTCGCATCCACGCGCTGGTCGGAATCAGCGCCGCGGCGATGGAAGCCGCCTTCGGGCTGTACGAGGACATCCTGCGCGCGCAGCTCGAGCGCGCAGTCGTGTCGTCGCGCTACCGCTACCGGGTGCAGCGGGTCATCTCCGCGCGGCTGCGGCTGGACATGCAGGCGCAGCTGGTCGAGGCCGACCGCACGACCGCGCAGTACTTCGGCATGCTCGAAATGCCGCCCCCGCTGTCGCAGCGCCTGGTCGACGTGCTGCCCGGCGTGCTGCAGGCGCTGAGCAAGCTTCCCGGTATCCGCCACGTCATCGTCTTCAGGCCCGACGAGAACGGCGTGCTGCGCGACCAGGCCGGCGCCGGCGAAGACTTCGCCGGCCTGTCCGAAACCCTGCTCGCGCACCCCGAGCTGTACCCCAGCCTCAACCCGGTGGAAAGCACCGGGCGCGGGCAGCTGTCGGCAGGCTGGTTCAGCCGCAAGGTGCAGGTCATCGGCGCGTACCTGCACGACCCCAAGCTGACGCGCTGGCACGACCTGGCGCTGCGCCTGGGCTGGCGCAGCGCGGCCGTGGTGCCGATTTCCATCGGCGACGCCACCGACAGCGCGCTGATGCTGTTCGGTGCGCACCCGCACCAGTTCTCGTCGGGCTGGGCGCTGTCGTGGCTCGAGCTGCTGCGCAACCGGCTCGACGCCCACTTCGCGGTCGCCGCGCGCGGCCATCGCCCGGCCGACGCCGCGCACATCCGCAGCTTCCGCGAGCTGCTGTACAGCGGCGGGCTGCGCATGTGGGTGCAGCCGATCGTCGACATCCAGACCGGGCGCGTGGTCAAGGTCGAGGCGCTGGCGCGGCTGCACGCGGCCGACGGCGAAATCGTCATGCCCGGGCGCTTCCTGCCGGCTTTCGGCGAGCAGGAACTGCAGGTGCTGTTCATCCAGGGCCTGCGGCAGTCGCTCGAGCTGCTGCACGGCTGGCGCGCCGCCGGCTTCGACATCGACGTCGCGGTCAACCTGCCGCCGTCGACCCTGACGCACCCGGATTGCATCGGCTGGATCGAGCGCGCGCTGCGCGACTCCGGAGTGGCCGCCGAGCACCTGTCGCTGGAAATCCTCGAAAACGGCGACATCGATCCCCTGCGCACCGACGCCGCGATCCACGCGCTCAACGCGCAGGGCGTGCGCCTCGCGCTCGACGACCTCGGTGCCGGCTACAGCAGCCTCACGCGCCTGGCCTCGCTGCCGATCAACACCGTCAAGATCGACCAGGGTCTGATCCAGGAGCTGCAGCGCGACCCGTTGCGCACGGTGCGGCTGCTGTCGACCCTGCTGCGCATCGGCGGCGAGTTTGCCGCGCGTACCGTCGTCGAAGGGCTCGAGGACGAAGGCCACGTCGAAGCCGCGCGCTGGCTCGGCGCCCGGCTGGCGCAGGGTTACGCGCTGGCGCGGCCGATGCCGGCGAGCGCCTTCGCCGACTGGATGCGCGGCCACCGCCCGGAGCCGCGTGGCGACGGCGCGCTGCGTACCTGGGCGGGCGCGCTGGCCTTCCACTGGGTCACGACCCACGGCGGCGCGCACGCACGCCACGCCGGGTCGCTCGAAGCCTGCGCGCTGACGCGTTTCCTGCACGCCCACGCCATCGACGACCCCGAAGTCCTGCGCTGGCACGCCCGGCTGCACCGCAGCAGCCGTGCGCAGCGGCGCGACGCCGGCGCCGCCGCGCTGCTGCAGTGGCTCGCCCAGCGCGTCGTCACCAACGCGGCACCGGCCGCGCCTTCAGGCCCCGGCCCGCAGCCGCAGGCCGAGTCCGGAGAAGCTGCACCGAGCTTGCAGCTCGGCGGCCGCTGAGCGGCAAGGCCGCATCGTCGATCACCCGAGCAGCAACGCCATCAGGCGGGCGAGGGCGTCGTCACGTCGAACGATGTTAAAAATATGGGTATCCGGATTTGGCTGTGGAGAACGACTCAGAGCTTGCCGTCCTCGATGAGCCGAGTCAGTGTTGAAATGTCGGCACCGTAGTTCTTCGCAGCCTCAACCTGTTCGTGTTGATTTTGGCCAAAC
>JAJZEB010000130.1 GCA_021805805.1 Pseudomonadota bacterium | reverse complement strand
TCGGTCACCCTTGCGCAGTTGCACTTCCTTTCGCTCGCTGTGGTCAGCTTGCGGGAGGACTTCCACCTCCAAGATCGCGCCCATGCTGGGCGCACCTATTCTTCCCCGGCCTGAACGCCGGGGCTTGTCGCGCATCTGGTCAACTCAACCACGCGTTGCTGCCGCGCTTCGGCATGGCGCGCATGCTGGAGTTCGGCGTGCGCGCGCTGGCCGCGGCCAGCGCGCTGCTGGTGCTGGCGGCGCTGCACGGCGGGCTGTGGTGGCTGCTGCCGCCGCTGTTCGCGTTCGTCGCCCTGCTCGGCCTGTGCATGCCGAACGCGCTGGCGCTGGCGATGGCCACGCAAGTCCGGCGCGCGGGCAGCGCCGCGGCACTGATCGGGACCCTGCAATACGGATGCGCGGCCGCTGCCGGAGGGCTGGTGGCATGGCTGGGAGGCGGCAGCGCGGTGCCGATGGCATCGGTGATGGCAGGCTGCGCGTGGACCGGCCTGGCGCTGCTGCGCGGCTCAGGCCGCGCCGGCGGCGGCGCTCCCAAGCAATCGCCGGGCCGCCCCAAGATTGCTTGACCCCCGAGGGGGGGCGCTCAATAGTCGGTCGGGTCGACGTCGATGGCCCAGCGCACCCGCGGCGCGGCCAGCTCGGCCAGCGCAGCGCGCCAGCGGCGCACGAATGCCTGCAGCGCTCCGCGCGCGGACGCTTCGACCAGCATCTGCTGCCGGTGCACTCCGGCCACGCGGGCCAGCGCGGCAGGTACCGGCGGGTAGACCACGACGCCGGCGGGCGCGTCGGCGGCCAGTTCCCCGGCGCGCGCGAGAAACACCTCGACCTGCTCCGCGCGTGCGTGCTCGGCGCGCAGCAGGGCCTGGTGCGAAAACGGCGGCATTCCGGCGCGCTCGCGCTCGCGCAGTTCGTCGGCGGCGAACCTGCGGTAGTCGTGCGCCGCCAGCGCGGCGTACAAGGGGTGCTGCGGATACGCGGTCTGCACCAGCATCTCAGGCACGCTGCCGCCGACCGCGGCGCGCCCCGCACGCCCGGCAGCCTGCATCAGCTGGGCGAACAGCCGCTCGGGCGCGCGCGGGTCGTGGCTGAACAGCCCGGAATCCGGGTTCAGCGCCGCGACCAGGGTGACGCGCTGGAAATCGTGACCCTTGGTCACCATCTGGGTCCCGACCAGAATATCGACGTCGCCGGCGTGCACGCGCGCGAAACCGTCCTGCGCTGCGCCCTTGCGGCGCGCGGTATCGGCGTCGATGCGCGCGATGCGCGCTGCGGGGAAGGCTTCGGCCAGCGCCTCCTCGACGCGCTGGGTGCCTCGCCCCAGCGGCTGCAGGTCGAGGCTGCCGCAGTCCGGACACGCGCGCGGCACCGCAGTGCGGTGACCGCAGTGGTGGCAGCGCAGGCTGCGATCGGTGCGGTGGTAGACCAGATGGGCGTCGCAATGCGGACAGTCCGACAGCCAGCCGCAGTCGGGGCAACGCAGCACCGGCGCGTAGCCGCGCCGGTTCAGGAACAGCAGGCTCTGCTCGCCGCGCGCCAGGCGCTGCGCGAGCGCTTCGCGCAGCGCGGTCCCGAGCAGCGCGCCGGAACGCAGCGCCGTATCGCGCGCTGCGTCGGCCAGACGGACCGCGGGCAGCGCGCCGGCGGCACGCGCCGGCAGCTCGAGCAGTCGGTAGCGTCCGCGCGCGGCGGCGCGCCAGCTCTCCAGCGACGGCGTCGCCGAGCCGAGCACGACCGCAACGCCGCGCTGGCGCGCGCGCCACACGGCGAGGTCGCGCGCCGAGTAGCGCGCGCCTTCCTGCTGCTTGTACGACGCGTCGTGCTCCTCGTCGACCAGCACCAGCGCCAGCTGCGGCAGGCTGGCGAGCACCGCCAGCCGGGTGCCGAGGACGATGCGCGCCTGGCCCGAATGCGCCGCCGCCCAGTGGTCGAATCGTTCGGCCTCGGCAAGCCCGCTGTGCAGCACAGCCAGACGCTCGCCGGGAAAGCGCTCGGCGAAGCGCTGCAGCAGCTGCGGCGTCAGGTTGATTTCGGGTGTCAACACCAGCACCTGCGCGCGCGGCTGGCGTGCGAGCGCCTGCGCTGCCAGCTGCAGGTAGACCTCGGTCTTGCCGCTGCCGGTGACTCCGAACAGCAGAAACGGAGCAAAGCCGGAAGACGCCTGCACCGCATCGAGCGCGGCGCGCTGCGCGTCGAGCAGCGCCGGCGCGGCGCCGGCGCGTGCGGCGGGTGCGCACGCCGGCCGTGCGTGCACCCAGCCGCGTGCGGCCCAGTCGCGCAGCAGCGATGGGGCGCGCGGATGCAGCGAGCGAGCCTGCTCGGCCCTCAGCGGGGTCGGCGCAGCGAGCGCGTCGGCCAGTCGACGCAGCGCCACCGCGCGCGACGGCAGCGCCGCGCGCAGCGCGTCGGGATCGGCGGCGGACCACGCCAGCGCGCGCGCGCCGCTGCGCTGCAGCCTCGCGTCGACCGCCGCCGCGCGCTGCGTGCGCAGCCAGGTCGGCAGGGCCGCAGCCATCAACTCGCCGAGCGGGCGCTGGTAATAGCCCGCAGTGAATTCCAGCAGCGCCACCCAGTCAGCGCCCAGCGGCGCCAACGCGTCGATCACCGCTTCGATCGGACGCAGACCGTCGCGCGGCCGGGCGTCGCCGAGCACCACGCCGATGTGCCGCTGCCTGCCGAACGGAACCCGCACCAGGGTCCCGGGCACCAGCTCGGCAACGTGCAGGTAATCGAACGTTCCCCACAACGGTGCATCGACCGCGACACGCAGCGCGCAGGACGCGGGCGGCTCGGTGCGCACTGCGCCGATCTCCATCAAGCGTCCCGGCAAGTGAGCACCGACTCGCGTGCCGCAGCGCGGCGGGCCGCGCACGCACCAGTCTTTCGGCGCGTGCTCCAAACCTGTGCATAACTTTGTGCATAGCACGCCGACGCGATATATCGACGTTTGTGGACAAGTTTGTGAACAACCCGTGCAAGCAACGGTAAATCCGCACTTTCCCCTTCAAATTCAATGGGTTGCCACCCATATTTTGAAGTCGAGCCTGTGATCTTCATGTTGCGCTGCGATGGATCGACGCTTGTGCATAAGAGTCGCGAACCGTTGACAAGCGCAGGCATTTGTGCCCGCGGGGAACCCGGGCGGCAGCTTCAGCGATGCAGTGTCCGGCTGTGCGCATGGACGGCCTCGACCAGCGCCTGCACGTGCTCGGGCGGAGTGAACTGCGAAATGCCGTGGCCGAGGTTGAAGACGTGGCCCGCCGCCTGCCCGGCTTCGATCGGACCGAAGCTGTCGAGCACGGCACGCGCTTCGTCGGCGATGCGTTCGGGCGGCGCGAACAGCACGCTGGGATCGAGGTTGCCCTGCAGCGCGACACGTGCGCCGACGCGCGCGCGCGCCGCGCCGAGGTTGACCGTCCAGTCGACGCCGAGTGCGTCGGCGCCGCTGTCGGCCATCGCGTCGAGCCATGCGCCGCCGCCCTTGGTGAACAGGATCACCGGCACGCGACGCCCCTCGTGCTCGCGCACCAGTTGCGCGATGACGCGGCGGCTGTACGCCAGCGAGAAGGTCTGGAACGCACCATCGGCCAAGGTCCCGCCCCACGAATCGAACAGCATCACGGCCTGCGCACCGGAGGCGATCTGCGCGTTGAGGTACGCGGCGACTGCCTCGGCGTTGATCTCCAGCACCCGGTGCATCAGGTCGGGGCGGGCGTACAGCATGGTCTTGGCCTGGCGCCAGTCGTCGCTGCCCGAGCCCTCCACCATGTAGCAGGCCAGCGTCCACGGGCTGCCCGAGAATCCGATCAGCGGAACGCGCTGGCTGCCGTCGCGCAGCAGGGCGCGGCGGATCTGCGCCACCGCGTCGAACACATAGCGCAGCCGGTCGAGGTCGGGAACGCGAAGCGCGCGCACGTCGGCCTCGGTGCGCAGAGGATGTTCGAAGCGCGGCCCCTCGCCAGCGGCGAAGCGCAGCCCCAGGCCCATGGCGTCGGGAACGGTCAGGATGTCGGAGAACAGGATCGCGGCATCGAGCGCGTAGCGGTCCAGCGGCTGCAGCGTGACCTCGGTGGCGTAGTCCGGGTTCTGCGCCAGGCCGAGGAAGCTTCCGGCGCGCGCGCGCGTCGCGTTGTACTCGGGCAGGTAACGCCCGGCCTGGCGCATCAGCCACAGCGGGGTGTATTCGGTCGGTTCGCGCAGCAATGCGCGCAGCAGGGTGTCGTTGGCGATTTCGGTCATGGTCGGTATTGTCGCAAAGCCGCGCCTCGGGTCGTCGAACGCGGCATGATTCACTGCACCGCTCGCAAGCGGTTGAGTTCCAGCAACTCGAACTCGACGCGCACGCCGGGATCGTCGTCGCCGCTTCGCGTGTGCTCGATTCCGCGCACGATGCGCGCAGCGGCCGGCGCGTACCACAGCTCGGCGTCGATCCGGGCATGCGGAGTCGCACAGCCGAAATGCAGACGCAGCGCGGCGAAGCGCCCAGCCGGGAGTTCGATCCATTCGGCGCCGAGTGTCTCGCCGCTGGTGGACAACGCGTCGTCCTGCCACCAGTCGTCCTGCTGCTGACTGACCTCGGCGCTCCAGCGTGCGCCGACCTGAAGCGGGAACCGAAGCTGCGCCAGCGCCGGCGAATAGTGCACGCATTCACCGGGCGCCAGCTCGCGGCCGCGCACCCCCAGCACGGGGTCGAGCCAGGTCCGCAGCCACGCGCCCTCGCCACGACGCACCGTCATTTCGACGCCGTGCGCGTCGACCGCGACCACGCGGCTGTCCACGCGCAGCGGCGTGCGCGCCGCGGAGTCGATGGTGCGCACCGCGAACGCCCAGCTGTCGTCGGGCCGCAGCTCGGGCGCAGCCAGCGCGGCAGCGGAAAAAGACGGCTCGTTCATCGCTCGAACGCGTGGGAAAAGGGCTCCAGCATAGCTCGGCGACGCGCTGCGATAATGCAGCGCCAGCTTCAGCTCGTGCGCATGGACACCGCCCAGCCCCTCGCCCCCGCAGCCGCCGCCGTCATCGAGGCCGGCGCGCTGGACTGCGCGCGCGGCGCGCGCATCGTCGTCGGCGACCTGCAGCTGCGCATCGCCGCCGGCGAGCTGATCGGCGTGTTCGGCAGCAACGGCGCCGGCAAGACCACGCTGCTGCAGACCCTGGCCGGACTGCTGCCGCCTGCCGGCGGCAGCCTGCGGCTGTTCGGCGGCACGCCGGCAGCGGCGTGCCGCCGCGTCGGCTACGTCGCCCAGACGATGCCCGACGGCGCCTGGGGCCACGTCGCCGTGCACAGCTTCGTCGCCGCGGCGTGGCGTGGCGAACGCTGGGGAATCGGACTGCGCGCGCGCCAGGCGCGGCGCGACGCGGTGGCACGCGCGCTGGCCGCGGTCGACGCCACCGCGCTGGGCGAGCGTTCGATGGACCAGCTCTCGGGCGGCGAGCGCCAGCGCGCGTGCATCGCGCAGGCGCTGGTCAACCCGGTCGAACTGCTGCTGCTCGACGAGCCGCTGGCCAACCTGGACCCACGCGCGCAGCACGCGCTGCTGCAGCGGGTCAAGCGACTGTGCGTCGAGCAGGAGCTGTGCGTTCTGCTCAGCGCGCACGACATCAACCCGCTGCTGCCGGTGATGGACCGCGTGCTGTACCTGGCCGGCGGGCAAGGTCGAATCGGCAGCGTCGACGCGGTGGTCAACGCCGACGCGCTGTCGGCACTGTACGGCATGCCGATCGGCGTCGCGCGCCACGACGGCTACCTGTTCATCCATCCGGCACACGGCTTCATGGCCGAGGGCGCCGCACACTGCGGGCACCACGCGCACTGATGTTCGGCCTCGAATACGCGTTCATGCGCCACGCCTACGTCGCCGGCGGCAGCATCGCGCTGGCCAGCGCGGCGATCGGTTATTTCGTCACCCTGCGCCGGCAGACTTTCGCCGCGCACGCGCTTTCGCACATCGGCTTCACCGGCGCTGCCGGTGCCATCCTGCTCGGCATGAGCCCGTACTTCGGGCTGCTGAGCTTCACCCTGGCCGCCGCGCTGGCGCTGGGTCTGGCCGGAGCGCGGCTGCGCGAGCGCGACGTCGGCATCGGCATGGTGCTGATGTTCGCGCTCGGGCTCGGAGTGCTGTTCCTGAGCCTGTACACCGCGGGCGCGCAACAGGCGATGAGCATCCTGTTCGGCAGCATCGTCGGCATCGGCGCCGCGCAGGCAGGCTGGGCGCTGGCGCTGGCCGCCGGCTGCCTGGCCGGGCTGGCCGTGCTGTATCGCCCGCTGTGCCTGGCCAGCCTGAACGCCGACGCCGCGCGCGTGCGCGGAATTCCGGTGCGGCTGCTCGACCTGCTGTTCGTCGCCTTGCTCGCGCTGTGCGTGTCGATCGCGGTCCCGGTCATCGGCGCGCTGCTGATCTTCGCCTTCCTGGTCGGCCCGCCGGCCGCAGCGCAGGCGCTGGCGCGCGGAATCGGCCGTGGCCTTCTGCTGGCGATGGCGCTGGCGCTGGCGCTGACCTGGATCGGACTGGCCGCGTCGTACGCGATCGGCTTTCCGGCCAGCACCTGGATCGCGTCGCTGAGCTTCGCGCTGTACCTGGCGGCGCAGGTGCTGCGCCGGCGCTGATCCGGCCGCCGCGGCGTCAGCGCGGGCGCGCCGCCGCGGCGGCGTCGGCCGCGACGTCGGCGGCCTGCCACGGCCAGCGCTTGGGGTCGGC
>JAJZEB010000129.1 GCA_021805805.1 Pseudomonadota bacterium | reverse complement strand
AGCGACCTGGCCGGAGCCTGGGGCCCGCAGGAGACGCGGCAGAGCAAGCTGGTGTTCATCGGGATCGACCTGCCGCGCGACATCATCGAGCAGGGTCTGGTCAAGTCGCTGGCCGATTGACGCAGGCGCGCCGTCACGATCCGGTACAATCCGCGAGTTTTGGATCGGGTTTGACGCTCGCTGCACGCAGCTTCCCGGGTTGCCCGATCCGGCGACGACTTGATTCGAGAGCGTCTGGAGACGCCGCGCAGGAGTTGGATCCGAGGTCAGATTCGCGTATTCGACGCAGCAATCGCAGAACCCTTTCGAGGAGCAACTGTGGTCAAGGCGGCAAAAGCGGCACCCGCGGCAACATCCCGCAAGACGGCTGGCACGGCATCCGAAGCCCCAGCCGCTACACTGCGCCGGCCACCGAAGGCTGCGCCCGATGCAACCCCTAGTGAACCGATCCCAGCACCGACGAAACCCATGAGCAGTGTCGCACCGAAACCCTCCCACGCCGACCCGAAACTGGCCAACGCCTGGAAGTCCAAGGCGCCGCAGGATCTGACCGACGCCGAAGTGCTCGCGATGCCCGACAGCGAGTACATGAAGACGGTGCAGCTGGAGTTCTTCCGCCACCGCCTCGGGCAGTTGCGCAGCGAACTGCTGCGCAGCGCCGGAGAGACCACCGAGCACCTGCGCGAGGACACGCTGCTGGTTCCCGATCCGGCGGACCGCGCCACCATCGAGGAAGAGCACGCGCTGGAGCTGCGCGCACGCGACCGCGAGCGCAAGCTGTTGAAAAAGGTCGAGCAGGCACTGGCGCTGATCGACAATGGCGAGTACGGGTGGTGCGAAGAGACCGGCGAGCCGATCGGCATCGGCCGCTTGCTTGCGCGCCCGACCGCAACGCTGTCGCTCGAGGCGCAGCAGCGCCGCGAGATGAAGCAGAAGATGTTCGGCGACTGATCGGGGACGCGCGGGCGGCCGTGCCGAGGAGCAGCGCGATGACCGAAACCAAGCCGCGCAGTTTCTGGGGCAGGGTCACCGAGTTCGTCAAGAACCCGACCCAGGACTGGGCACTGACGCGCCACGCAGGCGCGCTGCGCGAGCAGCAGGAGCTCGAGCGCGTGAAGGCGCGCGAGGAGCAGCGCAAGCTCGACGCATTCATCCGCAAGCGTGAACTCGCGTCGCTGCGCCGCATGCGCCGCCGCCAGGCCGAAGGCGTGCCGGTCGACGGCATGCCCAGCGACGTTCCTGAGACCGACGGCGCAGACGTGCCCGCTCCGGCGCGCGAAGCCACACTGCACAAGATCAACGAAATCGAACGCGCGATGAGCGCGCCCGAGGCCCGCGGCAGCAACCGCCGCGCGCGGCGCGCGACGCCGACCGGCGCCGGCGATCTGGCCGCCGAAGCCGACGCGATCCGGGTGCGCGATGCGCCGCCGAGCGAACCCGACACACAGCCGCTGGAAGCCCCGCCAAGCGGCGGCAGCGATCTGGCGTTCCCGCTCACCGACATGCACCCGCGCCAGCCCGGGGCGCCGTCGCCGCCGTCGCTGCTCAGCCATATGGCGCTGACCGCGCTCCCGACCCAACCGATGGCGGCCACCGATGCGGGCGCCACCGAGCTGGCGCCCACGCGCCCCGCGGCCACGCAGATGGCGCCGACCGAGCCGGCCGGCGGCACGTCGGGGCTGGCATCCGGTGCGTCCAGCGGCTTTGCCAGCTCGCGCCGCGCGGTCGCCGACGCCTGGGGCCGCGTCGGTCCCGGCGCCATGGCAGTCGACGTGCAGGAAGGCGTGTCGGCCAGCCCGCTGTTCGACCAGGCCTGCATCGATTTCGCCAACGGCGACGACGCCGCGGCCGAACGCGCGCTGCTCGACGCGATTTCCGGGTCGCCCGAACGCGAGCTCGAGAACGAGTTCTGGCTCGCGCTTTTCGATCTGTACCGCGCAGGAGGCAGCCAGGCGCGCTTCGACGCCCTGGTCACCGACTACGTCGACCGTTTCCAGACCTCGGCACCGTCGTGGGGCAACCCCGGTGCGGCGCCGCCACTCGCCACGGCCGCTGCGCCCCAGTCGGCGTTCACCGCGCTGGGTGAGCTCGACGTCAACCAGGCGCGCGCGCTGCTGCGCCTGGCGCGCAGCGGCACCACCGAGGTCGCGCTGGACTTCAACGCGCTGACCGCCGTGGGCGCCGAGGCGCTGCCGCAGGCGCTGCAGGCGCTGCGCATCCTCAATGCCAGGGCCGACTGCAACATCGAACTCGGCGGAGTCGACAACCTGGTCGACGCCTGCGCAGTCGGTGCACCGCCGATGCAGCGCGACGTCGACGCCAACTGGTGGTCGATTCGTCTCGAGGCGTTGCGCATGGCCGGGCGCCAGGAAGCGTTCGAGAACGTCGCCTTGAGCTATTGCGTCACCTACGAGATCTCGCCGCCGACCTGGGAAGCACCGAAGGCACGCGTTCGGGTGCTCGCCGGCGAGTTCGGCGCCGGCGACGCCGCGGCCAGCACCCTGCTGCCGCTGCAGGGAACGAGTCTGTTCGGCACCAGCCAGTTCCACGGCAGCGGCTTCGCCGCCACCCGCAGCGGACTCGCGCTGGGTCGGCTCGAAGGCGAGATCGCGGGAGGCAGCGAGGCATTCCTCAAGCCACTGGATCATGCGCTGGCCGGACGCGACGGCGTCATCGTCGACATGTCCGAGCTCAGGCGGCTTGATTTTTCGAGCGCCGGAATCATCTTGAACTGGGTGATGACGCAAACCGGCGCGGGACACGCCGTTCGCCTCGAGGGCGTGCACCGGCTGATCGCCGGACTGTTCGTCATCCTCGGCGTCAACTCGGTGGCGCAGATCGAGCTGCGTCGTTCCTGAACTCCAACACGGCACGGTGCGCCTCGCGCGCCCGCACTGATTCATGCAGCAGTATCACGGCACCACCATCATCAGCGTGCGCCGAGGGCGCCAGGTCGCGCTTGGCGGCGACGGCCAGGTCACCCTTGGCAACATCGTGGTCAAGGCCAGCGCGCGCAAAGTCCGCCGCCTGCACCACGACCGCGTGCTGGCCGGCTTCGCCGGCGGCACCGCCGACGCGTTCACGCTGTTCGAGCGCTTCGAGTCCAAGCTCGAGGAACACCGCGGCCAGCTCATGCGCGCCGCAGTCGAGCTGGCCAAGGACTGGCGCACCGATCGCATGCTGCGCCGCCTGGAGGCGATGCTTGCGGTGGCCGACGCCGAGCACTCGCTGATCATCACCGGCAACGGCGACGTGCTCGAGCCCGAGCAGGGCCTGCTGGCCATCGGCTCCGGCGGCGCCTACGCACAGGCCGCCGCGCGTGCGCTGCTCGAGCACACCGAACTGCCGGCACGCGACATCGTCGAGCGCGCGCTGCACATCGCCGCCGATCTGTGCATCTACACCAACCACGAGCTGCGAATCGAGTCGCTCGGCGACTGACGCGCAGCGCAGGACATCCGCCATGGACATGACCCCGCGCGAAATCGTCTCCGAACTCGACCGCTATGTCGTCGGCCAGGCCGACGCCAAGCGTGCCGTCGCGGTGGCGCTGCGCAACCGCTGGCGCCGCCAGCAGGTCGCCGAGCCTCTGCGCCACGAGATCACGCCGAAGAACATCCTGATGATCGGCCCCACCGGAGTCGGCAAGACCGAGATCGCGCGCCGCCTTGCGCGGCTGGCGAATGCGCCGTTCATCAAGATCGAGGCGACCAAGTTCACCGAGGTCGGCTACGTCGGCCGCGACGTCGACACCATCGTGCGCGACCTCGTCGACGTCGCGGTCAAGCGCGCGCGCGAGCAGGCCATGGCGCAGCACCGTGGCGCCGCAGAAGACGCCGCCGAGGACCGCATCCTCGACGTGCTGCTGCCGCGCCCGCACGACGCCTCGGGCCAGCCGCTGCCGACCGACGACGGCCACACCCGGCAGATCCTGCGCAAGCGCCTGCGCGAGGGCCAGCTCGACGAGCGTGAAATCGAACTCGAGATCGCGCTGCCGCAGCAGGCGGTCGACATCATGGCCCCGCCCGGCATGGAGGAAATGGCCGAGCAGCTGCGCGGCCTGTTCGCCGGCGCCGCCCAGGGGCGCCGCCTGAAGGTGCGCGACGCGCTGCGCCAGCTGATCGACGAGGAAGCGGCCAAGCATCTCAACGACGAGGAAATCCGTGCCCAGGCCGTGCAACGCGTCGAGCAGCACGGAATCGTGTTCCTCGACGAAGTCGACAAAATCGCCGCGCGCGGCAACGTGCAGGGCGCCGACGTTTCGCGTCAGGGCGTGCAGCGCGACCTGCTGCCGCTGGTCGAAGGCACCACGGTGACGACCAAGTACGGCAGCGTGCGCACCGACCACATCCTGTTCATCGCCAGCGGAGCGTTCCATGTCGCCAAGCCGTCGGACCTGATTCCCGAGCTGCAGGGGCGCTTCCCGATCCGGGTCGAGCTCGAAAGCCTTTCGGTCGACGATTTCGTCGCCATCCTGACGGCCACCGACGCCAGCCTGGTCAAGCAGTACCAGGCCCTGCTGGCCACCGACGGCGTCACCGTCGAATTCGTCGACGACGGAATCCGCCGGCTGGCCGAAGTCGCCCACGGCGTCAACGAAAGCACCGAGAACATCGGTGCACGTCGGCTGCACACGGTCATGGAACGGTTGCTCGAGGACGCCTCGTTCCACGCTGACGGCAGCCAGCCGCGCGAGCTGCGCGTCGACGCCGCGTTCGTCGACGAGCGCCTGGGCGCGATCGCGCGCGACGAGGACCTGACCCGCTTCGTGCTCTGAGCGCGGCTCCGCGGTGCGCGTACCTTGACCGCGCGCCGCGGCGCACACACCCCGCCCGTGCACAGGGTCATCGGGATTTGCTAGTCTTTCCGCAGACTGTGCGAGCCGGCGCGTCGCGCCATCCCGAAGGAGGATCACCATGCACCACAAACCGCTGATCGTCGCGCTGGCCGCCGCGCTGGCCGCGGCCACCAGCCTGGGCGGCTGTGCCGACATGAACCAGTCGCAGCGCAGCACTGCGCAGGGGGCCGGAATCGGCGCCGCAGCCGGCGCCGTGCTCGGCGCGCTGACCGCCGGAGGCAACACCGGATCCAGCGCGATGCAGGGTGCCGCGGTCGGCGCCGCGCTGGGCGCTGCCGGAGGCTACCTCTGGAACCGGCACCTCGAGCAGCAGAAGCAGCAGATGCAGGCCGCCAGCGCCGGCACCGGAGTGCAGGTCAGCCAGACCGCCGACAACCGGCTGAAGATCAACGTTCCGGCAGACGCCGGCTTTGCCGTCGGCAGCGCCGCGTTGAGCCCGCGGCTGGCTCCGGTGCTCGCGCAACTGGCCGACGGCCTGCAGCGCAATCCGAGCGAGACGGTGCAGATCGTCGGCTACACCGACAGCACCGGCAGCGATGCGATCAACGTGCCGCTGTCGCGCAGCCGCGCGCGCAGCGTGCGCGACGACCTGGTCGCGCGCGGAGTCGCCGCGTCGCGCATCACCACGGCCGGAATGGGCGCTGCCGACCCGGTGGCGAGCAACGCGACCGCGGCTGGGCGCGCGATGAACCGACGCGTGGAGATTTTCGTCGCCTACCCGCGCTGAACGCGCTGCCGGGGTGCGGCGAGCCTTCGGGCTCAATCCCGTTCGGCGAAACGCTGCGCGATCTGACGGCGCTCGTCGGCCCCGGCGTGCAGCGCTGCGACGCAGTCGGCGTCGAGCCGCCCCGCAGCGGCCTGGGCGGACAGTTCGCGCCAGACAGCTTCGTCGCTCCACGCGCTCTTGTACGGGCGCCGGCTGCTCAGCGCGTCGTACACGTCGGCCACGGCGACAATGCGCGCTTCCAGCGCGATCGCCTCGCCCCGCAAGCCCCGCGGATAACCCGAACCGTCGCCGCGCTCGGGTGTTCGGCGACGATGTTGCGCATCGTGCGAAGCGCTGCGCTGTCATCGTGGCCACCGCAATTCGCGATGGTGTCGATGATGCGCTCGCCGATTTCGACGTGACGGCGCATCACCGCCCACTCGTCGACTTCAAGCTTGCCCGCCTTGTGCAGAATGCGATCCGGAACTCCGACCTTGCCGATGTCGTGCAGCGGCGCGAACAGGAACACGTCTTCGACGTACTCGTCGCCCAGGCCGCGTACCGGCGCCAGCGCGTGCGCCATCAGTCGCGAGTAATGCGCCATGCGCTCGAGATGCTGGCCGGTTTCGAGGTCGCGCGCACGCGCCAGTCCGATCGCCACCCTCGCCGCGCCGAGCACGCCGCCGGCCAGGCGCCGCCGCGCCAGCAATTGCCGGGAAACGATCCGGCTCAGGCGACTCAGCCATGACGCAACCGCGGGCGTGAAACTCGCCGCGGTCTTCGAGTCGAAGAACAGGAACGCCGCCAGCTCGGCTCCGTCGTACAGCGGCACCGTGTAGCTGGCGCGATAACCGCGCGCGCGCAGCCAGGCGCTGTGTTTCGACGCGCTGCCGAACGCGCATCCGATGTCGTCGACCACGCGGTCGCTGCGCTGCGCGGCCAGCGCCGCCAGCGACGGCACGCGCGCGAGCTCGATCTGGTGCCCGACCAGCGTGATCGCGTCGACGTCGCTGCTGGCGAACGTCTTCAGCAAATCGGTCGACGCGTCGTACAGCGCCAGCGCGACCCGATCGGCGAACGCGAAGGTCGCGCGGACCAATGCGTGCAACTCGCGCAGCTGGCGCGTCAGGTCGCCTTCGGCGGCCGGCAGGAAAACACTGGAGGGGCTCATCGTCCGGGAATGGAACGTCGGCTTTCGCACTCCAGCGTAGCGCAT
>JAJZEB010000128.1 GCA_021805805.1 Pseudomonadota bacterium | reverse complement strand
TCATCCGCGCCCATCAGGCGCGAGGCGTTCATCGCAGCCTCCGAAGCTGGGAAAGCTCGTGACCCAGCGCCGACGAGCTCTTGACGAAATAGCGCTGAAGCTCGCGTAGCTTGGCTACCTTGACCTCATCGTCCTCGAGGACCTGCCACTGCGTGCGCAGCCGGGTCAGCAATAACTTCAGACTAAGGACACGGATATCCAGGGCCACGGCCCCCTCGATCAATCCCTGCCAGACAGGGTCTCCCCTCTGAAGCGATTTCTACACTTTGTTGTGCGACGCCTGTGGAAGAGGTCTGGGATGACAAAGTGTCGAAACGGAGAACAAAGTGTTGAAAGACATTGTTCCCCAGAGGGATTGTGCCTGCCAAACGTGGCCGCTGCTCGGCAAGACGCTGCCCCGAACCCACCTGTGCCGCAGATCCGCCACGCGATCGAACGCTCCCACCCAAGGCCCTGGAGGGCGAGGATCGGTCATTGAGCGCTTCGATCGCGCCCACCATGCCCCCTCAGACCCCTCTCGCGAACTTGCTCCACGGCTCCTCGTGGGCTCGCATGCGGGCCGATTGAATGCACGACCTCTTGCGGGAATGACGATCGGCCTCTCGGCCGAAACACACGCTGCGCAAATTCCGAAGCGGCGACCGCGCCGCTGCCGCCAGCAGTCGACTCCACACAACGCGATGCGCTTGCGGTGGACATCGCCGCCGCACCGGCAGCGCCAAGGTGGAACTGCGGATTTACAAAGCCGCCAACACCCTCAACTTACACAAGCTCAATCCGCACTTTGCGGCCGACAAGGGCCGCGGCGCGTTGTAGCGTGGACAGGGTGACATCGCGCGTGGGGTCAAGCAGCCGATCGACTTGCGAGCGGCTGGTCTTGAGCATCGTCGCCAGCTGCGTCTTGGTCAGTGAGCGCTGCTGCATGGCCTCGGTTAGCTGCCAGACCACCACTTCTTTGACCGCGAGGGCCTGCGTTTCCTCGAAGACGCCTTCGTCCTTCAGGAAATCATCGAGGCTCGATCCGTGATGCTTCTTGCTCATGACTTCAACTCCTTCTGGCGCTTGCGCGCCAATGCCAACTCGTCGTCCGGCGTCTTCTGCGTCTTCTTCATGAAGGCGTGCACGGCGACGAGCACAGCGGCATGCCGACCGGCCAGCGCCACTGCGCGCGCATCAAGTCCTGCCCGACGGCCAGCCTGTCGAGCGGGTCGAGCCCCTGCCGGGTCTCGGCCAGACGTTACGCCCCCTGACGCGAATGGCCGGGCGCGCGCCACCGCAATCCGACCCGGCAAGGCCCGGCCACCCGGGGTCAGACGCCGTAGTCGGCCAGATTCGCCGGCCGGTACGGCGCCGGCGGCTGCGTCGGATCGGCGCGTACCTGGGGCGCGGCCAGCCGCGCGCGCACCGAATCGTGCAGCAGCAGTCCGCCCGGCAGCTGCGCGCGCGGCGGCACCCGGGTCGACTTGTCGAGCAGGCGCCACGGCAGGTGCAGCACCGGGTCGTGCGCGGTCGCCATCGCCGACGGCTGCGGCGGCACGGCAGGCGACGACGCGAAGCGCACGCCACACGGCCGCAGCATGGTCGTCATCCAGTCCAGCGCGCCATCGGACAGCCCGGACTCGCCGCCGGTCAGCGGGTAGCCGCCGCCGACGTCCGAATGCGCGCCGGGAAACAGTGCCTGGGTCACGCGCGGATCGGCATCCCAGATGCAGGGGCTGAAGTTGCCGCGACGCTCGTCGATGGCGATCGCCTGCACGCCGCGGACGACATTGCCGGCCAGTTTCGCATCGGTGAAACGAAGCGCATCGATGTTGGCGTGCTGGGCGTCGAACACCGGGATGCCCATTGCGCCGACCGTCTCCCAGACCGCGACGGTCGCCACCGCGACACCGCTGCGCAACGCGATCGCACCGGCCGGGCAGCCGACGAATCCGGGCAGCATGCCGAGCAGGTCCTCGAGTTTGCCCAGCATGTCGGCGTCGCCAGCCAGTGCGTCGCGGCGGTATGCGCTCCATACCGCGGCGCCGGCGCGGTACGCACCGGCGCGGTCGTCGAGGTCCATCCGGTCGCTGTCGAGCAGCCCCCTGGCCGCGATCAGGCCGGACAACGCGCGCGCGGTGTAGGCGCCGCGGCTGAAGCCGATCAGGTGGATGGCGTCGCCGGGCTGGTAGTGGCGCGAGACGAAGGTATAGCCGCGCACGACGCGGGCCACCAGTCCGGCGCCGAGGGTGCCGCCGATCAGCTTGACCAGCCAGTTCGCCGAATCGCCGACGCCGTGCAGGTACTTGGCGACCTGCAGCGGCGTGCCGTCGGCGCCGGCGAGCATCCGCTCCTGCTCGTCGGCGAGGCCGTAGGTGTCGATGGTGTCGACGCCGTCCAGATTGTGGAACAGCTTCAGCACATTGCTGGGATTGGTCGAATCGGCCGGATCGTTGTCGTCGCCGTTCCAGGTGCCGTCGGCACAGAAAAGGATGTTCTTCGCCATCGCCGCCCCCGTTGCGCCACCGTCGTCGCGGCCAGCATCGCGCGCCGCGGCCGCCGCGACAACCCCTCGGCTCGGGCGGTCGACAGGTTGTTCCGGCGGCGGGCAGCCGCGGCAAGCCGGCCGTGCGCAGCCGGTTTCGCCCCTATGCTGCGGTCTTCGATGCAGCCGCGAGGGGGCCGACGATGAAGTGGATGATCTATGGCGCCAACGGGTACACCGGAGAGCTGATCGCGCGCGAGGCGGTGCGCCGCGGCCTGACGCCGCTGCTGGCCGGCCGCAACGCCGGCAGGGTCGACGCGCTAGCGCGCGAACTGGGCCTGCAGGCGCGCGTGTTCGCGCTCGACGACGTGACGGCGGTGGCGCAGGCGATCGACGGCCACGCGCTGGTGCTGAACTGCGCCGGACCATTCTCGGCCACCGCGGCGCCGATGATCGAGGCCTGTCTGCGGGCGCGGGCGCACTATCTGGACATCACCGGCGAGATCGCCGTGTTCGAGCGCGCGCAGGCGTTCGATGCGCGGGCGCGCGACTCCGGTGTGGTGGTCTGCCCCGGGGTCGGCTTCGATGTCATTCCGACCGACTGCGTCGCCGCCGCGCTGAAGGCCGCGTTGCCCGATGCCGACCACCTCGCGCTTGGTTTCGATTCTCGCTCGGCGATGTCGCCGGGAACCGCGAAGACCTCGGTCGAGGGGCTGGCGCAAGGTGGCAAGGTGCGCCGCGATGGGCGCATCGTCGACGTGCCGCTGGCCTACCGCGTGCGCCGGATCGATTTCGGCAATGGCGAGAAGCTGGCGATGACGATTCCGTGGGGCGACGTGTCGACGGCGTTCCACAGCACCGGCATCGCGAACATCGAGGTCTACGTTGCCGGCTCGCCGGCGATGATCGCCAACGCTCGCCGCGCGCGCTGGCTGCGCCCGCTGCTGCGGATTCCGGGCGTGCTGGCGCTGATCCAGTCGCGGATTGCGAAAACGGTGCACGGACCCGACGCCGATGCGCGTGCGCGGACCCCGACTTTCGTCTGGGGCGAGGCACGCAATGCGCGCGGGCAGACGGTGACCGCGCGGATGCGAACCGGCAACGGCTACAGCCTGACGGTCAGCGGTGCGCTCGCGGTCGTCGAGCATCTGGCGACGACGCAGCCGGCCGGTGGTGCCTATACCCCGTCGAAGCTGGTCGGCGTCGACCTCGTGCGCCGGCTTGCGGAATGCGGGCCGCTGCAGATCGACTGATTGCCGCCACGCTGCAGCGCCGGGCGTGTCGCACAAGGACGCCTTGGCGCGTGCCGCTTCGGTGGCCAGTCTCAGCGCTGGGCACGCGCGAAACTTCCTTTGGCCCCGTCGATCATCTGGGGCCACGCTGGGCTCTCGGCATTGGTGCGGCGTCGGGCTTCGCCGCGGCAACGGTCGCCGTCTACGCGATGGCGCAACAATGGCGGGGGCGTAGACGAGTGCGTCACCTGGGGCGCAAGTCTGGCACCTTTCCTGCCTCTTGTGCGACAGATGCCAGCGTCGCTATAATTCCACAATTATGGAAATGTTAAACGCTGCGGATCTTCTGGCTGCGCTCGGCCACGAGTCGCGCCTCGGGATCTTCCGCCTCCTCGTCGAGGCCGGTCCCGAGGGGATGAACCCGAGCGCAATCGGCGAGCACCTGGGGCTGCCCGGCCCGACGATGTCCTTCCACCTGTCTCACCTCGCACGCGTCGGGCTGATCGGCAGGCGACAGGAGAGCCGTTTCATTTTCTATGCCGCCAACTATTCGGCGATGGATGACCTGATCGCATTCCTGACCTCGAATTGCTGCGGCGGCAGCTCGTGCCTGCCGCGAACCGCCACTGTGGACACCACGCCGAAGCGCCGCGCTAGAGCGCAGGCTGCGACCATGCCCGCAACGACTCATCGAGGAATCGACATGCCCGACCGCAGTTACAACGTACTTTTCCTTTGCACCGGAAATTCGGCGCGCAGTATCCTGGCTGAGGTCATCCTGAACCAGCTCGGCAAGGGCCGCTTTCACGCCTACAGCGCCGGCAGCCATCCGGCCGGCGCTGTCAATCCGTTCGCCCGCGATCTGCTGTCCGGCCAGGGCCTGGATGTCGCGAAACTGCGCAGCAAGAGCTGGGACGAATTCGCGGATCCCGCTGCTCCGGTCATGGACTTCGTCTTCACCGTGTGCGACAGCGCGGCCGGCGAAGTCTGCCCGGTCTGGCCGGGGCAGCCGATGACCGCGCACTGGGGCATCCCCGATCCCGCGGCCGTGCGTGGCGACGACGCCGCGATCCGCCAGGCGATGTCCGAGGCCTTCCGGCAGCTGAACCAGCGCATCTCCCTGTTCCTGAGCTTGCCACTGTCGAAGCTTGATGCCGTCGCCATCCAGCGCGAGATCATCGCGATCGGACGCATCGGCGACACCCGATCCACAACCGAGACCCGGCCATGACCGATATCCAGTCCGTGCTCATCCTTTGCACCGGCAATTCCTGCCGCTCGCAGATGGCCGAAGCCCTGATCAACCACGACCTCGGGCCCCATGTGCGCGCCGCCTCGGCCGGAACCCGCCCGCAGCCCAAGGTCGCCGACGGCGCCATCGAGGCGCTACGGCTGGGCGGGCTGCCGACCGACGGCCTGTTCCCGAAGGACGTCGACTCGCTGATCGATCGGCACTTCGACCTCGTGGTCACGGTCTGCGACAACGCGCGCGAGGCCTGCCCGATCTTCCCGCGCCCGGTGCCGAGCATCCACTTGCCGTTCCACGACCCGCACGGCGAGCCCCTGGAGAGCTTCGTGCAGGTGCGCGACGACATCCGCGCCCGCCTGATCCCGGCGGTGCGCGACGCTCTGGGGGTCTGACCATGAGCGCGCAATGCGAAGTCACGGCCCGCGCCGCCGCCGGCGCACCGATGAGCCTATTCGAGCGCTGGCTGACCCTGTGGGTGTTCCTGTGCATCGTCGTCGGCATCGCCCTCGGCCAGCTGCTGCCGGCGCCGTTCCATCTGCTCGGGAGGCTGCAGTTCGCCCAGGTCAACCTGCCCGTCGGCCTGCTGATCTGGCTGATGATCATCCCGATGCTGGTCAAGGTGGACTTCACGGCCCTGCACGAGGTACGCCAGCATGTGCGCGGCATCGGCGTGACCCTGTTCGTCAACTGGCTGGTCAAGCCGTTCTCGATGGCCCTGCTGGGCTGGCTGTTCATCCGCCACCTGTTCGCGCCGCTGCTGCCCGCCGCCCAGCTCGACAGCTATGTCGCCGGGCTGATCCTGCTGGCCGCCGCGCCATGCACGGCGATGGTGTTCGTCTGGAGCCGGCTGTCGGGCGGCGACCCGCTGTTCACCCTCTCCCAGGTGGCGCTCAACGACACCATCATGGTGTTCGCCTTCGCGCCCATCGTCGCGCTGCTGCTCGGGGTGTCGGCCATTCACGTGCCGTGGGCGACCCTGCTGGCCTCGGTGCTCATGTACATCGTGATCCCGCTGGCTCTGGCGCAGGTCTGGCGTCGGCTGCTGCTGACGCGCGGCCGGGACCACTTCGAGTCGGTGATCGCGCGCATCGGGCCATGGTCGATCGCGGCGCTGCTGGCCATGCTGGTGCTCCTGTTCGCCTTCCAGGGCGACGCCATCCTGCGCCAGCCACTGATCATCGCCCTGTTGGCGGTGCCGATCCTGATCCAGGTGCTGTTCAACTCGGCCCTGGCCTACGGCCTCAACCGGCTGCTCGGCGAGAAGCACGCCATCGCCTGCCCGTCTGCGCTGATCGGAGCGTCGAACTTCTTCGAGCTGGCGGTCGCGGCCGCGATCAGCCTGTTCGGCTTCGCGTCGGGTGCCGCCCTGGCCACCGTGGTCGGGGTCCTGATCGAGGTCCCGGTGATGTTGCTGGTGGTCCGCGTTGTCGGCGCGTCGCGAGGCTGGTATGAGCGTGCCTGAATCGGTCACCTCCGCATTCGACTGCGTGCTGCACGCGTGGAGCGCGCACGCGGCCGACCGCGACATCGTGCAGGCCTGCGATCTCGACGGCCTGACCGTTCGCGCCTACGCCGAGCGGCAGGGGCTCGGTCTGGCTGCTGCCAAGTCCCGCCCGACCCGCGCTGACGCGCGCCTCAGGCAACCGACAGACCGCGCGCGGGTGGGCGCTCAAAGGCCGCGTCCTTTTCGGGGGTCGTCCGTTTTCGCTGGCAAGCAACCGTTCCGTCAGACTTGCTCGATCATGCGCAAACATGATCGAAGCTGACTTCCTGCTTCGGTGAGGCCGGTTTCACGCGCACCTTGCGGCGCGCGTCAGCGCCTTCCTCTCCACAGGCTGAAACCGCAGAACTTGCGGCCAGATTCTTGATGTTCACAGCGGCGTTGACGTCGCGGTCGTGATGCGCG
>JAJZEB010000127.1 GCA_021805805.1 Pseudomonadota bacterium | reverse complement strand
TTCGTGCCGAGCTCGGCGCTGGTTCCGGCGAGCGCCGGCGCGCGCGGTGCCGGCGGCGCCACGGCATCGCCCGGACCGGCCGCGGGCGGCGCGAACGCGTTCACGCTCGACCTGCACGGGCCGTACGGGCTGGTCCCTGCCGAACGCGCGTACTACGCGGTCGCCGCGGCCGATTTCGTCGGCCTGGACGACGGCAGCGCGGTGCGCGTGTCGGCGCAGATCGCCGAGCAGGCCGGCCGCTGCGGCTGGAGCAAGCCGTTCGAGCTCGCCGGCGGCGACGTGACGCTGTCCAGCCTGAGCTTCTGCCACGCCCACGGCGACGCCTACGCGGCGTTCGCGCAGCTGCTCGCCTGCACCGGCGCGGTCTGCCGCAACGGTAGCGGCGAGGTCCAGCACGTGCCGTGATGGCGTGTACGCCCGGTCAGCCGCGGGCGCGGCGCCGCAGCGCGCGATCGACCTCGACCGCGGCGGCGACCAGCAGCGTTCCGCCGGCGCACAGCGCCAGCTCCAGCGGGCTCAGCGCGACCGTATGCAGCAGCCGCTGCAGCGCCGGCAGGTAGACCGCGAGCAGCTGCAGCGCCGCGGTCAGCGCCACCGCGCCGAGCAGCGCCGGGTTGCGCCACGGCCTGGCGCGCCACCACGGCGCATGCTCGACGCGGATCGCCAGCGCGTGGCCCAGCTGGCTCAGCGTCAGGGTGGTGAACACCATCGTGCGGCCGTGCGCGACGTCGACGGCCCAGGCCTGCAGCGCCAGACACAGCGCAGCGATCAGCGCGCCGGCGCCCAGCACCTGCTGCCAGGTCGCGCCGGCCAGCAGGCTGTGCCGCGGCGACCGCGGCCCGTGCCGCATCACGTCCGGTTCGGCGGCCTCGGCGCCGAACGCCAGGCCCGGCAATCCGTCAGTGACCAGGTTGACCCACAGGATCTGCACCGGCAGCAAAGGCAGCGGCATGCCGCACAGCGGCGCCAGCGCGACCGCACCGATTTCGCCCAGATTGCCGGCCAGCGCATAGCGCAGGAACTTGCGCAGGTTGTCGACGATGCGCCGCCCCTCGCGCACCGCGGCGACGATGGTGGCGAAATGGTCGTCGAGCAGGATCAGCCCGGCGGCCTCGCGCGCCACGTCGGTGCCGCCGCGCCCCATCGCCACGCCGACGTCGGCGCGGCGCAGCGCGGGCGCGTCGTTGACGCCGTCGCCGGTCATCGCGACCACGTCGCCGCGCTGCTGCAGCGCGTCGACGATGCGGATCTTCTGCACCGGATCCATGCGTGCGAACACCTGCACCCGCGGCACGGCCGCGCGCAGCGCGGCGTCGTCGAGCGCGGCCAGCTCGCTGCCGTCGAGCACCACCGGCGCGGCGCCGCGCAGGCCGAAGCCCAGTTCGGCGGCGATCGCACGCGCGGTGGCCGCGTGGTCGCCGGTGATCATCACCGCGCGAATGCCCGCGGCGTGGCAGGCCGCCACCGCGGCGCGCGCCTCGGGCCGTGGCGGATCGCGCAACGCGACGAGGCCGAGCAGGCACAGGTCGCGCTCGACCGCGGCGACGTCGCCCGGCGGCGGCGCATCCCAGTGCCGCTCGGCCACCGCCAGCACCCGCATGCCCTGCGCGGCCAGCGCGTGCGCCGCGCGCTGCACCGCGTCGACATCGAAACGATGCGCGCCGTGCAGGCCGCGCCGCACGCCGCAGCGCGGCAGCACCGATTCGGGCGCGCCCTTGGTCAGCGCCTGCCAGCGCCAGCCATCCGGGTGCACGGTGGTCATGCGCCGACGCTGCGCATCGAAAGCGAACTCGACCCGGCGCGGCCGCGCCGCACGCAGCGCGGCGATGTCGACGCCGGCCCGCGCGGCCGCCTCGAGCAGCGCGACTTCCATCGGGTCGCCGATCCAGCCGCCCTGCGCGCCGGCAACCGCGTCGTTGCACAGCACCAGCGCCTGCCACAGCGCGTCGTCCGGCAGCGCGTCCCAGGTGCGCGTGGCCTCGACACGCATCCGATTGACGGTCAGGGTGCCGGTCTTGTCGCTGCAGATCACCGTCACCGCGCCCAGCGCCTCGACCGCGGCCAGCCGGCGCACCAGCGCCGCATGCCTGGCCATCGCGCGCGCGCCCAGCGCCAGCACCACGCTGACGACCGCCGGCAGTGCCTCGGGAATCGCCGCCACCGCGAGGCTGACCGCGGTCAGCGCCATCGGCACCCACGGCTCGCCACGCGCCACGCCGAGCACGAACAGCGCGCCGCAGATCGCCAGCACCAGCAGCGACAGCCGCCGGCCCAGCGCGCCGAGGCGGCGCTGCAGCGGCGTCGCATAGCCCGGCGCGCGCCGCACCAGCGCGGCCATGCGACCGAGCTCGGTGCGCGCACCGGTGCCCACGACGATGCCGCGACCGCGGCCGGCGACGACCAGAGTGCCACGCCAGGCCATGTTGGCGCGGTCGCCGAGCGCCAGCGTGGCCTGCGGCAGCGGCGCGGTGTGCTTGTGCACGGCGACCGACTCGCCGCTCAGCGCCGACTCGTCGACCGCCAGCTGGGCGACCTGCAGCAGCCGCAGGTCGGCCGGGACCATGTCGCCGGCGTCGAGCAGCACGATGTCGCCGACGACCAGCTGGTGCGCGTCGATGCGCTGGGCACGCGCGTCGCGCAGCACGCTGGCGCTCAGCGTGGCGAAGCGGCGCAGTGCACGCAGGGCGCGGTCGGCGCGCCACTCCTGGACCACGCCGATGGCCGCGTTCAAGGCCACGATGGCGCCGATGGCCAGCGCATCGAGCGCGTCGCCGACCAGCGCCGACAGCGCCGCGGCGCCGAGCAGCACGACGATCATGAAGTCGGCCAGCTGATCGCGCAGCCGGCTCAGCCAGCCGCGCCGGGGCCCCTGCGGCAGTGCGTTCGGGCCATCGCGGCGCAGCCGCCGCGCGGCCTCGTCGGCGGACAGGCCGCGTGCGGCGTCGACCTGCAGCGTGCGCGCCAGCTGCGCGGCGTCGCGCGCGTGCGCCGCGATCTCAGTCGCCGTGGACGAAGACGACATAGGCGTTGAACAGGTAGAACAGCAGCAACCCGACGCTGATCCAGCCGACGGTGCGCAGAATCCGGCCGAGCGGCCGGTAGAACAGGCCGATCAGCGCCAGGCTGGTCATCAGCACCGCGCACAGCGCGGTGATCGCGTGCAGCGGCGAGACCGCCGACAGCAGCGGGCCCGGGCGGTAGAACAGGTCGTCGACGGCGACGATCGCGGCGTTGAACAGATTGCTGCCGAGCAGATTGCCCACCGCCATGTCCAGCGCGCGCACGCGTATCGCGGCCAGGGTCACTGCGAGCTCGGGCAGCGAGGTCGCGCCGGCGACGAACAGGGTACCGATGAAGGTCCGGTTCCAGCCCATCGCATCGGCCAGCGCCGCCGCGGCGTGCGGCAGCCACGCCCCGGCCAGCGCCACCAGCAGCGCCGTGCGGGCGAAGCGCGCCCATGGCGGCGGCGCCGGCGCCGCCGCCTGCGCGTCGTGCGCGTAGCGCCACGACATGCGCAGCGCCAGCAGATACAGCGCCAGCAGCACCGGGCTGTACCAGCCGACATGGCCGAACTGCGGCGTGTGCAGCCCCGGCACCCGGGCCAGCAGCAGGTTCAGGCCGATGAAGCCGATCAGCAGCACGCCGAACGCGGCCGACAGCACATGCGACGCACTGGTCGCGCGGTACATCGGCTCGCCGCGCAGCACCAGGTCGGCGACGACCAGGAACACCAGGTTGATCACGCAACTGCCGAGAGCGTCGCCCAGCGCGATGTTCGGCACCGCGGCGACCGACACCGCACTGATGCCGGTCGCCAGCTCGGGCAGCGAGGTCACCGACGCGGTCAGCGCCAGCCCGATCCAGCCTCCGGCCAGTCCCAGCGCACGGCCGACGGCCTCGCCGTCGCGGCACAGCAGGTAGCCGCCGGCGCCGACCAGCAGCGCGCTGGCGGTGAACTGGCCCCAGGCCCACAACAGGTCGCCCATCCCGGATCCGCCGCTCGACACGCGGCAGGCCCGCCGCCCGCCGCCACCGTATCGAGGCTACGCGCCGCGTGCCGCGCTGGCGCGGCGTCGCCGACCGCGCTGTTGCGCCAGCCTGGGGTCGCTTGCGTCGCCGCCGCCACGTCGTCGGCATGGAACCCGAGCGGAGCAAAGCGTGTCCCAGCATCACCGTGTCCACCGACGCGGATGCGTACCAGGAGCCTGCCATGAACCACGCTGCCCTCACCGCCTCGCTCGCGCTCGCCAGCGCATCGAGCGCCCTCGCCCAACAAGCGGCGCCGATGCCGGATCGATCCACGACCCATCTTGTCAGCCCGCAGCAGGAACTGCTGCTGCTCAACCATGTCTGGACCAGCCGTGTCGATCTGATGATTCCGGCCGGAGCGCACGGCGCCGAGGCCAATGCCTTCCACGCCGAGGTCTGCGGCGCGTTCGGCGCCCGCGACGTCAGCAACGACGGCCCGGTGGCATTGTCCTATTCGGCGCACGACGCCATCATCTGCGCCAGCGACAGCGGAAGTCGCCCGACGACTGCGGCCTGGCCGGTGGCGCTGGGCCAGTTCGGCGAGCTCTACCTGCCGCGTTCGGCGCTGGAGCCGGAATCGAAACCGGCACCGGAGCCCGTGGCCGGCGCCGGCGCGCTGCAGGGGGCCACGATCGCCACCTCGATGCCGTTCGGCGACATCCCGGTGAACAGCGCCCACGCGGTTCCGGTGGCGGTCGCCATCAGCGACCTGGGCGTGCCGGCGATCGTCGACATGAAGCTGACGACGCAGGCGCAGACGGCGTGCAGCTGGCACAAACGCGTCGCGGTGGCGCCGCCCGGCGCCACGCTGTGGGCGCTGTCGTTCTGCCAGGCCTGGCTGCTGCGCGGAGCCACCGAGGTCACCTTCGACGTCTGCGTCAACGACGTCTGCCGCCACGAGCGATCGGAGCTGCAGCGCAACTGACGCGCCGCGCTGCGGCGGCGGCCGCGGAACTTCCGGCGCCCCGCAGCCTCTGATGCGTAACGTCTTCAGGAGACACCGATGCCCGCTGCCCTGTTTCCCATCCGCCTCGCGCAGTCGTGGCTTCGGCAGCTGGCTGCCTGCTCGACGCTGGCGACCGCGGCGTTCACCGCGCATGCGCAGTGGCTGCCGGGGCTCGATCTACCTGGATACCTCGTCAGTCCACCGCGCACCGACCTGCTCGCCAACGCGACCGCGAACGGTGACGGCACCGTGACCATCGACGCCGGCATGCACGACACCGCGGCCAATGCTTTCCACGCCGCGGTCTGTGCGAGCATCGGCGCCCACGACATCACGGACCAGGGCCCGATCACCTTCACCGCCGCCGCAAGCGGGGCGGCGGACGCCGCGGTCTGCGCCGGTTCCATCCATGCCCGGCCCAGCGCAACCGCGCTGCCCGTCCTGACCGATGCGCAGGGGCGCATCTACCTGCCTGGTCCACTGCCTCAGTGCCCGCCGCCGAGGTACGAAGCGTGCACCTCGGGGGAGGCGAGCAGTTCGGCGGCCGGGCCCTGCAGCACGACGCGGCCGGTCTCCAGCACGTAGCCGCGGTCGGCCAGCTTCAGCGCCATGCGCGCGTTCTGCTCGACCAGCAGCACCGTGACGCCCTGCGCGCGGATGCGCCGCAGGGTGCGGAAGATGTCGCGCACGATGATCGGCGCCAGCCCCAGGCTGGGCTCGTCGAGCAGCAGCAGCTGCGGCCGCGCCATCAGCGCGCGGCCGATCGCCAGCATCTGCTGCTCGCCGCCGGACAGCGTTCCGGCCAGCTGCGCGGCGCGCTCCTTGAGCCGCGGGAACAGCGCGTAGACCTGCTGCAGCGTCTCCCGCGCCTCGCCGGCCGCGCGGGTGTAGCCGCCCAGCGTCAGGTTCTCGGCCACGCTCAGCGTCGGGAACACCCGCCTGCCCTCGGGCGCCTGCGACACTCCGGCGCGCACGATGGCGTCGGCCCCGGTGCGCTGGATCGACTTGCCGCGCAGCCGGATTTCACCGGCGTGGGGGCGCAGCAGCCCGCTGATGCTGCGCATCAGCGTCGTCTTGCCCGCGCCATTGGCCCCCAGCAGGGTGACGATCTCCCCGGCGGCCACCTGCAGGCTGACGCCCTTGAGCGCCTGGATGTGGCCGTAGCGCACGTCCAGCGCGTCGATCTCGAGCAGATTCATGGCTGGCCTCCCGCGGCGCCGGCGCCGGCGCCGTCGTCGTCGTCGTCATCCTTGCCCAGGTAGGCCTCGATGACCTGCGGATGGTTGCGAATGAACTCCGGATCGCCCTCGGCGATCTTGCGCCCGAAGTTGATGCACACGATGTGGTCGGTCACGTTCATCACCACGTTCATGTCGTGCTCGACCAGCAGCACGCTGATGCCCTGATCGCGCACCGACAGGATGGTCCTGTTCAGAGCCGCCGATTCCTGGTCGTTCAGGCCGGCCGCCGGCTCGTCGAGGATCAGCAGCTTGGGGCCGGCGATCAGCGCGCGCGCCAGTTCCACGCGCCGCTGCACGCCGTACGACAGCGAGCCCACGTCCTCGTGGGCCAAGCCGTCGAGCTCCAGGCGCTTGAGCAGCGCCATCGCCTGCGCGCGCAGCTCGACTTCCTCGCGGCGCTGCGCCGGCGTGCGCAGCAGCCCCTGCCACCAGCGCTGCTTCGTGCGCAGGTGCAGCCCGGCCAGGACATTGACCAGCACGCTCTGGCCCTGGAACAGCCGGATCGTCTGGAAGGTGCGGAAAATCCCCGCCTGCGCGATGCGGTACGGCGCCTGGCCCGTGATGTCGCGCCCCTCGAAGGTGATGCGGCCCTCGGTCGGCTTGTAGACCCCGGTGATCAGGTTGAACGCCGTGGTCTTGCCCGCTCCGTTGGGCCCGATCAGG
>JAJZEB010000126.1 GCA_021805805.1 Pseudomonadota bacterium | reverse complement strand
GCCCAATTACCTGGGGTGGTACCGCGCCTTGGACCGGAACACGCGAACCGGCGTTCAGACCTCATCGCTGCTCGCCTTGGCCCTCGCTGCATGAGCAAATCCATACTCAGCGCGAACAGCGCCAAAATAAAGGCCCCGGACGGTGCCGAGGCCTTTCTCAATTGCTTGATTTTGGTCGGGGTGACAGGATTCGAACCTTCGACTTCTACCTCCCGAAAGTTTAATCGACTCTAGCATTGACGCGGTTTTCATGGCATTTTATGCTTCCCAGGGACAATTCGGGGACAGTTGAGGTCGATCGTGGCGAGCATCGTGCAGCGGGCAAGCGGACTGTGGCAGGCGAAGGTTCGGAAGGCCGGGGCAAAGCCTGTTTCGCGTACCTTCGCGACCAAGCTGCAGGCCCGTGAGTGGGCCGCGGCGCAGGAGGCAGATATTGCGCGCGGGGACTGGCGCGATCTCAGGATCGCACGTCGCATGACGGTGACGCAGCTTTTGAATCGTTATGAATCCGACGTGTTACCGGGCAAGAAGTCGCGGCACGTGGCGAAGTATCACGTCGCCCGTTTCCGCGAAGATCTCGGGCATCTGGTGCTCACCGCACTGACCGGTGCCGCGCTGGCCGAGTGGCGTGACGCGCGCCTGCGCTGTGTCGCTGCGGCAACCGTGAATCGCGAATTGTCCACGCTCGGCGGCGTGTTGACATGGGCGCGCAAGGATCTCGGCCTGCCGATCGAGCACGTCGTCTCGGCGATCCGCCGGCCGGTGCAGGGCAGGGCACGCGACCGCCGCCTGGAGGGCGACGAGGAACAGCGTCTGCTGGATGCGCTGGAAGACCACGCCGGCGACGTGCAGGGCACGAAGCGCGCCGGTGCCTACCGTGTCGGCACGCGCAACCCCTGGATGCGGCCGCTGGTGCAGATCGCGATCGAGACCGCCATGCGCCAGGGCGAGTTGCTGGCGCTGACGTGGGACAACGTGGACCTCAAGACACAGACGGCGCACCTTGAGGACACGAAGAACGGCGAAAGCCGAACCGTGCCGCTGACGGGCCGGGCGGTGGCGGTACTGGAAGCGCTGCCGCGCCCGCCTGGTGGGCGAATGTTCCCACTGACCGCGCAGGCGGTCGAGCTCGCGTGGAAACGCGCATGCAAGCGCGCGGGCATCGAAGGGTTGCACTTTCACGACTTGCGACACGAAGCGGCCTCGCGGCTTTTCGAGCTGGGCCTCAACGTGATGGAAGTTGCGTCGATCACCGGCCACAAGGATCTGCGCAGCCTCAAGCGCTACACGCACATCGATCCGGCGCACCTGGCGCGGAAGATCGCAGATCTCAAGTCGCAGCAGCAACCCGGCCCGAGCGCGCCTCGTCGAGGACGAAAAAAGAACGCAGGTTAAGCACCCGCCGAGTCAATCGCGTGCGGCGAATCGGGCCAAGAAACCGGGGTAGAAGGGATTGACGCGACTACTACTCAGTAGTAGCTTGCGTGGATGTACACCATCATCGAGACGCCGCTTTTCTCGCGCCTGTGGCCCGATTACTGGACCGAAGACGAGCGCATGGAATTCGCGGTGTACTTGTCACAGCACCCGGAGGCGGGCGATGTGATTCCCGGTGCCGGTGGATGTCGCAAGGTGCGCTGGGCAAGGCGGGGAAGTGGTAAGCGCGGCGGCGTGCGCGTGATCTTTCAATCGATTGGTCGGCGGCAGCATCGTGCTGCTGCTGATCTATGCCAAGAACGCCCAGGACACCATTGCACCGGACGTGCTGCGAAAGATTGCGAAGGAGTTGGAACCATGACGATGACCGAAAAACAGTTGCGTGCCCGCGATGCCAAGCGCGATCTCGGCGCCGAACTCTTGGGATCGGTGCGGCAGATGAAGCGCGGCGCGGCACGGACCGTGTATTCGCCAGTGGTTGAGGCGCGCGCCAACGCCGGCCTGACGCAGGCCCAGTTTGCACGGATTCTGGGCGTATCGATCCGCACACTGCAAAGCTGGGAGCAGGGCCGCAAACAACCCTCCGGCGCGGCGCGCATGCTGATCATGATTGCCAGGTTGCGGCCCGAGGTTGTGCGTGAGCTGAATCACGCGGCGTAGCGGCTGGATTTCCCTCTCAGAGGCACATCGGCGAGCGGCGTGGTGGTTGCGAAGATGTAGCGTATGTGCATGCTGCGCCTTGCACGCACAACGTGTCATTTTCAGCGGCTCGCGGCCGCGCCAGCCGCTTGGCGGGCATCCATCGTGGCGGGCCGCGCGCTGCTGCTCCTTCTCGCCGCTGGGACGCTGCACCGCGCACCTGGCCTTTGGTCCACCGCCAGCTCCTGCGTGGCGTTGGTGGCTGCTGCGGGTCTGCCGAGGCTCCTCTGGTGGCTCGGCTGGGGAGGGCTTGCGCCGCACTGCCGCACACTGGCGCGCCGCGCCAGTGCGCGGCGCGCCAGTGCCCGCGCGCGCGCGCTGGCGCGGCACGCGGGCACGCTGGTGAGGGTAATTGAGATAATCGCAACGATTATATCTCATTTGGCATTACCGATTATTAATAATCGGCATTTAGCGCATTTGGCTCTTAGCCAAAAGTTAATCTCTCAGCGCCCTAACTGATTGTCCACAGGCCCAGCGCACGCATTAACTTAGTTAATGCGGCCGTGCGGCGCGGGCGTGGCTAAATTTTGTGCACGGCATCCCATTAACTATTGGATGCCGACATGGACACAATTACGATTCTTGCTAAGCGATTTGATAATCGTCCTATTATCAACGCTGCGGAAATTTACAAGGTGCTTTTGCCGGGGCCCAAAAATCCCCAACGGGCCACCACCGAAGCGATTTGCAGGGGTGAATTCCCCCTGCCGACCCTCAAAATAAATGGACGCCGTTACGTCCGTTTGGTCGATCTTGCGCAATTGATTGATTCCGGCATCGATAATGCCGTAGATAATAAATCCATTAGGCCTGCCAGGCGCGGACCTGGGCGCCCAAGGAAAATCGCTGGAGGTGCGGCATGAGCGCCCCCATGAACGATGTGCAATTGCAGGAATTGCGCAAAGTGCAATGGGTCGCCAGAATGGCTATGCCAGTGCTGATATGGCAATTTCGCACCCACCGGAAGCATTATCTAGGTCGGATGGGTGATAATCCTGTCAAATACCTTAGTACCGAGCTGCAGTCATATTATTCTGCCAGCCCGCGTGGATGGCAGCGCCAATTCAGACGGGCGCCAGCTAAATTAGCAAACTGCGTCTACCACCAAATTAGCTGTGATCTGGGGGGGGCGCCCGTGAGCTCCCATGTGCGACCCGCGCGCGTGGACCTCGGGGGCGGGATTAAACGCTCACCAAGGCCAGAACAAAACTATGATCAAATTTCTCACGAAATTACACGCAATCCAAACTTGAGCTTTACTGCACAGGGTGTGCTGATCCGACTGTTATCCAATGCGGATGGCGTGTCAATGACAGCCGACGACCTCCTGCGAGAAAAAGAAGAAAGTGCAAGGAGTCGCAGGGGCACCGGGCGACGCGCCGTCTTGGCCGCCCTGGCAGAACTGCGCCTGCAAGGGTACCTGCAGACGTTCATCGTGCAGGGAGAGGGCGGCCTGCACCTAACCACGAGCACCATCTTCGACCAGCCCCAGCCGCCCCCGGCGGGCTGGCGGCCCACTGCCAACGGCGTGCTGCACCAGGACTGCGCGGGGGCCGCCGAGGCGGGCGACGACAGTCATGAACGCGCGCAAGTCATTGATAAAACCGGAGTGCGCTTACCGGCGGCCGGTTTACCGGCGGCCGGTAAGCGCACTCCTTTAGAAATAACAAGAGAACTACCAAGAGAAAAAAGCAGCAGCACGCGCGCCGCGCGCGTGCGCGCGCCGGCGTCCGCCGGCGATGCTGCTGCTGCGGAACCCGTTAAAAAAGGCAATGAAAACAAGGCATTTCGCATAATCTCCGGGGTGGAATGTTGGAGTCCAGAGGACTCGGCCAGCGCCGTGGCGCTGGCCGATCTGCACGGCCAAGAGGCCGTGCTCGATGCGGCAAAAGCACTGAAAGGTCAAGGCCTTGCGCCAGTACCAGGGCGCGTGGCCACAGCCCTGGCCCGCGCCGCGGCGGCGGCGCGGGCCACCGCGGCCAGCGCGGCGGCCGAGGCGCGCCTGGCGCGCCTCGATGCTGATTCCCGAGCGAGAGGCGACCAAGAGCTGGCCGAGCTGCTGGCTCTCAAAGCCAACCAGACGACGCAGGAGCGTGACCCATGATCGACCCGCTACCTCCCCATAGCCCCACCCCTTGCAGCCTTGCTGCAGGGGGCTGGATGAACGAAGAGCATGGCTGCCACCCCGAAGGGGTGGCTGTCAAAGGAGGCCGGGCTCTGCCCGGCGATGCATGGCCGGGCACCCCTGCGGGGTGCCCTCATCAGCCTCACCGATGGAGCCGGTGAGGCTGCACACACCATGCACGCCTGCGGCCCGACAAAGCAAGTCAAAAACGGAGCTACTGCATTGAATCAAGAGCTAAATGCGTGTCAGACGTCGTGTCTGACACAGGGCGCGAGGCGCTGGGCTGAAGGCTTGGACCCCGCTCGGCCCGTGTGGGGCCGGCCGGGGCCGACTGGGGCCGTGCAATTCGTCAAGAACGCTGGGCGTGTGAATGCCACGGCCCCAGAGGGGCCGTGCGGGCTCGACACGGCCCCACAGAGGCCCGCAGATTTGAAAGTAATCGCTTCGCGTAACCGATTGATTTGCAATGTCTGACACGTCAGCCAAACCACAGGGAACTTCGACATGATCAAAAACACTCGAATCACCATCCGTTTCTCTGCTCGCGAGGCCGGCCATCTGGCGGCCGAAGCTGAGGCGTCCGGCATGAACTTCTCAGACTACGTTCGCCAGGCGCTCGCCAGGCGCCTGGACCTTGAACAGCTCACCGCCGCCCTGGCCCGCGACCTCGCCGCCGAGCTGAGGTCCGAGACCGCCGACCAGACTGCCGAGATCGTTTCGAAAATGAAGGTGATTTCGGATCAGATTCACGACTTGACCGCGATCGTTGTCCGGAGCAAACCATGAGCACCAAAGGAATCGTGAACGAATCGTTTTTCCGGGCCAAATTGATTATCGTTCTGGCGTTAGCTGGATTCATCGCCGGCAACCGGGTCGAGTGGGAGCAGCTTGAGCCGGCGCAAGTTCCAGTCGTGCATCGGTTTGAAATCGGCGCGTTATTGACAAAAATCAAATCGTGCGGCATCCAGAAAGCACCGCGCTGGATTACCAAGCGCTGTGAAATGTACCAGGAACTTCTCGCCTCTCCGGCTTCACGTGACTATCTGATCCCTCGGATGCGGCGCGCGTTAATCTGGTGGCCGGCAGGAATGGCCGTTGGCGTCGTGCTGCTCGGCATGCTCGGCCTGGCGTTGAAATCGGCGCGGTTCAAAAAGCTCGATGCGCATGAGCCGCGCGATTATTTCAAAACCCGCCGACTGGTGGTGTTTCTGGATTGGTTGAGCCTGGCATTGATTCCGCTGGCACTGGTGGCCGGTTGGCTCTTGCATAATCGGACCGTGCTGCTAGCCAGCAGCGTGCCAGTGATTGCAGTGGCCTGGCTGCGTCCATGGAAAAGAAATCGCAAATTAAAGCATATCCGGGGCGCGAGAGTCGAAGACGCTGAAGACGTCGAACGCCTGGTGCGCAAGCAGTACAAAAAGCAGCTCGGCGGGCTTGAGATCGGCGGCGTGCCCATTCCGCGCAGTTTTGAGGTTCTGAACTTTTTGATCGCCGGCGCGCCCGGTACAGGAAAGTCCACCGCGATCGCGCCGATGATTTCGGTCATGCGCGAACGCGGTGATCGAGTTTTCGTTGCCGATGCGCGTGGCGATTATCTGCGTCGGTTTTACCGCCCGGGCGACTTGATTCTGAATCCGCGAGACAAGCGCAGCATTCCTTGGTCGCCATTAGCGGAAATCCACGCCGTTGAGGATACGGCGATGGTCGCCCGCAGTTTAATCCCGGACGGCGAAGGGCGAGATGCCAGCTGGCATCGCTGGGCGCAACAAATGCTCGAAGGCGTGCTGCTGCATGCGCTTCGCGAAAAGCTCCAGAACGCCGAGATCGTGCGGCTGATGATGATCGCGCCGCGCGACGAACTGCGCGAGCGTCTGCAAATGACGCCGGCGGCTGGCTTGCTCTCCGAGGAATCGCGCGGCGGCAACATGTTTGGCGATATCAGAACTACGGCGTCGCCTTATGTAAAAGCGCTGAATTGGCTGCCGCCGGACGCGGGTGTAGAGGCGTTCAGCCTGCGTCGCTGGGCGCAGGATGAGGCGCAGAAGGCAGCGTGCTGGTGGCCCTATCTCGAATCGCAGTTCGATGCAGTCCGCACGCTGATCGCAACGCACTTCGATTTGCTCGCGCTTGGCGTGCTCGAACAACCCGATTCGCCAGAGCGGCGCACTTGGTTGATCGTCGACGAGCTCAGCGCGCTAAGCAAAATCGGCGCCCTCGAAGGCTTTCTGGCACGCGCTCGAAAAGCTGGCGGAGCCGCGATACTCGGCGTGCAAACACTGGCGCAGCTCAGAAAAGAATATGGCGAACATGGCGCCAGCGCGCTCATCAGCTGCTGCGCCTCATTATTGGCGCTGGCGCTGGGCGAATTGGAGTCGCAAGAATACATCTCCAAGCTCTTCGGCGAGCAAGAGCAGTCGGTCGTGACGCGCTCAAGTTCGCAATCCGATGCGGCCGCGCAGCAGACGATGCAGCGGACGTTGCGTACGGAGCGCGTGTTGTTGCCGGCCGAGTTATCGCCAGGGCAGCTCAAGAGGTGGCATGGCTTCCTGCGGCTCCCCGAGGTGCCGATCGCGCCGGTAAAAATCGACGAATGTAAGTTCGCGGACGTCGCGCCGCGGTTTGTGCCG
>JAJZEB010000125.1 GCA_021805805.1 Pseudomonadota bacterium | reverse complement strand
GGCTTACCTCGGGGAGTGAGGTGGGCCCCCTGAGCAGCCGGGGGCGACCCCGGCTGCTTCCCCCCGAGGGGGACCGCTCGCCGCCTTGAGGCGGCTCTGCGACGGCTCGCGTCCGGGGGGGCGCGGGGCGCGCGCTCCGGCTTTTTGCGTCAGCCGTCCACCGGGGGCGGCTACACGCTCCGGGGCGAATGGGTGGCGCGGGTGGCGCGCTCCGGCATTTTGCGTCAGCCGTCCACCGGGGGCGGCTGCACGCTCCGTGTCGAATCAGAAAATCGACCGGCCGGTGTAGGTGGTCATCAGTTCCAGGGCCTGTACCCCGGCGTGGGAGTTTCCGTTGGCGTCGAGCCCGGGAGACCAGACGCAGACCGCCATTTCTCCCGGAAGGACCGCAAGGATCCCCCCGCCGACTCCGCTCTTCGCGGGCAGCCCGACGCGGTACACAAAATCGCCCGCAGCGTCGTAGGTGCCGCAGGTCAGCATCAGCGCCGACAGGCGCTTGGCCGAGCTGCGGTCGAGAACGCGCTCCCCGCTGATCGGTGCAACGCCGCCGTTGGCCAGAAACAGGCCGGCGCGGGCGAGTTCCAGGCAACTCATCGAAATCGCGCATTGGCGGCAATAGGCCTCAATCACCAGATCGGGGGGCATGCGCATGTTGCCGAAGCTGTCGATGAAATGAGCTATCGCGCGGTTGCGTTGCGCATGCATCATCTCCGACAGCGCGACGCGAGGATCGTAATCGACATCTGGCACCGCGATCAGCCTGCGAATGAACTCGACCACCGCGGTCTCGGCGCGCACGAAGCGCCGTGCCAGCACGTCGGTCACCACCAGTGCCCCCGCGTTGATGAACGGGTTGCGGGGCTTGCCGCGTTCGGTCTCCAGCTGAATCAGGGAATTGAACGACGTTCCCGAAGGCTCTCGCCCGACCCGCTGCCACAGATCGTCGCCGAGCAGCTGAAACGCCAGGGTGCAGGCGAACAGTTTCGAAATGCTCTGGATCGAAAAGCGCTCGTCCGCATCGCCAACTGCGTACGCCTGCCCGTCGATGGTGACCACCGCCATGCCGAACTTGTGCGGGGAAACGCGTGCCAGCTCGGGAATGTAGTGCGCAACCTCGCCGCCGCCGACCCAGGGTTGGATCTCTCGATGCACACGGTCTAGAACAGCTTGATAGCGCATATTCCGCCAAAAGTCTCACGAACGGCGAAGCATCATAAGCGGTGCGTCTCGCTGGCAGTTGCGTGCGCTATCCATGGTGTTCGTTTCCACGCGAAGCTGACCCACGATTTGCATCGCGATGGGGCTCGTTCGTTCCGGGGCGAGCCTGGAAGGCTCAACCGACGAGCGCATCGGCTTGACGCGGGCGGCGGCGCGTGTGTTCACGGATGGTCGCTGCTATCTTCCCACTTCGAGGTGCGCCAGTTCTTTGACAAGCGTCGTGACAAGACGAGGAATCAGCGCGAATGCAAGCGGACGCATCATCGATCGACTGCCCAAACCGCTGGGCGCGTGCGCCACGAGTCAAAGGCGCCAAGGCGCGCTTGCTCACGGTTCCACGTTCGTTGCAAGGTGCGTTCGCCGCTCTGGTTTGGCGTGACATCCGTGGCGAAGGCCATGACGATGCGCAAAGACTGTCGCATTTCCCCGCTTCGCCCTTGTTCTGCCTGTCGTGGTATCCGGATGGAGCGGTCGGTAGGGTCGAAGGCCCCGGCCCGTGTGCATGGAAGGCGTTCGATGCCTGCGTCATGCTGTCCGGAAGCCAGAGCAGGCCGACAACGACATGGGCGCCTCGTGGAGTGCGTGGCGGAATGGCGTGCTTCACTGCAGACGCGGCAAGGCTTGTCTTCGGTGTTGAGCCGAAGCAGCTACAGGACCGTTTTGTCGCAGCCACGGCCGTGCTCGATCGTGCATTCGAGCCGCTTTGTCTGGCGCTGCGCGACGCACCTGATTTTCCAACCGCACTCGCTGCGCTGGAGCACCATGTGGCGCCGCGGTGGCAATCGATCCGCGGCCGCGACGTCAGCACCCCCGGACTCGGCCAGATCGGACGCTTCTGGTTGGAACGGCTTGGATCGCGCGCGCTGGAGTGGCGGCGCACCTTGAGTGCGCGTCAGGTCGAACGGCGCGTCAAGGCGTACAGCGGGCGATCGTTGCGCGAATGGCAATCGCTCGTGCAGACGGAATCCGCATTCCTCGAAGCGCGTTCCAGGCAGGCGCTGGGCGCAGCACTGAATTTCTCGGATTTGGCGCTGGCGCACGGCTTCTCGGACCAGGCCCACCTGATCCGCGCCACGCGCCGCATCACCGGCTTCACGCCTGGAGATGACGCAGCATGCGATTTACCCCGACCATGCGCACGCGCACCTGCTCCGCCACCCCATGATCGACACCGAACTCCTTCCCCCGCTCGTCATCGTTGCCACAAGCGGCACGATCGGCGATGTCGCCCCCTTCATCGCTCTGGCCCGCGGGCTTCGCGACCGCGGCCACCGCGTCCTGATGCTCGTGCCTGCATTCCATGAGGTGGCGGTCAAGCAGGCGCACCTGGCCTGCCGCTCGATCGGCCCCCCCGACGCATTGCACACCGCGCTGGAGAATCCGGATCTGTGGCACGAGCGCAAAGGGTGGAGCGTCATCTGGCGCGCCGTCGTGCCGCATCTCGGTGCGATTCGGCAGGTGGTCCAGGAGCTGCAGAGCCACGACCGCTGCATCGTGCTCAGTCATCCGCTTCTCGTGCCGGCAGCCGCGCTGGCGCGCGCAGTGCGACCCGACCTCCGCATCGGGGTCGTTCACTTGGCTCCGTCGAACCTGTTCAGCCTCCACGACATGACGAGTCTCGGATCGCTGACGATCGCGTCCTGGCTTCCGCTGCGCGTGCGGCACGCCCTCTGGCGCAGCGTTCATCGCTGGTTCAATGCGAGGACGCTTCCCGACCTCAACGCGGAGCGAAGGAGGTGTGGTCTTCCAACGGTCTCGGATTTCATCGACCACACCCTGAACACACCCGACGTGTCGCTGGGACTGTTCCCGCAGTGGTTCGCACGTGCACAAGCGGACTGGCCGCGCTCGTTCGTCGAGGGAGGCTTTCTGCGCCCACCGATGCCGACCAATGCCCCGCTGGCGCCGGAGTTGGAGCATTTCCTGGCCGCAGGCGACGCGCCCGTCGTGTTCACCGCGGGAACCGGCAATCGGCACGCGGCGCGTTTTTTCCGGATCGCGCTGCGGGCGCTGGCGAACGTCGGCAGGCGCGGTGTTCTGGTCACCGGGCACGCTGCACAAGTTCCATCTCCGCTGCCCCCGGAAGTGCTTTGGCAATGCCATGCGCCGTTCTCGTCGCTGTTGCGGCGCGCGGCGCTGATCGTGCATCACGGCGGTATCGGGACCACAGCGGAGGCGATGCGCGCCGGGATTCCTCAACTGGTCGTGCCCCAGGCATTCGATCAGTTCGACAATGCGCAACGCGCTCGGCGCCTGGCAGGCGCCGGCGTTGTGCACGCCAGGCGTTTGACGGCGCGTCGCATGCAGCGCGAAATCACACGGCTCCTGGGCTCGGCGCAAGCAGCAGCGGCGTGTCACTCGGCGAGGCAAAAGGCGAACCTCGATCCGGTGCCCGAGGCGATCGTTGAACGCCTCGAAGCGGCGCTGTTCCAGCGGTGAGACCTTGGATCGAAGCGCCATCGTGGTCGGCGCCGGAATCGCCGGACTCGCTGCAGCCGAGGCGTTGCGCGATGCAGGCTTGCATGCCACGGGCTGTGAAGCAAGTGGAGCTGTGGGCGGCCGAATATGCAGCGTCCGCTTCGCCGGGCACGACATCGAGTGCGGAGCGCAATTTCTATCGAGCGGTTATCGACATGTTCTGCCGATGACTCGGCGCTACGGGCTCGCGTCGCGGCCGGCCGCCCGCAAGCAATAGCGCGATCGAGTTTAAGGGTGTGGCTTCGTCGGAGGGTGGCACGGATGGGTTTCCTGCGCGCGCAGCAGCAACCACGCACCGGAGGCCAGCAGCCATGCCGTGGTGACCCAGAAGGCCGGCTCGATCGCGCTACGCGCCTGCGCCACCAGCCCCAGGACCAGCGCGCCGATGGCGTAGCCGGTGTCGCGCCAGTAGCGGTAGGTGCCCAGCGCGGAGCTGCGCCAGTTCGGGTGTGCGATGTCGGCCACGGCCGCGATCAGATTCGGGTACAAGAGCGCCATGCCGACGCCCATGACCACTGCGACCGTCAGCCACGCCGCGAAGCCGCGCAGCAGCACGGCGGCGGCCACGCCGGCGGCGAGCAGCCACAGCCCGGCCACCACCGGGCGTTTGCGTCCGATCCGGTCCGACAGCGGCCCGGTCCACAACTGCGACGCACCCCAGCTCAGCCCGTACGCGCCGGTGACCCAGCCGACCTGCACCAGGCTCAGCCCGCGGCCGTGCAGGTACAGCGGGAACAGCACCCACAGCAGGGTGTCGGCCACCTTGTTGGCCACGCCCGCTTGGCACAGAGCCGAGAAGGTTGGGTGGCGCCACGACACGTAGGCGAACACCTGACGCGATGTGGGATGCTCGCTCAGACCGTCGGCGAAGCGCGGGTGCGGCCCCGATTGGGTGCCGCTGGCATGGCGATGGCGCTCGGCACGAGCCCACGGCAGGGTCTCGCGCACGAACACAAGCGCTGTCAGCAGCGCGGCGCCGATCACGGCGCTGGCGAACGCCAGCAGGGCGACCCGTGGCCCGTAGCGCTGCGCCAGCCACGCGGTCGCCAAGCCCGCCAGCCCGACCGCAGCGTAGCCGGCGAACTCGTTGATGCCGGTGGCCAGACCCCGCTGCTCGGCGCGCGTGATGTCCACCTTGCTGGTGACGGTCATGCTCCACGCGAAGCCCTGGTTGACGCCCAGGAACAGGTTGGCCGCGATGATCCACCACCACGACTGCGCAAAAAAGATCAGCAGCGGGATGGGAATGGCGGCCAGCCAGCCCAGCACCAACACGGTCTTGCGCCCGATGCGTTCGGACAGTCGCCCGGCGAGGAAATTCAGCGCGCCCTTGACCAGGCCGAAGGAGATGACGAAGCTGAGCAGGTACAGAAAGGACGAGCGCGGGACCCCGAAGTCGCGCGCCGCGACCACCGGAAGCACGGTGCGCTCCATGCCGATGACCAGACCGACCAGGAACACCTGCACAGCCTGCCAGACGAACTGGTGCAGGTTGACGCGAATGCCCTGCGGGAAGGCGTCGTGGGGCGAGTCGGCCGCTGTTCGGGAGGAGTTCATGCTGCGACGTTGGCGGCGACGATGCGCTGCATATCGGCCGGGCGTGGTGGAATCTCGGCGCACAACTGCTCGACGAAAGCCGCGCGCGACAGGCTGGCATCTCGGGTGGAAAGCTGCTTGAAGAACATGATGGGGAGTCGTCCCTACGGGATGATTTAGGACACCAGGACCTTCCATCCGCCATGCTGCCCTCCCAGGTTCAGGCCGCCGCGCAGTCCACGGGCATCCCGGCGGCGCGCCACTCGGGCACCCCCTCCGCGGACTTGCGAGCTCGAAAGCCGTGGCTCTTCAGCAGAGCCACGGCAGATTCCGACATCAGGCAGAACGGGCCGCGGCAATAAGCAACGATGTCCTTGTCGCGAGGCAGTTCTCGAATTCGCGTCTGCAATTCCTCCAGCGGAACCGAGCGCGCGCCAGGTATGTGCGCGGCTTGAAACTCGGCCGTCGGGCGAACGTCGAGCAGCACCACGTCTCCGGAGCGCACCTTGTCCAGCAACGACTGAGCGGTCTCGGGCGTAAGTCGGTCGGGCTCGGCGACCAGGCGGGCCATGGCAAGCTGCAGCTCGGCCAGGTGCGACTCTGCCAGCTCGCGCAGACTCACCCACAAGTCCGACACATCGGGGCCGCTGAGTCGGTGGACGCGGTTCTTGCCATCGCGCCTGGCCTCGACCACTTGCGCATCGCGCAGCACGCGAAGGTGTGCGCTGGCCAGCTTGACGTCGATGTCAGCCCCCTTTGCCAAGACTTCGACCGACTTCTCGCCCTGCGCCAGAAGTTCCAGCAGTTCCAGGCGTTTGGGACTGGACAAGGCGGCCCCCACGCGTGCCACCTGAGCGTAAAGATGATCCTTGATCTCTCGCGGTTTCATGCCAACAGTCTATGGCATCCGCGAATGATGATGTTATGAGTACTTTCCCATGATGATTGGGTGCGCCGACCGGTTCGTGTGCTGCGGCAAGGCAGCTGGCTAAGCACACGGATTGGATGGCGCGCAAAGCTGTGTATGTGGCGTTGGAGGTCGTTGCACGCTGTGCCCACCGATTGCCCCGGCTGAGCCGTGAGCGCGTTGGCCTTTCGGACGTTCTCAGGGTCCAGCGGTCACTCGAACGACCGCGTCGTTATCGCGGCGTCGGACCGTTCACCCGAAACCTGAGCGGAACATCCCGCACCGAAGCGCGGGTGCCCACGACTATCGCGGCCACGTTCGGCCACGAGACGCGCGCTGAATTGCACCGAGCGAGAATGTGCCATGACGGGGCCAGACCCTCGGCACCGACTCCCCATGAAGCTGCTCATCGTCGAAGACAACCGCGCCTTGGTGGCCAACCTGTTCGCCTACTTCGAGGCACGCGGTCATATTCTGGACGCAGCGCCCGACGGCGTCACCGGCCTGCGCCTCGCTTCCGAGAACCACTATGACGCGATTGTTCTCGACTGGACGCTGCCACGCATGGACGGGGTACGAGTCCTGCAGGAATTGCGCCAAAGCGTGCGCAAGGACGTCCCCGTGCTGATGCTCACAGCCAAGGGAGAAACTGCCGACAAGATCGAGGCGCTGCGCATCGGTGCCGACGACTACCTGGTCAAGCCGTTCGACCTTGCCGAGTTGGAGGCGCGGCTGCTTGCGCAGATCCGCCGCGCCAGCGGCCGGGTGACCGATGCTC
>JAJZEB010000014.1 GCA_021805805.1 Pseudomonadota bacterium | reverse complement strand
CCGGCTTGAAGATCTTGCCCACGCTGGTCAGCGGAATGTCGTCGACGATGTAGATCTGCCGCGGCCACGCCGGGCGTTCGTCGATTCGCGCCTGCGCGTGCGCGCGCAGCTCGGGCTCGCTGGCCGCGGCGCCCGGGCGCAGGCGGACGTAGACCACCGGCAGCTCACCGGCGTAGACGTCGGGCTGGCCGACCGCGGCGGCGAGCGCCACCGACGGGTGGTCGGTCAGTGCCTGCTCGATCATTTCCGGGTCGATGTTGTGCCCGCTGCGAATGATCAGATCCTTGCTGCGGCCGCAGACGAACAGCCGCCCTTCGGCGTCGGTGTACGCCAGATCGCCGCCGATCAGTCCGTCGGCGGTGAAGACCCCCTTGTCGTGTGCCGGATTCCTGTAGCCGGGGCTGACGTGCGGGCCGCTGATGACCAGCGCGCCGGTCTGGCCGGCCGGCAGAACCTCGCCGACGCCGCCGTCGGGAAGCAGTCGGCGCACTTCAGCGCGGGTATACGGGATCGGAAAGCCGACCGATCCGATGCGGTGCGCGCCATGCCTGGGAGCGACGCTGACCACCCCGGCCGTCTCGGTCATGCCCAGCACTTCGTGCAGTCTGGTACCGGTGACCTGCTCCCAGCGCTGGCTCATCGCGCGCGGTGCCGGAGCGCCGCCGGTCAGCCCCAGCTGCACGCTGGAGATGTCCGCGCCATCGAGCGCCACGTCGAGGATCGCGCCGACCGCGGTCGGCACGCCGCCGGCCACCGTGACGCGGTAGCGTTCGACGATGCGCCAGTAGTTGCGCACCATCGCCGGCTCGCGGTAGCCGCCGGGCGACATCATCAGGACGTGGGCGCCGTGCAGGAACGGCCCGAGCCCGCACGGCATCGCGGCCGCGACATGGAACATCGGGAAACCCTGCGTCAGCACGGTGTGTTCGTCCAGGTTCAGCAGCGTCGCGGCGCCGAACGCGGCGCAGATCTGGTTGGTGTGCGTATGCTGCACCAGCTTGGGTTCCCCGGTGGTGCCGCCGGTGTGGAAGTACGCGGCGACCGCGTCGCCACCGGCCGACGGTGCGCAGGTCAGCGCGTCGCCGCGCGCAGCCGCCAGCAGCGCGCCCAGATCGTGCGCACCGTCGTCGCCGGCGACCGCGGCGCCGGCGCGCACCAGGCGCAGCCCGGGAAGCAGCCGCTGCACTTCGAGCGCCTTCTCCCAGATGTCGAGTCGCGGATGCGGCCCCAGCGCAACCAGGATGTCGGCTTCGGCCGCACGCAGCAGCTCGGCGATGGCGCCGGGCTGGAGCAGGAAATTGACCGGCAGCGAGCTGCCCACGCACTCGGCGCCCCACAGCACGGCATGGGTCTCGATCAGGTTGGGGAGCATGTACGCGACCACCGGCCGTGGCCCGGCCAGTGCGCTGAACGCATTCGCCGCGCGCCGGATCAGGTCGAGCAGTTGCGCGTACGACACGACGCGGGGGCGTTCGTCCGGCTCGCCCGTCATCAGCATCGTCAGTGCCGGTCGTTCGGCGAAGCGCGTGGCGGCGCGTTCGAACACGTCCAGGATGCTGTGCGCCGGAGCGCGTTGCGGCCACGGGGCTGCGCGCTCGAAATCGCCGATATCGCCCGGATCACGCAGAACAGGGCTGCTGGAAGCGTGCATGGCGGAGTCCTCGAGGGGTCTGCGTGGCCGCGCTCAGCCGGTGCACTGTGCCGGCCACGACACGATATGGCCCGATGGCACCAGCTGCTGCAGCCGCGGCAGCAGTTCGGCGATGACCTCGGGTGCGTCGAAGAATTCGATGACCAGCGGCAGGTGCACGCTGAGCCGCAGCAGATCCTCGGCGTGCACTTCGCCGTGGCTGCCGAAACCGGCGATGCCGCGGAACACCGTGACGCCGCGCACCTTCTGCTCGTCGTGCAGCAGGTGGAAGACCTCGCGCAGCAGGTTGTGGCCGTGGACCTTGTCGCCTTCCTTGACGTAGACGCGCGCGATGGTGACGTTGTGCATTCCGGGCCTCCTGGTACGGGCCCAGTGTAGACCGCCGGGCGGCGGCCGTGCAGAGGGTGAGCCCGCGGGCCGGGGCGGGCCGGGGCGGGCCGGGGCGGGCCGGGCGCAGCCCGGCCCTGGGGGCGCTTAGAAGCTCGCGATGTAGTTGATTGCGGTGTAGGTCACGCCGTGGGTGTCGAAAGGCTGCTGGCTGTAGCCGATGCCGAACACGATCTGCTCCCGGTTGTCGATCGCGTAGCTGGCGTGTGCCGACAGGTCTGGGCGAAGGTGCTGCAGTTCGCTGGAAATGACCAATGGGGCGAGGTTCGCGATGTCCGGGTTCGAAACCGTCGCGCTGCCTCCCGAACTGGACAGATCCTGTTCGATTCCGGCCGAGAGCGACGCGGTGACGTGCTCGCTGATCGGGCCGCGGAACGACGTCCCGACAAGCGCTGTGGTGAAGGTTTCGCTGAGGCTTCCGTAGCTCAGCGGGTAATCGACCTGGCCCAGGATTTGGTTCTCGGTATAGGCACCCAGCGATTCCTTCGTATAGCGCAGCCCGGCGTACGGTGCGACGGTCCAACCGTCTTCGATGGCATTGTCGTAGCTGACGACGGCACTGGCTCCCTGTACGGTGAACGCGGACGAGCCCGTGCCGGCCTCCGAGCCGTTGATGACCGGGCGCGTCAGCGTCAGGTGGCGGTTGCCGTAGCCACCGGCCACGCGCACGGCGTAGCCGTTGCTGCCCGGGTGCTGCGTCCACACTCCGTAGGCGCCGATGATCGGATTGGTCGAGTCGGTTTTCACCAGCCCCGGGTTCAGGCTGGTGTTGACTCCCTGGTCGGCCCAGCCGCCGACGCGCAGGTGGTCGTCGATGCTGTAGCCGCCGAACACCTTGGCCGCAGCCTCGTGCGGCCCGCTGCTGTCGATCACCGTGTAGCGGCCCCCGGCACCCAGGCACACGCCGTGCTCGTCGAAGGCGCTGCAATCGGTGTTCAGGTCGATGTCGAGCGCTGCCGAGCCGAGCGCGAACGGCGCGTGCAGCGCTCCGCCCAGGGCCGCGATGGCGGCGTTGGTGTCGCCGCTTCGCGGTGCCAGCCGTGTCAGCAGCAACTCGAGCACACCGTTGACGTTGTGCAGGCTCAAGGCATACGCGTTGGTCAGCGAGCCGGTGCCGTAGACCGAAGCGAAGTTTCCGCTGATGCCTCCGCCCGCGGTCAGCAGCGGCATCAGGCCGTCGGCGTACTGGGCCTTGGTTCCGGTCAGCGCCAGCGCGCCGCCCAGCGTCGCGGTGCCGTTCACGTGCAGCTGCTGGTCTGCGCTCGGCAGCACGCGCATGACCAGCGTACCGCCGGAGCCCTGGGTGAAGCTGCTCAGGGTCACGTTGCCGTTGGCGGTGGACACGTCCAGGGTGCCGTCGTTGGTCACCGAGCTTGAGGTGGCGATCGATCCGGCGCCGGCCAGCGCCAGCGTTGCGCCGGCCTGCACGGTGGTCGGCCCGGTGTAGGTGTTGACACCCGAGAGGGTCTGCGCGCCGCCGGCGACGACGACGCCGCCTGTGCCTTGCAGCACGCCGGAGAATCCGGTCGTCGCGCCGACCGGCACGGAGGCGGTTCCGCCGGTTCCGCCGGTTCCGCTGGTGAACGCGCGCGGCATCGCCGCGGCGGCCAGCGTCACCGGGCTGATTCCGGCGGCGATGGTCAGCGTCGCGTTGCCCAGCAGCACGGTTCCGCCGCCGGCCAGCGCGCCCACGGTTTCATTGCCTGCGGCCAGATCGAGGCTGGCCGGAGCTGCCACGGTGACGGTTCCGCTGCCCGGCAGCGCGCCGGGCGCACCGACGATCAGCGTGCCCTGCTGCACCGTGGTGCCTCCGGTGTAGGTGTTGCTGCCGTCCAGAGTCAGGTTGCCGCTGCCGTTCTGGATCAGCGTTCCGGCGCCGCTGACGGTGTTGTTCACCGTCTGGGCAGTGTTCTGCGTGAACGCCAGCGACGCGCCGGACCCGAGCTGGATGTCGCCGGTCATGGTCCATTTGCCCGTCAGGTCCAGCGTGTTGGCGCCGCCGGTCAGATCGAGCGCCGCCCCGGGAGTTGAGTTGCCACCGACCCCGCCTTCGATGAGGCCGGCGTTGGTGATCGTCAGCCCCGAGCCGACGATGGCGGCGCCCCCGGGGGGATCATTTCCGGCCGACCCGTTGCTCACATCTCCGGTTCCTCCCTGGCCCGGCGTTCCGGAATTCCCCCCGTAGACGTCACCGTTATTGATCAGGGTGAAGCCGGACCCTGTCAGGCCCACACCGCCGGCGCCACTGTCGCCCCCGTTGCCGCCGACCGCAATGCCGACGCCGCCGCCCTGGGCTCCGTTGCCGCCGTCGCCGCCGACGATCAACGCACCGTTCTGGTTCGTCACGATGCTTCCGCTTTGCACCGTCAGTCCGGCCCCGCCTGCGCCGCCGCTCGCGCCGGCCGATCCGGGCACAGCCTGCTGCCCGCCGGCGGCTCCATTGCCGCCCGTGATGGACCCGTTGTTGGTCAGATTCCCACTCAGCACGAAGGACGTGAAGCCGGCGCCACCGGGGCCGTTCCCCGTTGCGTTTAGACCGGCTGAGCCGACGAAATCGAAACCCGGCTCGATGATCCAGAGGCCTTGTCCGCTGGTCGTCAAAGGCGCCGGGCTGAGGATTGCCGGCGACGGCGGGGTCCCGTTCACCTGCATGATGAGGTTGTTCGCCGACAGCGAACTGCCCACGATCAACGGCGTGGTCAGCGTCGGCAGCGTGGTGCCGAAAACGGTGTATGTGGGGACCGTGATGTTGAACAGCACGGTGTCGTTGGCCTGCGGATTGGCGTTGGCATCCACAATGGCGGCGCTGAACGAATTGGGGACCGTGCCGTCTCCGTGGTCCAAGGCGTCGGCGTAATAGGTCGCCGCGAACGCGCTCGGCGCCGGCGCGACCGCGATCGCGACCAAGACCGCGACGCGCGTCAGGCGCAGTGTTTGCGATGGCGGGCCGAAAGGGCGCCGCGTACGGGCGGCCGAGGCGCACGGCGTACCGACGGACAAAGCGTTGCGACGCGGGTTGCGAGCACGCAGCTGGGTCATGGTCAAACTCCTTCAGGTTGATTCAAACGCGCGGTCCAAGATATGCAGGTATTCTGCGGCGCGGTCTGTATAAACAAATGGAGGACCCGGTCTATTGCCGATTAAAAATGGATTAGCTGATCCACGGTCGCGTTCCAGGGATCGCGTCGCGATAATAAGAGAAGGATCGGCGTCGTCGTCTCGGAGGCGGTTTGATGGTTTCTACAAATGGTTACATCAAATGCGGCTGCGGATCGCGCGATGCGTGAATGGGGTTTGCCTGAGCGGGGCGGCGGCGTTGACGCAGGAATCACGCCCGGGAATTTCGCATGAAACGGGCCGCAGAATGGGCGCGTGTTAATTTTCAAATCCTGGAAAACAAGCTGCGCGCGCCAGGCGAACGCAGCGCAGGCTGCGCGTCGGGCGCGTGCCTGGTGCCTGTCAGGAGGACATCGCAATGCAGTCTGAAGGCTTCGATCTCGAACGCTACGAATACCACGTCTACCGGCGCGCGCATGAGCCGGCGGCGCAGGAGCTGTTGCGCCTGTTGCAGGCGCTGGACGCGCATTTCGGGTGTTTCGGCAAGGTGTTTTCGGCGCCGCCCTCGGCAGCCGGTTTGCGCGCCGACGAGATCGATGCCCACGTGCTGTCGCGAATCGCTGCGGCGACCCTGAGTCTGTTCGCCGATCCCGGTTTCACGCTGGGGCCTTCAGGTGTCGCGCAGCTGCTGAATCTGCACCGCTGGCTCGGCGCGCTGTTCGCGGCCAGTCCGTTGCGCAACGCCGACGCGGTGCTGCGTGCCATGAACGTGCGCGGCCCGACCGGCGCGGCGCTCGAAGTGCGCAAGGACGATTTGCCCAAGCTGTGCCTGCTGTTCAACGGCGACTCGCGGGTTCCGCTCGATCTGGACGCGCTGTGGAAAGCCGACCGCACGCTGGCCGCCGGCATGGCGCTGAGCCTGCTCGCGCCGCGTTTTCACGGCTCGATCGATGCGCATGCCAAGCGCGAGGTGCTGTTGCCGTGGCTGGCGTCGAGGCTGGACCAGATCGACGATCTGGACGCGCTACCGTCGGCGATCCTGCACGACGCGTACATGCATTGCAGCTACGCCGACCGCGCCGACAAGCACGCGATCAAGCGGCCGATCAACGCGCTGATCCGGCGCAAGCTGGCGCAGATGGGACTGGCGCCTGCGCCGCCGTCACCGCCGCCGCCCGCGCCCGGCGGCAAGCCGCTGCTGCTGGTGGTGCTCGAATGGTTCAACGCCACGCACTCGATCTACCGCACCCATTCGCGCACCCTGGAGGCGGCGCGCGCGTGCTTTCGCGTCGTCGGCATCGGGCAGCAGGGCGTCGACGCCGCCGGCCGTGCGGTGTTCGACAGCTTTGTCGAACTGCCGACCGAAGGCGGCCTGGCCGCTCAACTGCACTTCATCGCCGACTATGCGCGGCGCGAAGGCGCGCATGCGCTGTACATGCCCAGTGTCGGGATGTTTCCGTTGACCATGTTCCTCTCCAACCTGCGGCTCGCGCCACTGCAGGTGTTCGCGCTCGGCCATCCGGCGACGACCTTGTCGCCGGATATGGACTACGCAGTCGTCGAGGAAGACTACGTCGGCGACCCCGAGTGTTTCAGCGAACAATTGCTGTTGCTTCCGAGCGACGGCATGCCGTACCGGCCGCCGGCAGGAATGGACGGATTGCAACTGCCCGCAGCGATCCGCCCGCATCCGGAGGTGGTCGAGATCGCGGTCGCCGCGACGACGATGAAGCTCAATCCGGGCTTCCTCGCCGCGCTGGTACGCATCGCCGATGGCTGCGCACGCCAGGTCCGCTTTCATTTCCTGGTCGGGCAGGCGGTCGGGCTGGTGCGCGAGCAGGTGGTCCACGCGGTGTCGAGCCAACTGGGCACGCGCGCGGTGGTGCACGGCCAGCAGCCGTATGCGCAGTACATGCAGTGCATCGCAGCGTGCGACCTGTTCGTCAATCCGTTCCCGTTCGGCAACACCAACGGCATCGTCGACACCGTTGCCGCAGGGCTGGTCGGCGTGTGCCGCGGTGGCCGGGAGGTGCACGCGTGCATCGACGGTGCGCTGTTCCGGCGCCTCGGGTTTCCCGACTGGCTGGTCGCGCACGACGTCGACTCCTACGTGGCGGCCGCAGTACGCCTGATCAACGACGACGCATTGCGCGCCGACCTCAGGCGCGCCCACGCCGGGCCCGACAAAGTCCGCGTGCTGTATCAGGGGCGCGCGGATATCCTGGGTCGCGAACTGCTGGCCAGGCTGCAGCCGCGGCTGTCCGGCGCCGCCTCCGGGGTCGCCTGCACGGCCTGATCCGGGGCCGTGGTGCGCGGCGCCGGCGCGCGCGCCGCACGCGCGCAGCGGTCGGCTTTCAACGTCCGATCGCATCGAGCGCGGTCGGGTACAGCTGTTTCCAGAACCCGCAGCGGTGTTCGGCGCCCGGATCGACGAGCCGGACCCGGCCCGGCGCGAACTGCATCGACACGGTGCCGCCGTTGTCGCCCGGCCACTCGGGCACTCCGTGGCTGCCTCCCGGTTGTCCGTTGCGGACGAAATTGCCGATCATCGCGAGCATTTGCCGCGACAGCGCGTGCGCTGCGGGCGACAGCGCCGGCGCATCGACGCGCGCGGTGTTCGAGAAGTGCGGGAACAGGTAGCCGAGCATCGCCGAGTGCACCGCGCCGAGCGGCATTCCCGGGTCGGGGTGGCGGGTGATGCCGATTCCCAGCACCGGCGCGTCCGGGTCGGCGAACTCGAACAGGTGCACCGGCACGCCGTGCCGCTCGATCACCGAGGCACCTTGCAGGTACAGGCAGTGATTGATGCCCAGCGTGGGATCGTAGTCTGAGCGCAGCGAGCCGAAGACCGCGGGAGGCGAAGCTCCGTCGGCGATCGGATATTCGGCAGCGACGCGCGCCGCATTGTCGGAGTAGATGGCCCGCAGATGCTGCAGGTAATTGGACCGCGTGACGTGGTCGCCGGCCTGTTCGGCGTACGCGATGTACAGCCGGATCTCATCGTGCTCGCCGCCGATCAGCAGCGGCACGTGCAGGAAGTCGCCGCTGCGCAGCGCTGCGCCGATCTGGCGCGGCACGAGGCTGCTGCCGACGCTGGGACTGAAGCTCATCACCTGTTTGCGGCTCAACACATCTCCGGCGCGCAGCAGCGCGTCGACCGGAGTCCGGCGCAGACACTGCAGCGCGGTTGAGCGCTGGGTGCAGCCGACCGCGCGCATCACCTTTGCGCCGATCGCCTGCTCGGCCTCGGCCACCGTGGGCATCGGCTGCATGCACCCGGCGCTGATCAGCAGCGCGCGGTCGAACAGGCCCTTGACCTGCTGCGGCGCGCCGAGCTGCATGCAGATCGACGCGGCTCCGGCCGATTCACCGGCCAGCGTGGCGTTGCGCGGGTCGCCGCCGAACGCCGCGATGTTGCGCTGCACCCAGTGCAACGCCAGCCGCTGGTCCTCGAGCGCATAAGCGCCGTTGTCGGCGGCTGCGAACGCGGTCGTCGGCATGAAGCCGAAAACGCCGAGCCGATAGTTGATCGAGACCACGACGATGCCCTGCCGCGCCAGCGCGTCGAGGCGGTACAGGTCGCTCGAGCCGCCGACGAACGCGCCGCCGTGGATCCAGACCAGCACCGGCCTGGCGCCGCGGCCGGCGTCGGCTGCAGCGGGCGGCACGGCGACGTTCAGCGTCAGGCAGTTCTCGTCGAGGCTGCTGTCGGTCAGGCCGAAGCGTTCGAGTTGCGGGCACGCGTGTCCATAGCGGGTCGCGTCGCGCACGCCGCGCCAGGGTCGCGCCGGAAGCGGCGCGTGCCAGCGCAGCGCGCCGATTGGAGCGCGTGCGTACGGGATGCCGCGGAATTCAAGCACGCCGTGGAACTCGGCACCCTGCAGGACGCCGTCCGCGATGCGCACCCGGTGCGGGGTCGGCGCCGCCGCGGCGCCGCACGCCGTCACGGCCAGCAGCAGTGCGCTGACCGCGCGCAAGCAGGCGGCCACGCCGGCGCGCCAAGTGCGTGCTGCGGCGCTGCATCTGAAATCGTGCTGCATCTCGGTTTTCTCCTGCTGCATGGGGGGCCGCCGGGCGACCCCCGGACGGACGATTGCGCGCGGCTGCGCGCTTTGATGAATTTAGCCACCGAACGCATTCGGATCGGTTAACGACGTGTTGGAAGCCCTCGAAAAAAAGGGTATTTGCCCTCCATGCAGTGCGCGCAGTAAATGGCGCGCTGATCAAAATGGCATCGGAATATTCCAGCGCGCAATTGAAACCGGGCCTAATAATTGGGCACCATGGCCGCACGAGATGCACCTCAGGCAATCGGTTCGCAGCGCTCCCCGCGGCGTGCGCCTGAGCGGACTCGATCGACCTTGAGCGCTGCCCACCGGACGCGGGCAACGCGCGTGCGCGGGCAGCGTTGCGCTGCCTGGCGTCGTCGGCAGCCGTAACATGCACAGCATCCGGGTTCCTCGATCCCGGTCCCGAGGACCGACGGCGCGACGGCGCCGCGGTAGATGTTTCGTTTGCGCGCGTTCGCGTGTCCGCACCATCGTCATGACCTATCTGTTCATTGCCGTGTTCGCGATCGTCGGCGCCTTCGCGCGCTACGGCCAGACCTTGCTGGTGCAGAGCCTGTTCGGCCGCGGATTCCCGTATGCCACGCTGTCGATCAATGTGCTCGGCTCGTTCCTGATGGGGTTCCTGTTCGTTGCCACGCTGGAGCGCAGCGCCATGAGCCCCGAACTGCGCGTGGGCATCCTGACCGGTGGGCTCGGCGCCTACACCACGTTCTCGACGTTCTCGCTCGAAGTGGTCACGCGTTTCGAGTCCGGCGAGTTCGGCCAGGCTGCGCTGTACGTCGCCGCCTCGGTGGTGTTGTCGATCGCCGCGGCGATGCTGGGCGCATGGCTGGCGCGCAATCTGGGCGTCGCCAGCTGATCCGCCGTCGGCCGCCGGCGCATGTCCGGCAGCGCGATCAGCGCGCCCGGTAGCCGCTGACTTGCGCGCCGTCGCCTGGGCGCAGGCGCGCGAACGCCGGGATCGCCAGCAGCGCAAGCAGCGCCAGCAGCAGGCACGACGCGTGGAATTGCTCAAGCCGCGGAGCGCCGTGCGCGTTGCCGAGCAGCGTCAGCAATGCCGCGCCGAAGGACACGCCGAAGCTGACCGTGAGCTGTTGCAGCAGGCCGCCGAGGCTTGTGGCCCGGCTCAATCGCTGCGCGTGCAGGTCGGCGTACGACAGGGTGTTCGAGCTCATGAATTGCGTCGAGCGCACGATTCCGAACAGCACGATGTAGCCGCCGATGACCCAGCGCGGGGTGCCGCTTCCGAGCAGCGCAAAGCCGGCCAGCACGGCGGCTCCGAGCAATGCGCTCGCACCCAGCAGGCGCACGAAGCCGAAGCGCCGCAACAGCGGCCCCAGCGCCAGCCGCACCAGCGGCGAGCCGACCGCCGACAGGAAGGTCAGCGAGCCCGATTGCAGTGGGGTCATGCCGAGCCCGAGCTGCAGCATCAGCGGCAGCAGGAACGCCATGCCGTTGAAGGCCACGCGGCACAGGCCGCCGGCGAGCGTGCCGACAGCGAACGCGCGTTCGCCGAACAACGTCAGATCGACCACCGCATGACGCTTGCCGCGCGCGTAGAGGGTGAACGCCAGCAACAGAACCGCGGCGGCGCCCAGCGCCAGCAGCGCCGCGCTGCGCCCGCGCAGCTCGAGGCTTGCCTGCAGCAGCGCAATGGCGCAGCCGAACAGCGCGAAGCCGACGATGTCGAAGCGCGCGCCTCGGTCGGGCTGCGAATCGCGCAGATAGCGCAATGCCAGCGCGATGCCGATCAGCCCGAAAGGCAGGTTGACGGTAAAGATCCAGCGCCAGGACAGGTACGTGGTCAGCGCTCCGCCGAGCAGCGGGCCGAGCACCGGGCCGATCAGCGCAGGCAGCGTGGTGTAGGTCATCGCACGCACCAGGTCCTGGCGCGGAAAACTGCGCAGCAGGATCAAGCGTCCCACCGGAGTCATCATCGAGCCGCCGAGCCCCTGCAGCACGCGCATCGCGACCAATTGGGTGAAATTGCTCGCCAGGCCGCACAGCGCCGAGCCCAGCGTGAACAGTGCCAGCGCCGTGATGAACACCCGCCGCACGCCGAACCGGTCGGCGCACCAGCTGCTCAGCGGAATGAACACGGCAAGCGTCAGCACGTACGCGCTGACCGCCAGGTTGAGCTGCACCGCACTGGTGCCCAGGCTGTGCGCCATGTCGGGGACCGCAGTGGTGATGATGGTCGTGTCGAGCTGTTCCATCAGGAACGCCACCGCGACCATCATCGGGATCAGCAGCCGCAGCCCGGGCTCGCGTGCGAGGGTGGCATCGGCGGGGGGCGGCAACTCGCGGGGCATGGCGCGAGGATTATCGCCGCAGCGGATTCGACCGATGGCGTCCTGGGGTAAGCTGGCGCGAAACAATCGAGCCGCGACCCATGGCGGAACGCTGGCTCCAGGGAGAAGAATCGTGCCATGGATTCGCTGGACCGAGAGAATGAGCGTCGGTGTCGAGGTTCTCGATCACGATCACATGGCATTGGTCGGGATGGTCAATACCCTGTTCGACGGCATCCAGTCCGGGCAGGGAAAGGACGCGCTGGGCAAGATCCTCGACGATCTGCTCGAGTACACGACCGGGCATTTCAAGCGCGAAGAGGATCTGTTCGCGCAGGCCGGCTATCCGGAAGCTGCCGAGCACACGGCGAGGCATGAGGCGCTGCGCGCTCAGGTCCTCGAAATCCGGCGCATGTACCTGGCCGGGGCGACGCCGACTTTGTCGCTCGACGTGATGAACTTCCTGAAGCGGTGGCTGGTCGATCATATCCAGGGCAGCGACAGGAAATACGGCCCGTTCCTCAACGCCAAGGGCATCAGGTAGTCCCTGACCTCGGGCAAGACCGATCCGCCCGACGCCCCGCCCCGGGGCGCGATGCCGCGACCGCGGCACACCGCTTGGATACCCCTAGGTGCAGATCAGTGACTCACTGATGCTGCCAATTTGTTGCGATTTTTAGCATTTTCGACATGGGTTGCCGCAACCCGGATCGTGCCGCAAGCCTTTGCTTCGGCAGCTGTCGAGGAAATCGCACACCATGAAGCAGTTCATCACCGTCGAGGCCTCACGCGATGATTGCGGCGCCACCGCATTGCTCGGACAGGCACTTGCCGTGCGCGCGGCGGGCGATGCCGAGGCCAGTTACCTGTTGCTGCAGCGCGCGGCATGCCTGGGGCTTGCCGCGGCGCAATTCCACCTCGGGCAGTGCTATCGCTACGGTCGCGGCGTGATGGCCGACGCGGGCCAGGCGCTGGGATGGCTGCGTGCGGCTGCGGCGCAGGGGCACCCGCGTGCGCTGTGCGGCCTGGGCGCGATGCTCGAGCGCGGGCACGGCGCCGAGCGCGACTGCGCGGCGGCGGCGAAGTGCTACCGCAAGGCCGCCGAGGCCGGAGTGGCCGTGGCGGCGTATCGACTCGGATGCCTGTACCGCGACGGGCGTGGCGTGGAGGCGAACATGGCGCGCGCCGCGCTGTGGCTGGGCCGCGCCGCCGCGCGCGGCGTGCCTGCGGCGCAGTACGCGCTGGGGCGGCTTTTCGAGGCGTCCGGGGACGTCGACGACGACGCGCTGCATTGGTATGGCCAGGCTGCCGCACAGGGCGTGCGCCCGGCCCAGGACGCGCTGGCACGACTGTGCCGCGAAGGGCGCGGAGTTCCCAGGGGGCGTGCCGGCGCCCTGGGGCGGTGGATGCAACGCGCCCTGGAGGGCGCCGGCCCGGCACGCGATCACGCATGAGCAAGCGCCGGCGCGAGCCGGCAACCGGTTTCCAGACGAGTTTTTGCAAACGATCCAACGGAGTGACCAGATGAACGCTTATCCGATGCATTACAGCCAAGCCGGCGCTCGCGTGCCGCCGACGATTGTCGACACGGCCGCGCGCGGCAATCCATGCAGTTCCTGTTTCCACCGGCGCAACTGTTTGCCTGCGGCGTTGCCCGAAGGCGAGGAGGGCGCGCTGCAGCGCATGTACAGCGGCATCGTGCGTGTGCGCAAGGGCGCGACCCTGTTCGAGTCGGGAACCGTTCCGCACAAGGTCTACGTCGTGCACACGGGGTCGTTCAAGTCCGTCATGTCGATGGCCGACGGACGCCAGCGCATTGTCGCGTTCCATGAGCCGGGCGACATCATGGGGCTGGAAGGATTCTCGGGGTTGAGCCGCGCCGACGTGGTCGCGCTCGAACCCAGCGAATCCTGCGAAATCGACCTGCGTTCGCTCGAGGACACGGCTGCCCGGGTTCCCGCGCTGCAGCGTCATCTGCGCCGATTGATGGGCGCCAGCCTGGTGCAGGCGCAGCAGGACCAGTTCGCGCTCGGCAGCATGCTGGTGAAGGAGCGCCTGGCACGCTTCCTGCTGAACCTGTCGGCCAAGTACCGCGCGCGTGGCCTCGCCGACGACGAGTTCACGCTGCGCATGACGCGCGAGGACATCGGCGACTACCTGGGCTTTCGCCTGGAGACCGTCAGTCGGGTGTTCTCGGAGCTGCAGCACGACGGCCTGATCGCGCTGAACCGGAGACTGGTGCGCATCGTCGACCGTCCGGCGCTGTCGGCGTTGCTCGATCCCAAGTTCGCGATGGATTGGAAGCCGTCGGCGCGCACCGAACTTCCGGTGCGCCGCGACCCCCCGCCGCGCGCAGCCAGCTGGAGCGCGCTCGGCGCCGCGGGAGGCTGATCGCCGCGCCCGCCGGGGGCTTCGCCGCGGGCGCGTTTATCCGCCTGCGGATTCGGTCGCGTTTATCATCGGCGTTCCTTGCGCAGACCGGCAGCAGCGACGCTGCCGGTGCATTGCCATTGCCGATGACCCTTCCCGCGCGCCTGACCTGCCTGATGCTCAGCGTCGCCTGCGTTCCCGCAGGCGCGGTCACCGCGCGCGTGGCCGCCTCGGCGCCCGCGTTGGCGTCGGCGCCTGCTGCGGCGGCGTCGGCGAGCGAGGCAACGCATCGACCGGCGCCGATGACGGTGCGCATCGGCGCGGCGTTGCCGCTCAGCGGCGCGCAGCAGCCGTACGGGCGCGAAGTGCTCGACGCCATGCGCATGGCGGTCGCCGATCTCGACGCGCAGGATTTGCGCATCGGCGGTCGGCCGGTGCGCTGGGTGCTCGATGCGCGCGACGACACTTCCGGCGCCGCTGCAACGGCGCGCGCGCTGGTCGCCGACGGAGTCGCCGCCGTGGTCGGCGACCTGGGTTCACGCGCCGTGGCGCGATCGGCCCCGGTGTATTTTGCTGCCGGCGTGCCGCAGATCACGCCGTCGGCCGGAGATCCGAAACTGGCGCAGCGCGGCTGGCAGACCTTTCATCGCATCGTGGCCAACGACGACGCGCTCGGCGCTGCGCTGGCCCTGTACGCCGGGCGCCGGCTGCACGCAAGGCGTGCCATGATCGTCGGCGACGACAGCAGCACCGGACGCGGCGTGGCACGCGCATTCGAGCGCGCGGCGCCGGGCGCCGGCCTGCAGATGCTGCCGGCGGCGCGGGCCTCTGCCGTGGCGCCTCTGGTCGCTGCGGTGCGCGCCGCAGCGCCCGACGTCGTTCTGTATCGCGGCCGTGCCGTGTTTGGCGCGGCGCTGCTGCGCGCGTTGCGCGTCGGTGGCGTGCATGCCCGCTTTCTCGGCGCGCGGCGGTTGTGCAGCCGGGATTTCGCGCGCCTGGCCGGACGCGATGCCGATGCGGACGTGGTGTGCGTGCAAGGCGGCGACGTCTTGGATCGGACCCCCGCGGGAACCGCATGGAGACAGCGCTTCGACGCGCTTTACGGTGCCGGAGTCTTCCAGCTGTATGCGCCGTACGCGTATGACGCAACGATGGTTCTGGCGCATGCGATGGTCGCCGCCGGAAGCAGCGTCGGCCGGGATTACGCGCCGCTGCTGCGGCAGCGCGCTTTCGCGGGTGTGACGCGCCGCGACATCCGCTTCAATGTCGACGGCGAACTGTTGCGGCCGCACGTCACGATCGACGATTTCAGCCACGGTGCCAAGCAGGCGCTGAACCGCTGAGCCGCGGCGCAGCACAAAAAAAGGGAGCGCGGCGCGCTCCCTTTCATGGCTTGTCGAACCGGCGTTGCGGTCCGACAGGCGATTACTTCTTCATGCCCAGGATCCAGTCGACCAGCTGCTTGGCCTGGGCCGGAGTGACTTGCGGGTTGGCCGGCATCGGCACCGGGCCCCACACGCCCGAGACACCGTGCAGCACTGCGTTGACCAGCGTGGCTTCGGCGCCGGGCTTGCCAGCGTACTTGTTCGCCACGTCCTGGTACGACGGGCCGACCAGTTTGGTGTTGATGGCGTGGCAGGCCAGGCAGTTCTTCGACTTGGCCAGGGCCATCATGTCGGCGGCGCTGGCTTGCGACAGCGCTGCGGCGGCGACGGCCAGGCCGGCGGCGATCACGATCTTTTTCATTCGGCGGTTCTCCAAGGTTGAGCGATGCTGAGCGTTCTAACGCGTCAAGGTGCGAGCGGTTGACGCACCGGTGACGCCAGCAGCCAGCGTCCTATATGCTAACCCGAGCGCCCGACGCTTCATTGTCGGGCGTTCGGCCGAAGTGGTAAATATTGATACCAATCGATGGGGCACGACGATGTGGCTGATGATTGTTGCGGTCGTACTACTCGGGCTCAAGCTCGGCGGCGTCGGGCCGTTCGCGACGCTGTCGTGGTGGTGGATCGGATCGCTGCTGGGGGGCGCGTTCGTCTGGTGGGAGATCGTCGATCCGATGTTCGCGATCTCGCAGCGGCGCGCGATGCGGCAGATGGGCGAGCGGCGCGACGCGCGTGTCGAGCGTCAGCGCACCAAGCTCGGCTTGCGCCGCCGCAACCGTCGCTGACGCCGCGGTTAATCCGGCGCGAGATTCGGATACACTGCGCTGCAATCAGGAGAGCGTCGCCGCATCGCGGCGGCCGCCGAAGGCGTAAGTCGCAACGCGACGTACCGCTCAGGCAAAAGGACTGAGTCGACCCGCGAGGGTCAACCTCACTGGAGAGTGGCGCGCGATGCGCCCACCGAAGGGGCAAGCCGGAGCAACAACCGGTCAATCTCTCAGGTACCAAGGACAGCGAGGCGTGGTCGCCGCGGCCGCAGCCGCGGCGGTGTTTCGCCTTTTGAGGAGACTCGCATGTCCGACGCGTTGCTGCGCACGCCGCTGTACGAATTGCACCTGGAACTCGGCGCCAAGATGGTCGCCTTCGCCGGGTATTCGATGCCGGTCCAGTACCCCAGCGGCGTGATGGCCGAGCATCGCGCGACGCGCGCGACGGCGGGGCTGTTCGACGTCTCGCACATGGGCCAGGTGCGCATCGGCGGTGCCGACGCGGCCGCGGCACTGGAAAGCCTGATCCCGATCGACGTCGCCGGCTTGCCGCCGGGCCGCCAGCGCTACGGCTATTTCACCGACGAGGCAGGCGGCCTGCTCGACGATCTGATGCTGGCGCATCGTGCACGCCCGGGCGACGATGGCGCCGAGTATTTCATGGTCGTCAACTCCGCGTGCAAGGTGCAGGACCTGGCCTGGATGCGCGAGCGCATCGGCGCGCGCTGCACGCTGGTCGAACTGCCGGCGCAGGCCTTGCTGGCGCTGCAGGGGCCGCAGGCCGAGGATGCGCTGGCGTCGCTGCTGCCCGAGGTGCGCGCGATGCGCTTCATGGACGTGGCCTGGCACCGTTTGCCCGACGCGCTCGGCGGCGGCCGCGTGTTCGTCAGCCGCAGTGGCTACACCGGCGAGGACGGATTCGAGATTTCAGTCGACGGCGACGCTGCGCCGGCGCTGGCGCGCGCGCTGCTGGCGTGCGACGGCGTGGTGCCGGTCGGTCTGGGCGCGCGCGACAGCCTGCGGCTCGAAGCAGGGCTGTGTCTGTACGGCCACGACATGGATCGCGACACCACCCCTGTCGAGGCCGCCCTGCAGTGGGCGATGCAGAAGGTGCGCCGCAGCGGTGGCGCCCGCGCCGGTGGTTTTCCCGGCGCCGCACGCGTGCTGGCGCAACTCGACGCGCCCGAAAGCGTGACGCGTCGACGCGTCGGGCTGCGCGCGCTCGAACGCGTTCCGGTGCGTGAAGGCGCCGAGCTGGTCGGCGACGACGGCACCGTGCTCGGTCGCGTGACCAGCGGCAGCCTCACGCCCACCGCCGACGCCCCGGTCGCGATGGGCTACGTCAGTGCCGCGCTGGCCGCGAGCGGCAGCCGGCTGTGGGCGCTGGTGCGCGGACGCCGGGTGGCGATCGAGGTCGTCGACATGCCGTTCGTCGCCCACCGCTACAAGCGCGGCTGATGCGCGATTCGCGCCCCGCGCCCCCTTTTTGCAGGACCAACCGGAGTTCATCATGAGCGTCAAGTACACCGCTGACCACGAATGGGTTCGTCTCGAAGCCGACGGCACCGCCACCGTCGGCATCACCAAGCACGCACAGGACGCGCTGGGCGACGTCGTGTTCGTCGAGCTGCCCGAGGTCGGGCGCAGCCTTGCGCAAAAGGACGCGGCCGGCGTGGTCGAGTCGGTCAAGGCCGCAGCCGACGTCTACATGCCGCTGAGCGGCGAGATCGTCGCCGGCAACGACGCGCTGGTCGCCGACCCGTCGCTGGCCAACAGCGATCCGCAGGGCGCCGGCTGGTTCTTCCGCATGCGCCCGAGCGATCCGGCGCAACTCGACGCCCTGCTCGACGAGGCCGGCTACGCCCAGCTGCTGCAAGGCGCCTGACAGCTTCCGTCCCGATCCAGCGTTTTTGCCGCGCCCCGCCATGTCCCAGACCCATTCCTTCGCCGATCTCGAAGACGCCACGGCGTTTCGCCGCCGCCACATCGGCCCCAGTGCCGACGAGCAGCGCGCGATGCTGCAACTGCTCGGCCATGCCGACCTCGACGCGCTGCTGCGCGCCGTGATTCCCGACGCCCTGCGCCGCCAGCGTGCGTTCACGCTGCCGCCGGCCGTCGGCGAGGAAGCCGCGCTGGCCGAGTTGCGCGCCATCGCCGCCGGCAACCGGGTGATGCGCAATTTCATCGGCCAGGGCTATTGCGGCGCGCTGCTGCCCGGGGTCATCCAGCGCAACGTGCTCGAGAACCCGGCCTGGTACACCGCCTACACCCCGTACCAGCCCGAGATCAGCCAGGGACGGCTGGAGGCGCTGATCAACTTCCAGACCATGGTCGCCGAGCTGACCGCGCTGGACGTGGCCAACGCGTCGATGCTCGACGAGGCCACGGCGGCGGCCGAGGCCGTGATGCTGGCGCTGCGCGCCGGCAAGGGTGCGGCGCGCAGCGTGTTCGCCGCCGCCGACGTGCTGCCGCAGACGCTCGAGGTGTTGCACACGCGTGCCGCGGCGCTGGGAATCGAGGTCGTCGTCGGCGCGCCCGCGCAGGCCGCGCAGGCCGACCACGCCGCGGTGCTGCTGCAGTACCCCGGGGTGGACGGCGGGGTGCACGACTGGCGCGAACTGATCGCCGCAGCACGGGCGCGCGGCGCGCTGGTCATCGTCGCCGCCGACATCCTGGCGCTGACCGTGCTGACGCCGCCGGGCGAGCTCGGCGCCGACATCGCGGTGGGCAGCACCCAGCGCTTCGGCCTGCCGCTGGGATTCGGCGGTCCGCACGCCGCGTACATGGCGGTGCGCGATGCGCTGAAGCGGCAGATGCCCGGGCGCCTGGTCGGCGTCAGCGTCGACGCCCACGGCGATCCGGCCTTGCGCCTGGCGCTGCAGACCCGCGAGCAGCACATCCGGCGCGAGAAGGCGACCAGCAACATCTGCACCGCGCAGGTGCTGCCGGCGGTCATCGCCAGCATGTATGCGGTCTACCACGGCCCCGAAGGGCTGGTGCGCATCGCCCGCCGCGTGCATGCGTACACCGCGGTGCTGGCCGACGCGCTGCGCGCGCAGGGCTGGACGCTGCGCCATGCGGCATTCTTCGATACCGTGGCGGTGGAGGCCGGTGCGCACGCGACCGCGGTGCACGCCGCGGCGCACGCTGCCGGAATCAACCTGCGCGACGCCGGAGACGGCGTGGTCGGCGTCACCCTCGACGAGACCGTGACCCGCGACGACCTCGTCGCGCTGCTCGGCGCCTTCGCCGCGGCGCGCGGCGTGGCTGCCGCCGCGGTCGATTTCGACCGCGTGCCGGCGCCGCGCTACCCGCAGCAGCTGGCGCGGCGCAGCGCCTACCTGACGCATCCGGTGTTCAACAGCCACCACAGCGAAACCGAGATGCTGCGCTACTTGCGCCGGCTGGCCGACAAGGACATCGCGCTCGACCGCGCCATGATCCCGCTGGGTTCGTGCACCATGAAGCTCAACGCCACGGCCGAGATGCTGCCGATCACCTGGCCCGAGTTCGCCGCCATCCATCCGTTCGCTCCGGCCGAGCAGACGCGCGGCTACGCGCGCCTGGCCGCGGATCTCGAGCAATGGCTGGCGCAGGCCACCGGCTACGACGCGGTCAGCCTGCAGCCCAACGCCGGCTCGCAGGGCGAGTACGCCGGGCTGCTGGCGATCCGCGCCTGGCACGTCAGCCGCGGCGATGCCGCGCGCGACGTGTGCCTGATCCCGTCGTCGGCGCACGGCACCAATCCGGCGTCGGCGCAGATGGCCGGCATGCAGGTGGTCGTCGTGGCCTGCGACGCGCACGGCAGCGTCGACCTCGACGACCTGCGGGCCAAGGCCGCGACGCATGCCGCGCGGCTGGCCGCGTGCATGATCACCTACCCGTCGACCCACGGCGTGTTCGAGCCCGGCGTGCGCGCGATCTGCGACATCGTGCACGCGCACGGCGGCCAGGTCTACGTCGACGGCGCGAACATGAACGCGATGGTCGGGCTGGCCAGCCCGCCGGAGTTCGGCGCCGACGTCTCGCACCTGAACCTGCACAAGACCTTCTGCATCCCGCACGGCGGCGGCGGCCCCGGCGTCGGCCCGGTGGCGGTGCGCGCGCACCTGGCGCCGTTCCTGCCCGGCTGGGGCGACGCGTCGCGTGCGGTCGGCGCGGTCAGCGCGACGCCGCTGGGCAATGCCTCGGTGCTGCCGATCACCTGGATGTACATCCGCATGATGGGCGCCGAGGGCCTGACCGAGGCCAGCGCGGTGGCGATCCTCAGCGCCAATTACCTGGCCAGGCGCCTCGACGCGCACTTCCCGGTGCTGTACAGCGGCCCCGGAGGCCACGTCGCGCACGAGTGCATCCTCGACCTGCGCGGTTTCAAGGACGGCAGCGGAGTCAGCAACGAGGACGTCGCCAAGCGGCTGATGGACTACGGCTTCCACGCGCCGACGATGAGCTTCCCGGTTCCCGGCACGCTGATGGTCGAGCCCACGGAGAGCGAACCGCTGGTCGAGCTCGACCGCTTCGTCGACGCCATGGTTGCGATCCGCGGCGAAATCGCGCGCATCGAGCAAGGCGCCTGGCCGCGCGACGACAACCCGCTGAAGGCGGCGCCGTTCACCGCCGCCGCACTGCTGGGCAGCGCGTGGACGCATGCGTACAGCCGCGAGCAGGCCGCGTTCCCGCTGCCGGCGCAGCGTGCGCACAAGTACTGGGTTCCGGTCGGCCGCATCGACAACGTGTGGGGAGACCGCAATCTGCAGTGCGCGTGCCCTCCGCTGGCCGATTACGTGCACGACGCGGTCGCCTGACCGAGGCCGCCGCGGCGCCGCCGCCGCGGCGCAGGAATCGGAATGCGCACCGTGCGCCGGCGGACTACATTGCCGGCATGCATACCCCGACTTCCGCTGCGCTGCGGCGCAGCGCCCTTGCCATCGAACGGCTGCTGCAGGACGCGCCGCCGCCGTCGCTCGACGCGCTGGCCGCCGCCGCCGGGCTGAGCGCTGGCCATTTCCAGCGCGAGTTCGTCGCCTGCACCGGGCTGAGCCCCAAGCGGTTCGCCCAGGTGCTGGCCAAGGAGCGGCTGCTCGCTGCGCTGCGCGACGGCGAGGCGGTGCTGCACGCGGCGTTCAGCGCCGGGTTGTCGGGTCCGGGGCGCGCGCACGAGCTGCTGCTGCTGGCCGAAGGCATGACTCCGGCGCAGGCGCGTCGGCGCGGGGCAGGGCTGTGCCTCGTCTGCGGCGTGGTGCCGTCGGCGCTGGGCGCGCTGTTCGCGGCCTGGACCGGGCACGGGTTGTGCGCACTGGAATTCATGCCCGAATGCATGCCCGACGGCGACGCGGCAGCGTTCGACGCACGCTTGCGCGCGCTGCGCGCACAGTGGCCGCAGGCCGACTGGCGGCGCGACGACGCGCTGCTGGCGCCGCTGGTCGACGCCGCGCTGCACGGCCGCGGCACCTTGCACGTGGCGGCAGGCCATTTCCGGCTGCGCGTCTGGCAGGCGCTGCTGCAATTGCCCAGCGGCACCGTGGTCAGCTACGCCGCGCTGGCGCGCGCGCTCGGCCGCCCCGAGGCGACGCGCGCGGTGGCCGGAGCGGTGGCCGCCAACCCGCTGGCCATGCTGATTCCGTGCCACCGCGTGATCCGCGAGCGCGCCGAGCTGGCCGGCTATCGCTGGGGACTGGCGCGCAAGGCGATGCTGATCGCCGCCGAACGTGCGACGCAAGCCGATCCGGCCTGAGGCGCGTCAGCGCAGCTGCACGCGCGGCGACCCGTCGGCGAACGCGCCGATCACCGCAGCTTGCGCGAAACCCTCGGCGCGCAGGATGTCGAGCACGGCCCCGCAGACCTGCGGCGCACAGCTCACCAGCAGACCGCCCGAGGTCTGCGGGTCGGTCAGCAGCGTGCGCGTCAAGGCGTCGATGCCGTCGGCGTCGACCTGGTCGCCGTAGCTGGCCCAGTTGCGTCCCGAGGCGCCGGTCACCATGCCGCCGGCGGCCAGCTCGCGCACCCCGGGCAGCAGCGGCACCGCCGCCACGTCGATGCGCGCGCCGAGTCCGGCTCCGCGGCACATCTCCAACGCGTGGCCGAGCAATCCGAAACCGGTGACATCGGTCATCGCGTGCACGCCGTCGAGCTCCGCCAGCAGCGGCCCCGGCGTGTTCAGCTGCGTCGTCGTGGCGACCATCCGCAGGTAGCCGTCGGCGTCCAGCGCGTCCTTCTTCAGCGCCGCCGACAGCACGCCCACACCCAGCGGTTTGCCCAGGATCAGCACGTCGCCGGCGCGCGCATCGCGGTTGCGCCGGATGCGCGCCGGGTGCGCCAGGCCGAGCACGGCAAGGCCGTAGATCGGTTCGACCGAGTCGATCGAATGGCCGCCGGCCACCGGAATTCCTGCACGCGCGCAGGCCTGCTGGCCGCCGCGCAGGACGGCGCCGATCGTCTCCAGCGGCAGCTTGGCCAGCGGCATGCCGACGATGGCCAGTGCCATGATCGGGCGCCCGCCCATGGCGTAGACGTCGGAGATCGCGTTCGTCGCAGCGATCGCTCCGAAGTGCTCCGGGTCGTCGACGATGGGCATGAAGAAATCGGTGGTCGCGATCAGCGCCTGCGCATCGTTGAGGCGGTAGACCGCGGCGTCGTCGGCGGTCTCGGTGCCGACCAGCAGTTCGGCAGGCGGCGTGAACAGCGGCTGGCTGCGCAAGATGGCGTCGAGCACGCCGGGGGCGATCTTGCAGCCGCAGCCGCCGCCGTGCGACAGCGAGGTCAGCCGCGGCGCGGCGGGGGTTCGGGTGTCCATGCCGACATGATAGGAGTGCTGTGCGCGGCGCGGCCGCCGGTTCAGCTGCCCGCGCCGTCCTGCCACGCGTTGCAGTGGTCGGCGAAGCGCTGCAGCGCGCTCGAGAACACCTTGCCGTGCGCGTGTACCCGGTACAGCCTGCGCTCGAGGTGCGGCAACGCGGCATCGATGCGCACCAGCCGGCCGCTGTCGAGCATGTCGCGCACCACGCGCAGCGGCAGGCAGCTCACGCCCAGGCGTTCGGCCACCGCGTGCTTGATGGCCTCCGAGTTGCCCAGGTGCATCGTCGCGCCGAACCGACGCAGGTGCGGCAGCAGCAGAGCTTCGACCGTCTCGCGGGTTCCCGATCCGGGCTCGCGCAGGATCCAGCGCGCCGCGGCCAGTTCGTCGATTCCCGCGACGTGCTGCGCCAGCGGGTGCTGCGGCGAGGCCACGACCGCGAGCCGGTCGTCGAGCCACGGGTGCACTTCCAGTCCCTCGTCGTGGCAGCCGCCTTCGATGAAGCCGATGTCGGCACGGTATTGCGCCACCGCGTCGACCACGTCCTGCGTGTTGCCGACCTCGAGCTGCACCTGCGCCCGGGGCCAGTCGCGCTCGAAGGCGGCCAGCACCGCGGGCATCAGATAGTTGCCCACGGTGGTGCTGGCGGCCACGCGCAGCGACGCCGCGCCTTCGGTGAACAGCTGCTCGATGTCGCGCACCTGGTCGAGCAGCGCCAGCGCGCGCGGAAGCAGCAGCCTGCCGCTGTCGTTCAGCACGACGCGCTTGCCGACGCGGTCGAACAGCCTGCTGCCGAGCTGCGACTCGAGCTCGGCCAGCGCCGCGCTGACCGCCGATTGCGACAGCGCGAGCTGGCGCCCGGCCTCGATGGTGCTTCCGGCGCGCGCGATCGCGGCCATCACGTCGAGCTGGCGCAAGGTCAGTCGCATGGAAAACTCAAATAGATCGCATTCATGGTTGCAGTGAAACAGCTGGATCTTGGTAGGGGTATGGGGCTTTCCATAACCATCGACGGGCAAATGCCGCGCTGGCGGCGGACATTGGCAGGCTCCGGCTCGCACGACGCCGGGCATCGGCGCAAGCTCGGTGGAACTTGGGGTCTTGGGCTGAATCGGACTCTTTCAGGAGACCTTCCGCGGGGCGTGCAGACGCGCCTCGCGGAATGTCCCTATTAGTTGACAAATTCAGTGGGTTTCAGCTAAAGTCCAACTGAATTCGTCAGGTATTGAGCGCATGCGCCTCTCCGACGAAACGGGTGCTGCGCTCGCCATCCTTTTTGGAGACCATCATGCGACTGACGACCAAGGGACGATTTGCGGTGACGGCGATGATCGACGTTGCGATGCGCCAGCACCTGGGTCCCGTGACCCTGGCCAGCATCAGCCAGCGGCAACACATCTCGCTGTCGTATCTGGAGCAGTTGTTCGGCAAGCTGCGCCGTCACGAACTGGTCGAATCGGTGCGCGGCCCCGGCGGCGGCTACAGCCTGGCGCGCAGGCCCGAGGAGATCAGCATCGCCGACGTGATCATCGCGGTCGACGAGCCGCTCGACGCGACCCAGTGCGGCGGCAAGGGCAATTGCCAGGGTGACGAAGGCGACGGCCGATGCATGACCCACGACCTGTGGGCCGCGCTGAACACCAGGATGGTCGAGTTCCTCGACTCGGTGACGCTCAGGCACATGGTCGACCAGAACCTGGCGCAAGGCGTCGCGGTCGAGGAGGTCGCCGTGGTGCGCAAGCCTGTCGCACCGCTGCCGGCGGCCAAGCCGCCGAAAGTGCGGGCGCCGAATTCGGTGTTCAACCTGGCGCAGAATCTGAACTGAACGGTATTGAATTGAACCTGCGAGGGCGCGGGCCGCAACCAGGCCCGCGCCTGCAACAGCCGAGAAGCGATCATGCCTGAAACTCCACATTTCCCGATCTACATGGACTACGGCGCAACGACACCGGTCGATCCGCGTGTCGTGCAGGCGATGATTCCATGGTTGCACGATCATTTCGGCAATCCGGCGTCGCGTAGCCATGCCTGGGGTTGGGAGGCCGAAGAGGCGATCGAGCGCGCGCGCGCGCAGGTCGCCGCGCTGGTCAACTGCGACCCGAAGGAACTGGTCTGGACTTCGGGCGCAACCGAGTCGATCAACCTGGCGCTGAAAGGTGCCGCGCATTTCTACAAGGGCCGCGGAAAGCACATCATCACGTTGAAGACCGAGCACAAGGCGGTGCTCGACAGCTGTCGCGAGCTCGAGCGCCAGGGATTCGACGTCACCTACCTCGACGTGCAGCCCGATGGTCTGCTCGATCTCGACCGCTTCAAGGCCGCGCTGCGCCCGGACACGATCCTGGTCTCGGTCCTGCTGGTCAACAACGAGATCGGCGTGATCCAGGACGTGCATGCGATCGGAGCGATCTGCCGCGAGCGCGGCGCGATCTTCCACGTCGACGCCGCGCAGGCCACCGGCAAGGTCGTGATCGACCTGAAGAACAGCCCGATCGATCTGATGAGCCTGGCGTCGCACAAGACCTACGGCCCGAAGGGCATCGGCGCGCTGTTCGTGCGTCGCAAGCCGCGCGTGCGCATCGAAGCGCAGATGCACGGCGGAGGCCACGAACGCGGCATGCGCTCGGGCACGCTGCCGACGCACCAGATCGTCGGCATGGGCGAAGCGTACCGAATCGCGCGCGCCGAAATGGGCACCGAGATCGAGCGTGTGCGCATGTTGCAGACCCGGTTGCTGCAAGGGTTGAAAGCGATCGACGAGGTCTACATCAACGGCAATCTGGACAATCGGGTTCCGCACAATGTCAACGCCAGCTTCAATTTCGTCGAAGGCGAGTCGTTGATCATGGCGATCAAGGGCATCGCGGTATCGAGCGGCTCGGCTTGCACGTCGGCCAGCCTGGAGCCATCCTATGTCCTGCGCGCCCTGGGTCGCAGCGACGAACTGGCGCATTCGTCGCTGCGCATCACGATCGGTCGCTTCACGACCGAGAAGGACATCGACGACGCCGTCAGCCTGTTGAAGGAAAAGGTCGCCAAATTGCGCGAGTTGTCTCCATTGTGGGAAATGCATCAGGACGGGATCGACATCAATACGATCGAATGGGCGGCGCATTGACCATGCGCCCCGTGGGCCGCGGCGGTGTGTTGCGCGGCCGAGCGCAAACAGGAGGGCAAAATGGCCTACAGTGACAAAGTGATCGATCATTACGAGAATCCGCGCAATGTCGGGTCGTTCGCCAAGGACGATCCCAGCGTCGGAACCGGCATGGTCGGCGCACCGGCGTGCGGCGACGTGATGAAGCTGCAGATCAAGGTCGGCGCCGACGGCGTGATCGAGGATGCGCGCTTCAAGACCTACGGCTGCGGCTCGGCGATCGCGTCGTCGTCGCTGGTCACCGAGTGGGTCAAGGGCAAGACGCTCGACGACGCGATGCGTATCCGCAACACCGAAATCGCCGAGGAACTGGCATTGCCTCCGGTCAAGATCCACTGTTCGATCCTGGCCGAGGACGCGATCAAGGCGGCGGTGCGCGACTATCGTGCGCGCAATGGTGCCGGCGGTGCCGGCGGTGCCGACGGTGCCGACGGTGTCGATTCCGCCGCTGCCGCGACGGCCGCTGCCGCGTCGGTTGCGGGTTGACCCGAGGAGGACACGGCAATGGGCGTGACCCTGACTGAAAGCGCGGCTCGCCACGTCGGCAAGTATCTCGAGCAGCGCGGGCGCGGCATCGGCGTGCGCCTGGGCGTGAAGACCAGCGGTTGTTCCGGGCTGGCCTACAAGCTCGAATACGCCGACGAGGCCGACAGCGACGACCATGTGTTCGAGAGTCACGGCGTCAAGGTCCTGGTCGACGCCAAGAGCCTGAGCTATCTCGACGGCACCGAGCTCGACTTCGTCCGCGAAGGGCTGCAGCAGGGTTTCAAGTTCAACAACCCGAACGAACGCGACCGCTGTGGCTGCGGGGAATCGTTCCGCGTTTGATGGCCGGCGATCGACGATGAGCGCAGCGAACCAGACGCACGAGGCCTTCGCGCAGGATCATTTCGCGCTGTTCGGCCTGCCGCGGCGCTTCGCGCTCGACGTCGACGCGCTGACCGAGGCCTGGCGCCGGGTGCAGGCGGCGGTCCATCCGGACCGTTTCGCCGCAGCCGGTGCCGCGCAGCAACGCATCGCGATGCAGTGGTCGAGCCGCATCAACGGCGCGTACCGCACGTTGCGCGACCCACTGCAGCGTGCTGCCTACCTGTGCGAGCTGCGCGGCGCGCCGATCGACGCCGAACGCAACACCGCGATGCCGGCCGAGTTCCTCGCCCAGCAGATGGAATGGCGCGAGCGCCTCGACGATGCGCGCGGCGACGCGGCGGCGGTCGATGCGCTGGCCCGTGCGGTGCGCCAGGCGCGCGATGCGGTGTTCGCACTGCTGGCCGAGCAACTCGACGGCCCCGCTCCCGATGCGCATGCCGCGGCTGCGCAGGTCCGGGTGCTGATGTTCATCGAACGGTTTCATCAGGATCTGGCGCCGCTGCTCGCGCCGCCGCGATCCTTCCAGTCGGCTGCTTGAGCGCCCGAACCGTCGTTCGCCCCCAACCCCTTCGACGCGCCTGAAGCGCGCTTGCCGCATGGCTTTGCTCCAGATTTCCGAACCCGGGCAGTCACCCGATCCGCACCGGCATCGCGTCGCGCTGGGAATCGACCTCGGCACCACCCATTCGCTGGTCGCGGTGGTGCGCAGCGGCGTGGCCGAGTGCCTGCCCGATGCACAGGGCAGGGTGCTGTTGCCTTCGGCCGTGCGCTATCCCGATGGCGATGCGATCCGCGTCGGCTGGGACGCGATGGCAGCGCGCATCGACGATCCGATCAACACCGTGGTTTCGGCCAAGCGCCTGATGGGCCGAGCGGTGGCCGATGTCGACCCGGCGACGCTGTCCTACCGGCTCGAGGCCAGGCAGGGCATCGTCGCGATGCGCACCGCGCACGGCGTGAAGACTCCGATCGACGTCGCGGCGGACATTCTGCGTGCTCTTCGCGAGCGCGCCGAAGCTGCGCTGGGCGACGATATCGTCGGCGCAGTGATCACGGTGCCGGCGTATTTCGACGATGCCCAGCGTCAGGCGACCAAGGACGCGGCGCGCCTGGCCGGGCTCAATGTGCTGCGCCTGATCAACGAGCCGACCGCAGCCGCCGTCGCGTACGGCCTGGATCAGGGCGCCGAGGGCGTCTACGCCGTGTTCGACCTGGGTGGCGGCACGTTCGACGTGTCGGTGCTTCGCCTGAGCCGTGGCGTGTTCGAAGTCATTGCCACCGGCGGCGATACGGCGCTGGGCGGCGACGATTTCGATGCGCGTCTGGCCGAGCTGCTGGCGCGTCGCGCCGGACTCGTCGGCCTCGACGCGCGTGCGCGTGCCGCGCTGCTCGGCGCGGCGCGCAGCGCCAAGGAAGCGTTGAGCGACGCGCCATACGCCGACGTCGTGCTCGATCTGGGCGACGGCCGGCGTGTCGACACGCGCGTCGACCGCGATGCCTTCGCGTATTGCACCCGGGCCTTGACCGAGCGCACCATCGCACTGCTCGAATCGGTGCTTCGCGACGCTTCGCTGCCGGCCGACTCCCTCGCAGGCATCGTGCTGGTGGGCGGCTCCACGCGCATGCCGGTGGTGCGCGACGCTGTGCGCGCGTTCTTCGGCCGTGCGCCGCTGACCGACCTCGACCCGGACCAGGTCGTGGCCATCGGCGCGGCGCGCCAGGCACACGCTCTGGCTGGAAACGCCGGAGACGATCCTCTGCTGCTCGATGTCATTCCGCTTTCGCTCGGGCTCGAGACGATGGGCGGATTGGTCGAGCGGGTGATCGAACGCAATACGACGATTCCGACCGCGCGCGCGCAGGACTTCACGACCTTCAAGGACGGGCAGACCGCGATCGCGATCCACGTCGTGCAGGGCGAACGCGAGCTGGTGTCGGCGTGCCGTTCGCTGGCGCGGTTCGAATTGCGCGGCATTCCGCCGATGCCGGCGGGCGCGGCACGGGTGCGGGTCACGTTCCAGGTCGACGCCGACGGGCTGCTCGAAGTCAGCGCGCGCGAACTCGGCAGCGGCGTGCAGGCGCAGGTCGCGGTCAAGCCCAGTTACGGGTTGAGCGACGACGCCATCGCCGACATGTTGCGCGCGGGCCAGACCGCGGCCGACGCCGACGCGCGCCAGCGCGCTTTGCGCGAGGAGCAGGTCGAGGGCGAGCGCCTGCTCGAGGCCACGCGTGGCGCGATGCACGCCGATGCCGACCTGCTCGATTCCGCCGAGCGCGACCGCATCCACGCCGCGATGGCCGCGCTGGCCGCGGCGATGCGCGGTGACGACCACCTGCTGATCCGCGACGCGTCGGCTGCTCTGGCGAAAGCGACCGAGGGGTTCGCTGCGCAGCGCATGAATCGGAGCATCCGGCAAGCGCTGGCCGGGCGCAGCGTCGACAGCATCGCCGCTCAAGTCGGCCCCGACGCACGCGAACCGAGGAACTGACCCGATGCCGACCATCACCGTGCTTCCGCACGAGGAATACTGCCCGCAGGGCGCGACGTTCGAGGCGTCGCGAGGCACTTCGCTGTGCGAGGCTTTGCTCGAGCACGGCGTGGCGATCGAGCATGCCTGCGAAATGTCTTGTGCCTGCACGACCTGCCATGTCGTCGTTCGATCCGGCTTCGATTCGCTGGGCGAGCCCGACGAAAGCGAAGAGGACCTGCTCGACCGCGCCTGGGGACTGGAGCCGACATCGAGGCTGTCGTGCCAGGCCATCGTCAGCGACGCCGACGTGACGATCGAAATCCCCAAGTATTCGATCAACCACGCCAAGGAAGGCTGAAACGCGCGGCGGGAAACTGAAGCCACGCTGAAACGCGGGCGCCGCTTGCTGCGCTGCGATGCGGTCGCTGGCACAATCGATGATCGAGGGAGGAACGGAAAAATCATGGACATCCAGACCGTCGATCAATGTTGGCAACAGGTGCAGGCGCAGGATCAGGCCGTCAACCAGGCGCTGCAGGCGCTGGCCGCGAAGTTGCAGGCCGCGGCCGGGTCGGGCAACGCCGATGCCCGCGAATGGCTGCTCGACCTGCGCGAGATCGCGCTGAGCTTCCAGGGCCAGCAACAGCAGGCCACGCTGCTGCTGCAGGCGATCCACGCCATGCTGCAAAACGAGCACAGCCAACTGCAGGCGGCTCCAGCCGCGGCCGTTTACCCGCAGCAGCAGGGCTATCCGCAGCAAGGCTATCCGCAGCAGGGCTACCCGCAGCAAGGCTATCCGCAGCAGTCGGGAGGCGGCGTGATGGGCGCGCTGGGCGGTCTGCTGAACTCGGGTTTCGGCCGCGCGCTCGAAATGGGTGCAGGCTTCGGCATCGGCGAGGACCTGATCAACAAGATTTTCTGACCGTCCCCAGCGCGGGGCTCAGACCAGCCCCTCGAACGGCAGGAAATCAACCAGGTCGCCGGCCTGCACGGGGCCTCGGTCGTGTGCCAGCACAAGCAGGCCGTGGGCCTGGCTCATCGAGTGCAGCATCGCCGAGCCCTGGCTGCCGGTGACGCGTGCGCCCCAGCGGCCGTCGTCGAGCCGCTGCAACCACGCGCGCTGGTACTCGGTGCGCCCGGGCTTCTTGCGCAGCGCGTCGAGCGCGACGACCGGCCACAGCGGCTGTTCCGGGACGGTTGCGCCCATCAGTTGCAGCAAGGCGCCGCGCACGAACTGGTAGAACGCGACCATCACGGCGACCGGGTTGCCCGGCAGGCCGAACAGCAGTGCGTCGTGCCCGCCTGCGGCGATGCGGCCGAACGCAAGCGGCCGCCCCGGACGCATGGCCACGCGCCAGAATGCCACGTCGCCGAGCTCGGCCATCGCGCGCCGCACGTGATCGGCGTCACCGGCCGACACGCCGCCCGAGGTGATGACGACGTCGGCGTGCGCGCAGCCGCGGCGCAGCGCCTGCTGCAGCGCGTGCGCGTCGTCGGCGACCAGGCCGAGGTCGAGCACGTCGCAGCCGAGCCGCTGCAGCATCGCCCACAAGGTGTAGCGGTTGCTGTCGTAGACCGTTCCGGAGTCGAGCGCCTGGCCGATGCCGCGCAATTCGTCGCCGCTGGACAACAACGCCACGCGCACACGGCGCGCGACCATCACTTCGGCACATCCCAGCGAGGCGAGCAATCCGATGTCGGCCGGACGCAGGCGTTTGCCGGCGGCCAGCGCGACGCTGCCGGCGCGCAGGTCCTCGCCGCGCGCGCGTGCGTTGTCGCCGCGCCGCAAGCCCGGCGCAATGCACACATGCGCGCCGTCAAGCCGACACTGCTCCAGCGGCGCCACCGTGTCGCAGCCCTGCGGCAACACGGCCCCGGTCATGATGCGCACCGCAGCTCCGCGCGGAACTTCGCCGGCGTAGGCATGGCCGGCCAGGCCGCGGCCGACCACGCGCAGCACGGTCTCGCCGCAGTCGAGGCCGGCGCCGTCGAGCGCGTAGCCGTCCATGCCGGCGTTGTCGTGCGCCGGAACGTCCAGCGGCGCGACGACGTCCTGCGCCAGGATCCGGTCGAGCGCGGCGCGCAGGTCGACGCGCTCGGCCAGATCCAGCGGGCGCACGGCGGCGGCAATGGCTTGCTGCGCTTGCCCCACCTGCAGGTCGTCGCAAAAGGCTGCACTCACGAGGGAGTCTCCAGTTCCAGCGCGAGCCGTTCCAGCTCGTGCGGCGTATTGACGTTGACGAATGCGTCGGCGTCGGAGAAATCGATCTCGACCGCGCCGACCGAGTCGGTGAACGCGTCGACCTTGGCCCCGCCGGCGGCAATGAACGCGCGCAGCGCATCGCGCAGCCGAACGTGCAGCAGGCAGAACACCGGCTGGCGTCTGCCGCCGGCGCGTGCGATCGCCGCAGGCGCGTCGCCGAGTCCTGCGGCCAGCCGCGCGCCCAGGTCGGCCGGCAAGCGCGGACAATCGCACGGCACCACCAGCAGCCATGGCGTGGCGCAGGCATCGAGGCCGGAGGAGATTCCGGCCAGCGGCCCGCCGAACGCCTGCGGGTCCGCGTCGGGACACAGCGTGGCGCCGAGTTCGGCGTAGGCTTCGAGATTGCGGTTGGCGTTGAGCAGCAGCGCGTGCACCTGCGGGCGCAGACGGCGCAGCGCGCGCGCCGCCAGGGTCTCGCCGGCCACGCGCAACAGTCCCTTGTCGCGCCCGCCCATGCGGCGCGCGCGCCCTCCGGCCAGCACCAGGCCGGTGATCGAGGCGGCGGTCGGTTGCGTGCTCACTCGGCGGGCGGCTCCATCGAATCGGCGTAGCGAGGCCGCGCCTTCATCAGCGTGACGATCATGCAGCCCAGCGCGACGGTGAACACTGCCGACGCGTCGAACATCGTCAGCCCGACCGCCATCATGTCGATCACCTGCCGCGTCTGCAGCACGCGCACCGCGGGCGGCCCGGGGGGGCTGGTCAGCGCCAGCCACAGCGGGCCGACCCAGGGCAGCAGAACACCGGCCAGATAGGCCGGAATCAGCCACGGGGTCAAACGGGCCTCGAGCCCCGGCTGCACCGGTCGGAACGGGTCGGGGCTGCGCATTTCCGGCCCGCCGCGTCAGCCGCCGATATACGACATTTCGACGCGGCGCTCGCCGCGCGCGGCCTGCGCGCTGCCACGCAACGCCGAATAGCGGTCGTCGCGCCCGCTCCAGACCTGTGCCAGCGCTGCGCGCAGCGCTGCGTCGTCGACCGCGGCCACTGCACCGGCCGCGTCGCCGCGCAGCAACGCGCGCAAATCGTGGCCGTGGCTGGCGAACAGGCAGAGGTACAGCTTGCCTTCCATCGACAGCCGCGCCCGGTTGCAGTCGCCGCAGAAGGGCTCGGTCACGCTGGAAATGACGCCGATTTCCAGGCTGCCATCGTCCAGCACCCAGCGCGCTGCGGTTTCTCCCGGCGCCGCAGCCTGAAGCGGCCGCAGGCGGTGGCGCGCGCCGATGCGCGCGATGACTTCGGCCGATGGCAGAACCTGATCCATGCGCCAACCGTTGGTATTGCCCACGTCCATGAACTCGATGAAGCGCAGCACGACGCCGGAGCCGCGGAAATGCTCGATCATCGGTTCGATCTGCGCGTCGTTGACTCCGCGCTGAACGACCATATTGACCTTCACCGGCGTGAGCCCGGCCGCCTGAGCCGCCTGGATTCCATCGAGCACGTCGGCCACCGTGAAGTCGGCGTCGCTCATGCGCCGGAACAGCGCGTCGTCCAGCGCATCCAGACTGACCGTGACCCGGTGCAGTCCGGAGTTCTTCAGCGCCTCGGCCTTGCGCGCCAGCAGCGACGCGTTGGTCGTCATCGTCAGCTCGACTCCCGAGCCGTCTTCGGTGCGGATCCGCGCCAGCATCGCGACCAGGTCCTCGACGCCGCGGCGCAGCAGCGGCTCGCCTCCGGTCAGCCGCAGCTTGCGCACGCCCAGGCCGACGAAGACACGCGCCAGGCGATCGATCTCCTCGAAGCGCAGCAATTCGGCATGGCGCAGGAATTCGTAGTTGGTGTCGAAGATCTCTCGCGGCATGCAATACCGACACCGGAAATTGCAGCGATCGGTGATCGAGATCCGCAGGTCGTGCAACGCGCGCCCGAACCGGTCAGTGAGCCTGCTGCCCACCACGGGCACCTGCTCCGGAACGGCCGGAACGCTCGATGCATAGCGATGGTCGATGATCGGAATGGAACGCTCGGACATGCGCGCATTATCGGCAATTCGCCGCACGCGCGTGTGCGCGCGCAAATAGGGGCCCGGCGTGGCTGCATCGTTGCAGCGGCACGGTTAGCATTCGATGCATCCGGACGCGGCATGGCGCTGCGGCCATTGCAATGCGGGAACAGCGATGTCGTACACGATCGATCTTTCCGGGCGCGTCGCGCTGGTCACCGGCGCGTCCAGCGGCCTGGGCTGGCAGTTCGCGCGCGTCCTGGCGCGCGCCGGAGCCGCGGTCGCGCTGGGCGGGCGCCGGCTCGAGCGCCTCAAGGAGTTGCGCGCGGCCATCGAGGCCGACGGCGGCGATGCCCATGTCGTGCGGCTGGACGTGACCGACACCGACAGCATCGGAGCCGCCGTGGCGCATACCGAGACCGAGGTCGGCAATATCGACATCCTGGTCAACAACGCGGGAATTTCGGTGTCGGGTCGCCTGACCGAACTCAGTGCCGACGATTTCGACAGCGTGTTCGCCACCAACACCCGCGGCGCGTTCTTCGTCGCCCAGGAAGTGGCCAGGCGCATGATTGCGCGTGCGCAGGGAGCGGCGCCGGGAACCTGGGCCGGCGGGCGCATCGTCAACATCGCGTCGGTGGCCGGTCTGCGCGCCGTGCCGCAGCTCGGCGCGTACGCGATGAGCAAAGCCGCCGTGGTGCACATGACCCGTGCCATGGCGCTCGAATGGGGGCGCTTCGGAATCAACGTCAACGTCATCTGCCCCGGCTACATCGACACCGAGATCAACCACGAGTTCTGGTCCACGGACAGCGGGCGGCGCATGCTCGAGGCGCTGCCGCGCAAGCGGGTCGGGCGCGCCGAGGACCTCGATCTGGTGCTGCTGATGCTCGCCGCAGGGCAGAGTCAGTTCGTCAACGGCGCGGTCGTCGCCGCCGACGACGGTTTCGCGCTCTGACCCGCACGCAAGCAGCAAGGAGACCCGTGCATGCGGCTGGAACTGCCCGAGCAACGCAAACTGGTGTACGAAGTCGTCGTGCCGATTCGCTGGGGCGACATGGACGCATTCGGCCACGTCAACAACACGGTGTATTTCCGCTACATGGAAATCGCGCGCATCGGCTGGCTCGACAGCATCGCGCAGCAGGCCGGGGTTCCGGGCCAGGGCCCGGTGGTGGTCAACGCGTTCTGCAATTTCCTGCTGCAGCTCGAATATCCGGGCGAATTGCGGGTGCGCATGTTCGTCGCCAATCCCGGGCGCAGCAGCTTCGAGACCTATTACGAAATCGCGCGCTGCGACGAACCGGACACGGTGTACGCCAGCGGCGGCGCCAAGACGGTATGGACCGACCAGGCGCTGCGGCGCAGCGCGCCGTTGCCGCCCGGATTGCGCGCCCTGCTCGAAGCAGCGGACTAGCAGCGGTTGCCGCGATCGTCGCGGCGCACTACATTGCAGTGCACAATCCATTTCCGAAAATCTTCTTCGAGACGCGTTCATGAACAAGATCTATCCCAGTGCAGAGGCGGCGCTCGACGGCATCATCGAGGACGGACAAACCCTGGCGGTCGGCGGTTTCGGCCTGTGCGGAATTCCGGAAGCCCTGATCGATGCGGTGCAGGCCAGCGGCAAGCGCAACCTGACGGTGATTTCGAACAACGCCGGGGTCGACGGCTTCGGCCTCGGCAAATTGCTCGCCACGCGGCAGGTGCGCAAGATGGTGTCGAGCTACGTCGGTGAGAACAAGGAGTTCGAGCGGCAGTACCTCAGCGGCGAGCTGGAGCTCGAGTTCACTCCGCAGGGAACGCTGGCCGAGAAGCTGCGCGCCGGGGCCGCAGGCATTCCGGCGTTCTTCACCCGCACCGGAGTCGGCACGGTGATCGCCGAAGGCAAGGAAACGCGGGAATTCGACGGCCATGTCTACGTCATGGAGCGCGCGTTGCTGCCCGACGTCTCGCTGGTCAAGGCGTACAAGGCCGATCGCAGCGGCAACCTGGTCTTCCGCCGCACGGCGCGCAACTTCAATCCCAATGTGGCCGCGGCCGGGCGCATCACCGTGGTCGAGGTCGAGGAAATCGTCGACAACGGCGCACTCGACCCGGATCAAGTGCACCTGCCCGGAATATTCGTTCATCGCATCGTGCTCAATGCCAGCCCCGAGAAGCGCATCGAAATGCGCACCGTGCGCAAGGCCGACGCCTGAACAAGCCCCAAGGAGTCCACGACATGGCATGGAATCGCGATCAAATGGCAGCGCGCGCCGCACAGGAATTGCGCGACGGCTACTACGTCAACCTGGGCATCGGGCTGCCGACGCTGGTGGCCAACCACGTTCCGCCGGGAATCGAAGTCTGGCTGCAAAGCGAGAACGGCTTGCTCGGAATCGGCCCGTTCCCGCGTGAAGGCGAGGTGGATCCGGACCTGATCAACGCCGGCAAGCAGACCATCACCACGCTTCCCGGCTCGAGCATTTTCAGCAGCGCCGACAGTTTCGGCATGATTCGCGGAGGCAAGATCAACCTGGCGATCCTCGGCGCGATGCAGGTCAGCGAAACGGGCGACCTGGCGAACTGGATGATCCCGGGCAAGATGGTCAAGGGCATGGGCGGCGCGATGGATCTGGTCGCCGGCGTCAAGCACGTGGTGGTGCTGATGGAGCACGTGGCGACGAAGAAGGACGGAAGCACCGAGCCGAAGCTGCTGCCGCGCTGCACACTGCCGCTGACCGGGGTCGGCGTGGTCGACCGCATCATCACCGATCTGTGCGTGCTCGACGTCACTCCGCACGGACTGAGCCTGATCGAACTGGCCCCGGGCGTGACGCGCGAGGACGTTCAGGCCAACAGCGCGGTGCCGATCCGCTGAACGCGCTGCCTGGCGCGCATCAGCGCGCGCGCCAGGACTGCCACAGCAATCGAAGCGGAGGCAGTGCGATGCGCTGCTCGAGCAGGCTTTGCGGCTGCGCGCGCAGCTCGCGCAGCAGCGCGTGGCCGATTCGGGTCATCGCCGCGGCGGGACGCGCACTGCGCCCCAGACCCGGCGGACGCAATGCCGCGGCGGCGTCGAGCGCGGTGCCGGCCTGAGCTACAGCGGCGTCGAGCAGCGCGCGCAGTTCGGCGCTGTCCTCGCGCGCGAGCAGCGCGCGGGCGCTGACCCGGTGCGTTGCCAGCATGTCCACCGGAAGGCGGATCACGCCATGGCGCAGGTCGCGGCCGAGATCGCGCAGCTGGCCCACGCGGGCCAACGCCACGCCGAGCGCCCCGGCGTAATCGAGAACGTCCCGTGCGTCGCAGCCGGTCATGCGCGCGGCGGCGCGCGCGATCTCTCCGGGGCCGGCGTCCAGATGGGCGTGCACGGCGCCCCAATCGATCCAGCGGCTGCTGCGCAACTCGGCATCGACCATGCCCAGCGCGCGGCGCAGATGCGCGCCGGCTTGCGGGGCCGCGTCCAGCGCCGGGCGCAGCGCGCGCAGCAACGGATGCTCGGCATGCTCGATGTCGGCGAGCTGCGTCTGCCACCATGCCAGCTTGGCGCCGGCCACCCCCGGGTCCGAAACCGTGTACGGGATCGCGCGCACCGCGCGCCACCACGCCTGCAGCACCAGCAACGCGTCGCGTTGCGTGGCGGGCAGTGGCAGCGTGGCGTAGTACCAGGCGGTGCCGCGCGGCGCGAGGCCGGGCACGGCAGAGGAGGGGCGGTGATCGGGCATCGGGGGGAGAAGCGAATGGCCAACGGGCTGGCCAATGGGCTGGCCAACGGCTGACCAACGTAAGATAGTACGTTTGCCGCACACCGCGCGAGGGTGGCGAAATTGGTAGACGCACCAGGTTTAGGTCCTGACGCCCCCACGGGCGTGGGGGTTCGAGTCCCCCCCCTCGCACCAGAACGGCGGCATCCCCGCAACGGGCCGTTGCGCGCGCCGAGCCCGGATCGGCCAACGCAGCGGCTACAATGTCCGGTTCCGATTTTCCTCGCCTGTTCTCGCATGCGCGCGGGGTGATCGATGCCGAGGACTCCTCTAGCTCATAAAACGACCGGAACTGCCCATGACTTCCGTTGAAACCCTGGACAAACTGCAGCGCCGTATCACCGTGTCGGTGCCGAAGGCCGAACTGCGCAGCGAAGTCGATGCCAGGCTGAAAAATCTGTCGCGCACGGCGCGAGTCGCCGGTTTTCGTCCCGGCAAGGTCCCGCTGGCCGTGATGCAAAAGCGCTATGGCGCTTCGGTCGAGGCCGAAGTGCTCCAGGACAAGGTCGGGCATGTGTTCTACGAGGCCGTTTCCGCGGCGCGGGTGCGCGTGGCCGGAATGCCCGCGTTCACGCCGCACGACGCGGTGCCCGACGCCGATGCGTTCGCGTTCGACGCCGTGTTCGAGGTCTACCCGGACATCGCGCTGGGCGACCTTTCGGGGCAGGAGCTCGAGCGCGTGCGCTGCGCGGTCGACGACGCCGCGGTCGACCAGACCCTGCAGGTGCTGCAAAAGCAGCGCCGTACGTTCGTCGAACGCGTCGGCGACGATTCGGCGGCACAGGACGGGGATCGACTGACGGTCGACTTCGCCGGCACGATCGACGACGAGGTCTTTGCCGGCGGCAGCGCCGAGGACTTCCAGTTCATCCTCGGCGAAGGCCGCATGCTGCCCGAGTTCGAAGCCGCCGCGCGTGGCCAGAAGGCAGGCGCCAGCGTCGCCTTCGACCTGAGCTTTCCCGAGGACTATCAAGGCCGCGAAGTCGCCGGCAAGACCGCGCGCTTCACGCTGACGGTCAAGCGCATCGAGGCCGCGCAACTGCCGCAGGTCGACGTCGAATTCGCCAAGGCGCTGGGCGTTCCCGACGGCAGCGTGCAGACCTTGCGCGACGACGTGCGCAGCAACCTCGAACGCGAGGTCGCGACCCGCGTCAATGCGCGCAACAAGGCCACCGCGATGGACGCGCTGCTGGCGGTCAACGCCGTGGATCTGCCGGGTGGGGTGGTGCAGGCCGAGATCGAGCAGTTGATGCAGGGCGCGCGGCGCGATCTGGCGGCGCGCGGCATGAAGGACGTCGACAAGCTGCCGCTGTCGCCCGACCTGTTCCGCGAGCAAGCCGAGCGCCGCGTGCGGCTCGGCCTGATCGTCGCCGAGCTGGTCAAGGAGCACGAGCTGCATGCCAAGCCCGAGCAGGTGCGCGGGTACATCGAGAGCATGGCGTCGAGCTACGAAACTCCGGCCGACGTGGTGCGCTGGTACTACGGCGATGCCGAGCGGTTGTCCGAGGTCGAGTCGCTGGTGATCGAGAACAACGTCGCCGATTTCGTCTTCGGACAGGCCAGGACCACCGACAAGGACCTGCCGTTCGACGAAGTCATGCGCAACAGCTGAGGCTGCGAGGCTGCCGCGCACGCTCGCCGCTGGCCACAGCGCAGCGCGAGCGGGGCATCACGACCGGGCTGGGGCCACGGCTGATCGGTGCGCGCCGCAGCCGCCGGGCCGGCGCCACAGGCATGCGCGGCGCAGCCACGAGGCCGCCTGCTCCGAGGCGCCTTGCGACAAGGTCTGCGACGTCGCCGATACCTCTTCCGAGGCGCTCGCAATATTGTCGGCGGCGCTGCGGATCGCCGTCAGCGTCGTCGTGAGCTTGTCGACCATATTGCGCAATGCCGCCAGCAGCTGCCCCGTTTCATCGCGTCCATGGCGCTTGATCTCCACCGTGAGGTCGCCCGCAGCAACCCGGTCCGCCGCCGCCACCGCATCGCGCAGTGGGTGCGTGATCGAGCGCGTGATCCACGCCCCGAACGCGATCGATGCCGCAAACGCCAGCAAACCCGTCACCAGCATCGTCTTCCAGGCCCGTTGATACGCCGTGGACGCCGTGCTGGCAGCTTGCTGGTTTTGCTGCTGCTGATACGCGACAAAGGATTGCACGACCTCGCTTTCATGGGCCTGCGCCGGTCTGACCTCGGTCATGATGGTCTTGACCGCATTCGCCGAATCGTTGCTCAAACCATATTGCATGGCTTGATTGATCGCAGGCGTGCCCGCAGCTTCGAGCTGCTCGATCTGGTCCACCAATGCGCGCGCCTGCGGGGCGAGGCCCTTGGCGCGAAGCTGCTCGATGTCCGATTTGAACTGGGCGCCGACCGATGCGAGACGCTGCTGCTGCTGTGTCATGGCCGCCGCGCTCGACCCCATCGGCGCCGTGCTGCGCTGGGCAACCCCTCGCCAACCCCTCGCCAACCCCTCGTGCGCAAGGCGCTGGAGTCGTGGGCGTGCTACGTTGGCCGCCTGCGGCGGGCGGTGTGGGAGGGGCCCGTCAGATCGTCTGGCGGCCCCTGTCGCGATTGCGTTGTCCGTGCGCATGCGGGTTCAATTGATGCGCGCACCGTGCAACGCGGCGGGGCCATGCTAACCTTGCTTCATTCCATTGAGTCCCAGTCATGAGATCCATCGACACCCAGAATCTCGGCATGGTCCCGATCGTCATCGAACAAAGCGGTCGCGGCGAGCGTGCGTACGACATCTACTCGCGACTGCTGCGTGAGCGGGTCATTTTTCTGGTCGGCCCGGTCAACGACCAGACCGCCAACCTGGTCGTGGCGCAGATGCTGTTCCTCGAGTCGGAGAACCCCGACAAGGACATTTCGCTGTACATCAATTCCCCGGGCGGTTCGGTGTCGGCCGGCATGGCGATTTTCGACACCATGCAGTTCATCAAGCCCGACGTGTCGACGCTGTGCACCGGGCTGGCGGCAAGCATGGGCGCGTTCCTGCTCGCCGCCGGTGCGAAGGGCAAGCGCTATTCGCTGCCCAACTCGCGGGTGATGATCCACCAGCCGCTCGGCGGCGCACAAGGCCAGGCCACCGACATCGAAATCCAGGCGCGCGAGATCCTGTACCTGCGCGAGCGGCTGAACACCATCCTTGCCGAGCGCACCGGGCAGAAGCTGGAGAAGATCGCCGCCGACACCGAACGCGACTTTTTCATGTCGGCCGACCAGGCGAAGGATTACGGGCTGATCGATGAAGTCATCGCCCGTCGCGCCTGAGGCACCCGCAACACGAGACACGAGGTCATGAGCGAGAAGAAGACCCCCGCTGGCGAGAAGATCCTGTATTGCTCGTTCTGCGGCAAGAGCCAGCACGAGGTGAAGAAGCTGATCGCCGGCCCGTCGGTGTTCATCTGCGATGAATGCATCGACCTGTGCAACGAGATCATTCGCGACGAGGCCGCCGCGTCGGACAAGACCGATCGCCAGTCGCGCGGCGAGCTGCCGATCCCGGCTGAAATCAAGGACACGCTGGATCAGTACGTGATCGGTCAGGACGCGGCCAAGCGCATCCTGGCAGTCGCGGTGTACAACCACTACAAGCGGCTGCAGCATCAAGGCAAGCCCGGCGACGTCGAACTGGCCAAGAGCAACATCCTGCTGATCGGCCCGACCGGTTCGGGCAAGACCTTGCTGGCGCAGACGCTGGCACGGGTGCTCAACGTGCCGTTCGTGATCGCCGACGCGACCACGCTGACCGAGGCCGGGTACGTCGGCGAGGACGTCGAGAACATCATCCAGAAGCTGCTGCAGAGCTGCAACTACGAAATCGACAAGGCGCAGCGCGGTATCGTCTACATCGACGAGATCGACAAGATCTCGCGCAAGTCGGAGAACCCTTCGATCACCCGTGACGTGTCGGGCGAGGGCGTGCAGCAGGCGCTGCTCAAGCTGATCGAAGGCACGATGGCGTCGGTGCCGCCGCAAGGCGGGCGCAAGCATCCGAACCAGGATTTCATCCAGGTCGACACGACCAATATCTTGTTTATTTGCGGTGGCGCGTTCGACGGTCTGGAAAAAATCATCCAGAATCGTTCCGAGAAGTCGGGCATCGGCTTTTCCGCCACGGTGCGCGGCAAGTCCGAGAAGAGCATTTCGGAGACCTTCCGTCAGGTCGAGCCCGAGGATCTGATCAAGTTCGGCCTGATCCCCGAGCTGGTCGGCCGGCTGCCGGTGGCCGCGACGCTGGGCGAGCTCGACGAGGATGCTCTGGTGCGCATCCTGACCGAACCGCGCAACGCGCTGGTCAAGCAGTACCAGAAGCTGTTCGAGATGGACGGCGTCGAGATCGAGTTCAGGCCTGCGGCACTGACGGCGATCGCGCGCAAGGCGTTGCAGCGGCGCACCGGTGCACGCGGTCTGCGCTCGATCCTCGAGCAGGCGCTTCTGGAGACGATGTTCGAGATCCCGACGCTCAAGGGGGTGACGCGGGTCCTGGTCGACGAGAACACGATCGCGGGCGGCGCCAAGCCGCTGTTGTCCTACGAAGAATCGCCGAAGGCTGCCGGCGCCTGAACGAACCAACGGCAGCAGATTCGGGGAGCCTTGCAATCGGTGCAAAGCCCCCCATTTGCTGCCCATGACTTTCCAGGGGGCTCCCCATGGCTGAATCCACAGAACTCATTCCGATGGGCAGCGGTGCCGTCGCGCTGCTGCCGCTGCGCGACGTCGTCGTGTTCCCGCACATGGTGATCCCGCTGTTCGTCGGGCGCCCCAAGTCGATCAAGGCGCTGGAATCCGCGATGGAGACCGGCAAGCAGATCATGCTCGTGGCGCAGAAAGCTGCCGCGAAAGACGAACCCAAGCCCGAGGATCTGTTCGAGATGGGTTGCATGTCGACCATCCTGCAGATGCTCAAGCTGCCCGACGGCACCGTCAAGGTGCTCGTCGAGGGCGCGCAGCGGGCCAAGGCGCGCGCTGTCGTCGACAACGGCGAGTTCTTCGTCTGCGATGTCGAGTTGGTCGAGGCCGAGGCCGAAGGTTCTGCCGAATCCGAGGCGCTGCGGCGCGCCGTCGTCACCCAGTTCGACCAGTACGTCAAGCTGAACAAGAAGATTCCGCCGGAAATCCTGACCTCGATTTCCGGCATCGACGATCCGGGCCGCCTGGCCGACACCATCGCCGCGCACCTGCCGCTGAAGCTCGAGCACAAGCAGATGGTGCTCGAACTGGCCGACGTGCACGCGCGGCTGGAGAACCTGCTCGAGCAGCTCGAGCGCGAAGTCGACATCCTGCAGGTCGAGAAGCGCATTCGCGGCCGCGTCAAGCGGCAGATGGAGAAGAGCCAGCGCGAGTACTACCTGAACGAGCAGGTCAAGGCGATCCAGAAGGAGCTCGGCGAAGGCGAGGAAGGCGCCGACATCGAGGAGCTGGAGAAGAAGATCAAGGCCGCGCACATGCCCAAGGATGCGCGCAAGAAGGCCGATGCCGAACTGAAGAAGCTCAAGCTGATGTCGCCGATGTCGGCAGAGGCCACCGTGGTGCGCAACTATCTCGACACCCTGGTCGGGCTGCCGTGGGCGAAGAAGTCCAAGGTCAGGCACGACCTGGGGTTCGCCGAGAAGGTGCTCGACGAGGACCACTACGGTCTCGATCGCGTCAAGGAACGCATTCTCGAGTACCTTGCGGTGCAGCAGCGCGTCGACAAGGTCAAGGCGCCGATCCTGTGCCTGGTCGGGCCGCCCGGTGTGGGCAAGACCTCGCTGGGCCAGAGCGTGGCGCGCGCCACCGGACGCAAGTTCGTGCGCATGGCGCTGGGCGGCGTGCGCGACGAAGCCGAGATCCGCGGCCACCGCCGCACCTACATCGGGTCGATGCCGGGCAAGATCCTGCAAAGCCTGAACAAGATCGGTGTGCGCAATCCGCTGTTCCTGCTCGACGAAGTCGACAAGCTCGGCATGGATTTCCGTGGCGATCCGGCGTCGGCGCTGCTCGAGGTTCTCGACCCCGAGCAGAACCACACCTTCAGCGACCACTACGTCGAGGTCGACTTCGATCTGTCGGACGTGATGTTCGTCGCGACCAGCAACTCGCTGAACATCCCGCCGGCGCTGCTCGATCGCATGGAAGTCATCCGGCTGTCGGGGTACACCGAGGACGAGAAGGTCAACATCGCGCAGCGTTATCTGTGCCCCAAGCAGATGGTCAACAACGGCGTCAAGGACGGCGAGCTCGAGATCACCGAGGATGCGATCCGCGGCATCGTGCGCTACTACACGCGTGAAGCCGGGGTGCGTTCGCTCGAGCGCGAGATCTCCAAGATCTGCCGCAAGGCGGTCAAGGGCCAGCTGCTGAGCAAGTACCAGGGCAAGATCGTCGTCACGGCCGACAATCTGAACGACTTCCTTTCGGTGCGCCGTTTCAACTTCGGCCTTGCCGGGCGCGAGAACCAGGTCGGCCAGGTCGTCGGCCTGGCGTGGACCGAGGTCGGCGGCGAGTTGTTGACCGTCGAGGCCACGCGGATGCCGGGCAAGGGCGCGATCATTCGCACCGGTTCGCTCGGCGACGTGATGAAGGAGTCGGTCGAAGCCGCGCGTACCGTGGTGCGATCGCGTGCCAAGCGCCTGGGAATCAGGGACGAGCTGTTCGACAAGTGGGATCTGCACGTGCACGTTCCCGAGGGCGCCACGCCGAAGGACGGGCCGAGCGCGGGCGTCGCGATGACCACGGCGATCGTCTCGGCGCTCAGTGGCATTCCGGTGCGTGCCGACGTTGCGATGACCGGCGAGATCACCTTGCGCGGCGAGGTGCTGGAGATCGGCGGCCTCAAGGAAAAGCTGCTTGCCGCGCACCGCGGCGGCATCAAGACCGTGCTGATCCCGGAGGAGAACGTCAAGGACCTGCAGGAGCTGCCCGAGAACATCAAGACCAGTCTCGAGATCGTTCCGGTGCGGTGGATCGACAAGGTTCTCGAGGTCGCGCTCGAGCGCGTTCCGGATCCGCTTCCGGACGAGCCCGCGGTGGCGGCGGCGGCCGCACCGGCGGCCGCGCCGGCAGCGGATGCGACGACGCGCCACTGATCCTTCGATGTGCGGATCCGACAATTTTCTATTGTCGGATCTTGCGCGACCAGAGGTTCCTGGTTTAGTATTTACGTCTTTGCTTTCGGGGGTATAGCTCAGCTGGGAGAGCGCTTGCATGGCATGCAAGAGGTCAGCGGTTCGATCCCGCTTACCTCCACCAAAGCGAAACAGTCCTGTCCCCTTCGTCTAGAGGCCTAGGACACCGCCCTTTCACGGCGATAACAGGGGTTCGAATCCCCTAGGGGACGCCAGTTTCAAGGCCCGAGTGGTTCACGCCACTCGGGCTTTTTGGCGTCTGGGGGAGAGCTGGCGCATCATCCGCGGTCATGACCACGTTCGTGCAGCCGGCCACGGGTTCCACGCAGCCATCCCTCCAACGCTTCGTGCCGACCACACGCGGCCGCCGTGTGCTGTATGGGCCGTCCGCCAATCGGCCATCGCCGCCGACCACGTCCTCAGTACGAGAGGCTGCTGCCGGCCCTGCGCAGTCATTGCAGCTCTGTGCAGGTGACGAGCCGGAACCGCGCTCTCGGCCTCTGCACGATGACCGCCTACGCAGATTCCGCGTGCAGCTTCATTCCCAATGCGCGCAACACTTTCAAGAGCGTCGAAAGCTCGGGATTACCCTCCGCGGAAAGCGCCTTGTACAAGCCTTGCCGGGACATGCCTATCTCACGCGCCAAGCGTTCCATGCCATGCGATCGCGCGATATCGCCTAGGACTTGGGTAATGAAGGCGGGGTCGTCCCCAGCCTCGTCAAGCGCCGCGTTCAGGTAGGCGACCCGATCCTCGTCAGACCGGAGGTGATCGGCTGAATCCCACGGTATCGTCTTGACGGACATAGTCACTCCAGGTCCTTCGCTATTCGCAGGGCGGTTCGGATATCCTCATGCTGCGAGGACTTGTCGCCACCGATCAAAAGCAGTATCAGATCGAGGCCACGTTGCGTGTAGTAAACGCGATACCCGGGACCATGATCGATCTTCATTTCCGCCACGCCACCAGTCAGAGCCCTGTGCTGGCCAGGGTTGCCCATGCCGAGGCGCCGCACGCGCACATCGATGCGGGCCCGTGCCTGTCGATCACGCAGGTTCTCGAACCAATTCGAGTATTCGGTCGTCTGGCGGATCGACAGCGTGTGTCAACTATAGTGTACAGCTGCCGCGTCGTCAGCCGTGGTTGACATCTTGAAGCGGGCTTTGCGAATGACGTCGGTCGGCCGTCAGCGGACCGTGCTCGACTTCCAACGCGACGTCGGCCGGCCCGACGAGGCGGACAAGCATCTGATCGAGCTTGCGGTCGCGGCCGGAGCGCAGGCGATCGTCACGCACAACATCCGCGATGTCGGTCGCGGAGACTTCCCCCGTCCAGCGCGAAACGTGACGCGCCAACTCGTGGCGAGAGAGTGCAGATCCACGGGACGCCGGTTTGCAAGGCCCGACTGGTTCACGCCGCTCGGGCTCTATTGCGGCTGGGGGTAGGGAAGAAGCGGCGAGCGGGTGCCGTGTGATGTAGTGGCGCGTCCGCCAATCGGCCGCGGACCGCGGTTTGATGCGTGCGCGAGCGGCCGGTTTCGAGGTCGGGCGCATCCTCCCAGGGGAGCGGTGCATCACCTGCCAAGAGCGCGGGCTTCGCCAACGTGTAGTTTTTGCACTACAATGCGGGCATGCTCGAACTAAGGCAAACGAGCGTCTTTCGGACATGGTGGACAAAGCTGCGTGATGCTCGAGCCCGCGCCACTGTTGCCGCGCGTTTGAACCGATTGGCTTATGGTCTCGCCGGCGATGTTGCGCCGGTCGGCGAGGGAATAAGCGAACTCCGCATCCACTACGGGCCCGGTTACCGCGTGTACTTCCAGCAGCGAGGCACGACGCTGGTGATCCTGCTCTGCGGTGGCGACAAGGGCACACAGGCGCGGGACATCGAAGCGGCGAAGCGCTTGGCGCGTGACGGGGAGTGAACACCGATGAGCGATCGACTGACGAATTTCGATCCGGCCGAGTTGCTGGATTCCGACGAGGCCATCGCGGCCTTCATGGGCGATGCATTCGAGTCCGGCGACGCCGGCTATATCGCCCAAGCGCTGGGCGTTGTTGCGAGAGCAAGGGGCATGAGCGAGATCGCGCGTGAAACCGGGCTGTCGCGGGAACAACTCTATCGATCATTCAGTGCGCGCGGCAATCCGACCCTCAAGACGACGTTGGCGGTGATGAAGGCGCTGCACATCGAACTGACGGCCAAGCCCGCGGGGGCGTGAGACCGCAAGCGTCCCGGCGTGACGCGGATGCTGCTGTGGGAGGAGTACGCCCGCGGCAACGCGCTGGCGTACAAGTACACCAGTTTTTGCGTCAAGTACCGCGACTGGGCGCGCACCCTCAAGCGCTCGATGCGCCAGGTCCACGTCGCTGGCGAGAAGCTGTTCGTCGACTACGCCGGGCAGACGGTGCCGATCACCGACCCGGCCACCGGGGAGGTCAGCCCGGCCCGGATTGTTGCAACGGATCATGGCCTGCTTCCTCCGGCACCGCGCCAGAGCGCGATCAACGCGATGACGCCAGTGCCAATGATGCTGAGCGCGGCGGTGAGCGTCATAGTCTGCGCATAGCCGAAGGTTGCGCCAGCAAGACCGCCGCCGAGATAGACATAGGGGTGCATACCGTTCGTCAAGATCGTGTCGACCGCAACGACCTTACCGAGATCGCGCGCGGGCGCGTGCACCTGGATTGCGGTGGCCCATCCGGTTAGCCAGGAGGCTTCGACGATGCCGACCAAGCCTGCGCCCAGCACCGCCAGCCAGGCGGCCTGTGCCGCGCCGAGTGCCGCCATCGCCGCGCCAAGGCACAAGCCACAGCCCAATGCCATGGCCGTCAGGTGACGTTGCCCGGCGGCGAGTACTGCGACGAAAGTCCCTATGCATGCGCCGAGACCGGATGCGGCAAGGCAGACACCCCACATGGCATCGCCAAAATTGGCGCTGATGGCATAGGGTGCGACGACGATGAATATCGGAAAGCACAATACATTGACCAGCAACGTCGCAGCGAAACCAATGAACAGTTCGGGACGGTAGATGATTACCGTGAGGCCGGCCAGCGCTTCGCGCAGAGAAAGCCCATCAGCGCTTTTGAGCTTGCCTTTGTCCGGCAAGCGTGCGGTGAAAAGGGCAGCCGCGAAGAAACTGAGAGCATCAATCACTATGCCCCAGACCGGGGCCCAGAGTATCACCGCGATGCCGAGTGTGGCCGGAAAGAGGATGGCAGCGAGATTGTCGAGAAAGTTCATCGCGCCGTTGCCCGCAATGAGCGCGTTTTCGGGTAGCAGATTGACGAGCAGAACGTGCGTGCAAGGCCGCGCTACGCCTATGCCGATGCCAAACGCGAGATAAACGAGCACAAGGCTCCACCACGGCGCGCTCCCGGCGATCAGGGCGGCGCTGGTGATCTGAGCGGCGCCGCGCGCGGTGTCGGTGGCGAAGAGAATGCGCTGCGGCGACCTTCGATCCGCG
>JAJZEB010000124.1 GCA_021805805.1 Pseudomonadota bacterium | reverse complement strand
CGTGTGGCTGGGCATGAGTTCCATGTCATCTGTCGGGTCAGGGTTCGTGTCTGCAGGGGCGGCTCCTGCGGCATGGAGACGGACCACAACTCTGGCAGACTGAATGACAGGCTGCAGAGCACACCGCGGCGTGCAGCCCAGTCAGGGCAGGTTTTGGCTTGCGCTTGTACGTGCTGTAGCGGAGGACGATGCGAGCTTCATGCGGGGAGGCCGCAAGGCGACGCTTTGTGAGGGCTCTCTTGTCAATCCGCGTGACAGCATATATGCTGTCATTTATGGCGACAGTCGTGCTTGACACCAACGTGTTCGTGGCGGCGCTACGCTCGGACGGTGGGGCCTCGCGGCAGGTCCTGCGACGCGTGCTCGAAGGACGTCACGCGCCTGTGTTCGGCAATGCCTTGTGGCTGGAATATGAGGACTTGCTGGGGCGGCCCGTCTGGACGGATCTCACCACGGCCGAAGAACGCTTGCAGATTCTGGCTGCCTTGGCGCGGGCAGGCCGCTGGGTCACGCTGTACTACGGATGGCGTCCCAATCTGCCCGACGAGGCGGACAATCATCTGATCGAACTTGCGGTCGCGGCCGGAGCGCAGGCGATCGTCACGCACAACATCCGCGATATCGGTCGCGGAGAGATGCGGTGGCAGACCCTGGAGGTCCTGACACCGGCCCAATTCCTGGAGCGCAATCCATGAGCACCCTCACCATTCGACTTCCGGACGACACGGCCGAACGCTTGAAGACCTTGGCCCGCTCGCGCAAGCTGAGCGTGAACAAGCTCATTGAGGAGCTGAGCATCCAGGCCATCACGGCCGCCGATGTGGAAGTGCGTTTCAAGGCCTTGGCCGCACGCGGTGACACGGGCCAAGCCCTGGCCATTCTGGACAGGCTGGATGAGAAGGGCACCGCGAGCCGGTGAGGGCAGGCCGAAGGTCAGCGGCCCCGTGTTCGGCGCGGCTTCACGGCGACTTCGCCCGTCCAGCGTGACACGTGACGCCACGCGTCTGGAGGTGCGGCTGCTCGAACCGTGGGGGACTGGTCGTCGGCCTGAGCGGTCGCCCAGGGGCGCCGTTTCCTGAGGCAGGTTCCGGGCATGAGCGGGCGTTCGCCTCGCACCATCACCCTGATTGGCGCAAGGTGAACCGAACTGGAGGGGGCCTGTGCTACAGTGTACATGGCATGTAACACAATGGGCCCAAGGGATGAGCGACGCGACCTTCACCTTCAGAGTCGACGACGACTTGAAGAAGCAATTCGCCATGGCAGCCAAGGAACACGATCGCACCGGTGCGCAGCTGCTGCGCGATTTCATGCGCGAGTTCGTTCAGCAGCAACAGCACGCGGCCGAGGAAGACGCGTGGTTTCGCCGCCAGGTTCAAGCTGGCCTCGATTCTGCGAACGCCGGGCGACTGACGCCCGATGATCAAGTTGAAGCGCGGTTTGCTGCGCGTCGAGACGCGACGCGGCGACGAATCGAACCCTCCCGCTGATGGAACTGCGATGGACTCCCGAGGCCATCGCTGACCGCGAGTCGATCTACGACCATGTCGAGGCCGACAATCCAGCGGCAGCTCTTGCCCTTGATGAATTGTTCGCCGCCTTTGCTGCCAGGTTGATCGACCATCCTGGGCTCGGCCGCGCCGGGCGGGTTCGGGGCACGCGCGAACTCGTCGCGCATCGGAACTACATTTTGGTCTACGACGTCGCCGGCGAGTTGGTGCGGTTGCTGCGCGTATTGCACGCCGCACGACGCTGGCCTCCTGCTTGAGGGAATCGATCGGGCCACTGCTCAGAGCCTGGATCGGTCCGACACCGACCCGCCGAAGCTGCCCGTCAGGTGACTGCTGAACTCTGGAAGCTGCCAGCGCAAGCCTCAGCGCCGGAACAGAACGTCGTACTCGAACTTGCGGGTCACCGTCGCCGACAGGCGGTGGGCGTCGGGGTGCGCCGGATTGATCAGCACCACGGGCTCTTCGCGGACGATCACCGAGGGCACAAGCAAGAGCAGAGACCGCTTGGAGAGCAGCCACGCTGAGCCGTGCTCGACGCTCGCCATGCCGGAGGGGATAGCTGCCCAGGCCGGGTTGAGCTTCGCTTCGTCGGTGAGCTCCCGCGCTGCCCAGAGGTCGTCCGGGATCCGGATCTCGACGAGGAACTTGTTTTGGGGGAAGCCGGACGGGTCGACGTGCGCAGCGGTCTCCAGCACGGACAGCGAGCGGGTCTCGGCGGCGTAAACCACAGCCTCGCCCCTGTCGTTCCACCTGCCAGGGCTGACGGCAGCCCCTTGTCCGCTGAGGTCGTCGGCACCATAGGAGCGGGTTTCGGTTGCAATGCGCCAGCAGATCAAACCGACACTCCGCTCTGGATCGCGCCCAAGACACGCATCACGGCATCGAGGCCGGTAGGCGTGTCCAGCAGTTCTTCGGGTTTGCGGCCACCCAGCGCAGGCTGAGGTTTCCTGATCCACTCGCCAAACCAGCGCGACACGTCGAAGCTGGCGGCGTCCGGGTGCGTGGACTCGTCGGCCATCTCCCGTGCCTTCGCAAGCAACCGCGTCACGCCGAGGGCGGCCTGGCCCGCTGTGCCGTTCAGCCGTTCGCCTGCGCTGAGCTTGCGCAGCGTGGTCGAGCGCGGAGCTCCGGTGATGCGCAGCACCTCGGACAGGGGCACATCCAGGCGATCCGCGAGGAACGCGAAGAGTTGCGCTGGGACGCCCTGGCGCTCGATCTCTACGAGGTCCATCGTCGTGGCCTGGCGCAGTGCCACCACGAAGTCGGCCTTCTTGAGCGCGGCCTGGGAAGCGCCTGGAGCGTAGACGCTGAAGGCCGTGACGCCGCCGTTGCGCGTCTTGACCTTCGTTTTCACCACGCCCCTCTTCTTCGCCGTCCCAGGGGCGACCTTCTTTGCCACCCGGCGCTGAACAACCTGCGCAGCGCGTTCGTCCAAGGCTTCTGCGACCATCACATTCTCCCGCTTTCTACCGTCTCATGCGAGATCGATTGTAGTCTCGTTCGAACGGACTCTGCAGCATGAAGTGCCATTTCGGTCCAGCTGAAACGGCCCGATGCGGGCCTCTTCCCCCTTGCCCTGCCGCAACATCCTGGGTGCCGGGCGGCCGTTTTGGCCGACGACCAGTCCCCCGGTATCGCATCCAGCTGGCGAACTGAGGCCGCCTCATGGTTCCCAGCGGGCAACACCGCGCTGCAACGCGGTGACTTCAATGGATTCGCGGAGTACGTCAAACAAGTCCCGCAACCCCTGCTCGCCACGGCCGAGGCGATGCCCGAGCAGCGAGCAGGCGTCACGATCGAATGCGTCCGGCACGGCGCATCGCGCAACCTGCCACGCGCCGAGGATTTCAAGGCGGCGCGACGCCAGCAGGTCCGCCGCGGGCAGGCGGTCCGACTTGGCGCGGTTGACCGCCGGGGCCACAGGGACCAGGTTCCACAGCGCCTTGCCGCTCCAGACGCAATGGTCGATTCCGCTGTCCAGATAGATCTGCCGTGCCAGTGCGGTGGCGCGCTCGGGGGCAGGGCGCGCCAGCAGCAAGGGCAGCACGGCGCCCGCACCTCGGCCGTCATCCGCCCGGCCATGCGGTCGACGTGCCACGCGGACAAGCCGCCGTACTCCCCTGCATGGCGATATGCGTCGATCAGAGCGGTCAGCGAGGCGCGAAAGCGCAGCGGGTTGCGGCTGCCGGCGCCTTCGTCCTGCGATTGCGGAACATGGCCCGCGGCGATGATCGGCCAGTAGTACAGCAACCAGCGCTCGGCGATGCGCTGCAACGGCACCGCAACCACGCCGCCCGCCCGCCAATGCACGGCATGCGGCTCCTGCATCGCGATCTCGGCCAGAGCCCGGAACAGCGCCAGCTTGTAGGTGGCAACCTTGCGATCGCGGTTCAGGATGCCCTCGATCTGATCTGCGGCGCGCAACGAGCCCGCGGCGCGCAGTTCGAACAACAGCGTCGACCAGCGCGTGCCGTCGCGCTGCAGGGCATCGCCGGAGTCCCAGCGCCCGAGCAGTTGCAGCCCGATGCGCTCGAAAAGCAGCTGCAAGGCTTCCGGCACCAGCGGCGTGAACAGCCGACCGTTGGCGTCGCGGTCGTGCTGCAGAGTCTCGCCGCGGCTCAGCGGCACCGAGACCAGCAATCGCCCGTGCGGGCGCAGCAGGGAGCGCAGCGCGAACGCGGCGTCGAACAACTCGGCCTGCGGCAGATGCATCAGCACGGCGCTGCACAGCACACCGTCGAAGTTGCCGCCGAACGGCGCACCGACGGCGGGCAGGGCGCCCGCGGCGATGCGCCCGTCGAGTTCGGGGTGCAGGTGAAACGCCTGCGCGCGTAGCGCATCGACCGGCTCCACACCAAAGGCGTCGAAGCCCGCCGCGCGCAGTGCCGTCAGGTCGCGGCCGGAGCCGCAACCGACATCGAGCACGCGGCTGCCCGCCGCGAACGCCGTCGCGAAATAGGCCGCAAGGGGGCTCGGCACCTGCTCATAGCGCCTCGCGACCTCGGCCGCGTGCTCCGCGTAGTAGGCGGAGGTGGCGGGGTCCACTCAGGCTTCCTGCAGGGGTGCCCAAACGGAGGGCGGCATCCCCTCGGCGGGCCACGAACGCCGTGCGTGTGGAAGGAGCGTCATCACGCAGACCGGGCAAGCCGGTACACCCGTCTCCGATCCGTGGTCTGCGCTCGGGGCCGATCCCGGAGTCGTCGGATGCGTATCCGCCGCGCGCAGCACCAGATCCACGCCGCCGTCAGCCCCGCCACGCCCCGTCTCGACCACGCTATAGCCGCGCTGCCGGAACGCCTCGCCGACCGGACGTTCGAAATCCTGCCAGGTCATGGCATCGAGCGCGGCGGCCGACGGGGCGGTGGCGACACGGCTGGCCAGATCACGGCCTTGCCGGCGCTTGAACATCGACATGGCCGCGGCAGGCATGCAATGTGCCGGCATGAGGTATTGGCCGAACGTTGCCATGCCTGCGATAAGTGCGTGGACCATCACGGGACCAAGCTGCTTCGCGGCGTCGACGCCCGGCTGCACCGCGGGAGGCCTGGCTAGCGCGTGCAGGATGGCATAGCTCAGCACGGCCGCGATGAGCGACGCCCACCAGGGCAGCACGGAAAGCAGTACGACGATTTCCCCGAGTCCGCTCTTGCGCCGGCGTCCCATGGTTTGCTTTGACTGTTTTGCAGGAGTTGCTTGATCTTATTCGACAATATTGGGAGATCTGCAAGGATGTATCGACAGATTCCGACCCTTGCCGCATTCACGGGAGCCCAGGCACGCAGCAAGGCAACATCGGTTCGCCCTCGACATGTATGCCACTGGGTGGCACAGTTCTTATCCGCCGCGTTTTCAAGACTCTTCACTTCGCGCACACGGAGCATGACAGGAGGTCTGCCATGACGGCGAAGCAGAAGGCGAAAAGTCGCATCCTTGAGGCAGTCCACGAGACGGCGCAGGATCTGCATCGTCTCGGGTTCATCGAAAAGCGCAAGCAATGCAAGTTCGGCTGAACTTTGGCCCGGGCTATCGGGTGTACTTCGGGCGCGACGGAGACGTCTTGGTCGTTCTGCTGGGTGGCGGGACGAAGAGGCGGCAGCAGCGTGACATCGAGGCTGCGCAGGCGTGCTGGACAGCGGACGGGCGATCCTGCGCGACTACATCAAGGCCACCGTGGGGTTCGAGCGACTCGGCGCCGAGGTCGGCTCGTCGCCGAAGAGCCTGATTCGCATGTTCGGCCCCTCGGGCAATCCGCAGGCGCGCAATCTGTTCAACGTCATCAGCCATCTTCAACGCCATGCGGGACTGACCCTGCACGTGACCGCACAGCCCGATCATTCAGCAGGCTGATCCGAGGCGTCCCGAGAGCGCCTGCGCGACGGCTTCACCGCGAGGACGGCGCTCCAGTTCGCACGTCGTGCCAACTCGTGGTGAGAGAGTGCAGATCTAGGGGACGCCAGTTTGCAAGGCCCGAGTGGTTCACGCCAATCGGGCTTTTTTGCGTCTGGCCGGCGTGATGCCGCCGGCGCGGAGGTTCGCTGACCAGAGCGCGGCTCCGCTATGTCGGTGCTTCGGGCTCGGGCGTCGCGACGGCGGGGCGGCGCAAGCCGACCGCTCGCCTGATCTCCTGAATGCGCGCGTGCGCGATGGCGCGAACCCGCTCCTCTCCCTGTTCCAGAATGGCTTCGATGTGCTGCGGATGTTCCAGGTAGCCCTGGTACAGGCTCCTGGGACCGGCCAGGTGCCGTTCGATGGTGTCGACCAGGATGTCCTTCATTTCACCCCAGCCGATGCCGGCCTCGTAACGGCGCATCATGGATGCGATCTCGTCGGCTTCGGCGAAGCCGCGGTAGAGGTCAAACAGCGTGCACTGCCGCCAGTCCTTCGGCTCTTCCGGAGGAAGTACACGCCGTAGCGGGCGTTGAAGGAACCCGCGATGTCGCGAGCGATTTCCACATGCTGGACCTGATCCTTGCCGACCGGAACGTCGTCCGCGTCGAACAGCAGGATGTCGGCCGCCATCAGCACGGGATACGCGAACAGCCCCAGTGAAACGTCGGTGTCCGCGTCCACGCCGCCGGCCGTGTTCTGGTCGCGCACGGCCTTGTAGGCATGTGCGCGGTTGAGCAGCCCCTTCGGTGCGACGCAACTGAGGATCCAGTGCAACTCGGCGATCTCCGGAATCCTCGATTGGCGATAGAACAGGACACGCTGCGGGTCGAGCCCGAGGGCGAGCCATGCGGCGGCGATTTCCAGCGTGAATCGTTCGACGCGCGCAGCGCTGTGGCACTTGACCAGCGCGTGAAGATCCGAGATGAAGTAGAAGATCTTCCGGCCATCCTCGGCGCTCATGGCGACCGCCGGCTTGAACATGCCGATGTAGTTGCCGAGGTGCGGCGTGCCGGACGGCGTGATGCCGGTGAGGATGGTCTTTCGTTCCATGGCAGGATTCCCGAAG
>JAJZEB010000123.1 GCA_021805805.1 Pseudomonadota bacterium | reverse complement strand
GACCGAGGCGCGGGCGCGGACGACGACTGCGCGGCTGGTGCTCGAGGGGGCCAACGGGCCGACCTTGCCGGCGGCCGACGACGTGTTCGCCGACCGCGGCATCCTGGTCGTGCCCGACGTGCTGTGCAACGCCGGCGGCGTGACGGTGAGCTATTTCGAGTGGGTGCAGGATTTCTCGAGCTTCTTCTGGAGCGAGGACGAGATCAACGCGCGGCTCGAACGCATCATGATCAACGCCTTCGAGCAGATCTGGGACACCGCCGAGCGGCTGAAGATCACGCTGCGCACCGCGGCGTTCGTCGTCGCCTGCGAGCGGGTGCTGCAGGCGCGCGCCGAGCGCGGACTGTATCCGTGACGCCGGGCCTGGCTCAGCGCAGCGCGTAGCCGGCCGCGGTGCCGGCGAACAGCGCGAAACCGATCCAGTGGTTGGCGCGAAACGCGGTGAAGCAGCGCGCCGGGTCGCGCGCGCGGATCAGGCCGAAGTGCCACAGCGCCATGCCGGCGGCCGCGGCCACGCCGAGCCCGAACGGCCAGCCCAGGCCCAGCCGCAGCCCGACGCCGGCCCACACCGCCAGGTAAAGCGCGTAGCTGGCCATCACCGCCGCGACGTCGAAACGGCCGAACGTGATCGCCGAGGTGCGAATGCCGATGCGCAGGTCGTCCTCGCGGTCGACCATCGCGTACTCGGTGTCGTACGCCAGGACCCAGAACAGATTGCCGAGCAGCAGCACCCAGGCCAGCAGCGGAACGTCGTCGGCGGCCGCGGCGAACGCCATCGGAATGCCGAAGCTGAACGCCACACCGAGGTACGCCTGCGGCAGCGCCAGCCAGCGCTTGGTGAACGGGTAGGCAATGGCGATCAGCAGCGCGGCGACCGACAGTTCGATGGTCAGCGTGTTGGTCAGCAGCACCAGCGCGAACGCGGCCAGCGCCAGCACCGCGCCGACCGCCAGAGCCTCGCGCTTGGACAGCGCGCCGCTGGTCACCGGGCGGTGCGCGGTGCGCCGCACATGGCGGTCGAAATCGGCGTCGGCGACGTCGTTGACGGTGCAGCCGGCCGAGCGCATCAGCACCGTTCCCGCCGTGAACACCGCCACCAGTTGCCAGCCCGGGAATCCGCCGGCGGCGAACCACAGCGCGGCCAGCGACGGCCACAGCAGCAGCAGCCAGCCGGCCGGGCGATCCCAGCGGATCAGGTCGAGCCACAGGCGCACACGCGCCGCAATTCCGCCGACCGCCACGTCAGTGCGCCGCGGCGCCCTTCGGGAAATAGTTCTTCTCGGCCAGCGCTTCGTACAGCGGCGGTGTGAACATCGCCGAAATCCGCGTGGCGAGCAGCGCGGTGGCCATCATCGGAATGACCATGCTGCTGCCATTTGTCATTTCCATCACGATGACGAACGAGGTCAGCGGCGACTGCGTCACCGCGGCCAGGTAGCCGGTCATGCACAGCGCGATCAGTGCGGCCATCGGCGTCGCGCCGAACAGCGCGTGTACCCATTGCGCGAGGCCGGCGCCGATCGACAGCGACGGCGAGAACAGCCCGCCGGGGATGCCGAGCATGTAGCTGACGACCATTGCCGCCCATTTGGTCAGTGCGTAGGCCTGGCTCAGAGGCGCGGTGCAGACGCGCAGGTGGCGCGCCTGGTCGTAGCCGCTGCCCCAGGTCTCGCCTCCGGTGGCCACGCCGAGCGCGGCGATGGCCAGGCCGATGACCAGCGCGTAGATCAGCGGCCGGTTCTTGCGTGCCTCACGCAGCGCCCGTGGCATCCAGACCTCGGGGCGCAGCAGCGCCCAGTTGAACGCGGCGCCCAGCAGGCCGCACAGAACCGAGGTCAGCAGCACCGGCAGGATCAGACGCGCTCCGAACTGCTGCGGCACCATGATCTTGCCGAAATACAGGTAATTGCCCGCGAGCGCCAGCGACGTCAGGCCGGAGAACACGACCGCGGTGATCATGGTGCCGTTGGTGCGGCTCTGGAAGTCGCGCGCGAGTTCCTCGATCGCGAAAATCACCCCGGCCAGCGGCGTGTTGAACGCTCCGGACAGTCCCGCTGCGGCGCCCGCGAGCAGCAGCGGACGTTCCAGGCGGTCACCACGGTGCGGATAGAAGCGCCGGGTCTCGGCCATGATGCCTGCGCCGATGTGCACCGTCGGCCCTTCGCGGCCGATCGTCATGCCACCGAAAAATCCGATCAGCGAAACGAACAATTTGCCGAAAATGACCCGCAGGCCGAACAGCCGATGCATCAATGTTTCATCGCGCGGAGCATGCAACGCTGCGATCACTTGCGGAATGCCGCTGCCCTCGGACCCGCTGAACCAGCGCCGGGTCAGGAACACCGCGAGCACCGAGCAGGCGGGCGTGATCAGGAACGCCAGCCAGATTCGGCCCTTGATCCAGCCGAGGAATACCTCGTAGGCGTCATTGCTCCAACGTGCATAGAGGACAGCGACGAGCCCGACGAGCAGCGCGGCGCCCCACGGCAGGCCGTACTGCAGCATGACGCGGCGGCCGCGTGCGTACGCGGTGCGGCCCAGCAGCCGCCGCGCCCAGGGTTGCGTGCGCCGTGCTGCCGCTTCGGTTGCAGCGCCGTCGCCCGCTGGATCCGGCCCGAGATTGGGAGGAGTATTGGATTCCATCCGCCGAATAATAGGCCCGTGCCGCTCGGCGCGGTCGCGAGGCCGGGCGGTGCGGCCGCTGCGGTGCGCGGTGCGGCGCGATCGAAACTGCCGGCGAGCGGTTTGGGTGAAATATCCTGAAACCCGTATTGGTGCATTCTCCCATTGCGCATCATGGTTTTTGCGGCGTACGATGCGGGAAAACCATTAAGCCCCGCGTCCTTCCTGGCGCGGATACATCGGTCTTGCCTGCCATTCCCTCCACCCCGAACTCCACCATGCGTCCGCTCCACCAGTTGTCCCTGCCGGAGAAACTCCTGCACACCGGTTTCATCGTTCTCGTGTGTCTCGGCCTGCTGGCTGCCGAGGCGTATCTGTTCGTCACCCACACGGGCCTCGACGGCAAGGCCGGAGTGACTCTGAAGGACATTCAGATCTCCTATTACGGTGATCGCTCGGCGAGCAAGATCCAGAGCGTGCTTCCGACCATGCTGACCAACGCCGGCGTGCCGAAGGCGCAATGGCCCGCGCTGCAGGCGACGATCGACCACTGGGTGCAGAACGGCCAGACCCAGGCCGAGTACACCGCGAAGGTCAAGCCGATCATCGACACCCATTGCATGATGTGCCACAGCGACGCGATGAGCAAGCAGCTGCACAACCCGCCGCTGGCGACTTACGACGATCTGAAGAAGGTCGCCCAGGTCAACACCGGGATGTCGATCAACGCGATGTTCATGGGCGGAATGGTCCACCTGACGATGCTCGGCGTGATCTTCTGGATCGCCGGCACGCTGTTCCTGCGCACCCGCATCACCTCGGCGCTGAAGGGGCTGCTGGTCATCATTCCGTTCCTCGGCATGCTGCTTGATTACTCGGGCTGGTTCGCGACCCACTTCAACCCGGCGTTCGCCTGGATGGTGCTGATCGGAGGTGCGCTGTCGTGTCCGGTCGCGGCTCTGGAGATGGTCGCCGCGTTCTTCGACATGTGGATCGGCCTGCCTGGCTTCCTGGTCGACCGTTCGGCGAAGTCCTGAGCGGATCACGCAGTCACTGGGGCCGGTCGCTGACCGGCCTTTTTGTTGCCCGGCGCCGGCCAGCAGGCTGCCGCGAAGCGTTCGGCGAACACAAAACTAGAATCGCGCGATGGTCCAGAATCTTCCTATCGACGCAGCCGCGCCGCTGCACGTCGTCGTGCTCGCCGCGGGTCGCGGCACCCGGATGCGCTCGGCGCGCCCGAAAGTCCTGCAGCCGCTGGCCGGCCGGGCGCTGCTCGCGCACGTGCTCGACACCGCGGCGCAGCTCGATGCGCAGCGCCGCATCGTCGTCGTCGGCCACGGCGCCGAGCAGGTGCGCGACGCTTTCTCCGACGCCGCAGTGCATTTCTGCCTGCAGCAGCCGCAGCTCGGTACCGGCCACGCGGTGCAGCAGGCGGCGGCCGCGTTCGATGACGATGCGGTCGTGCTGGTTCTGTACGGCGACGTGCCGCTGGTGCGCGCGGCCACGCTGCAGCCGCTGCTCGACGCTGCGCGGTCTGGCGCGCTGGGACTGCTCAGCGTCGAACTCGCCGATCCGGGCGGTTACGGCCGCATCGTGCGCGACGCCGCGGGGCAGGTGCAGCGCATCGTCGAGCACAAGGACGCCGACCGTGCCGAGCTGGCGATCCGCGAAGTCAATACCGGGATCCTGGCCGCGCCCGGCGCGCTGCTGCGGCGCTGGGTCGCGGCGCTGCGCGACGACAACGCGCAGCACGAGTTCTACCTGACTGATGTCGTTGCGCTGGCGCGCGCCGACGGCGTCGCGGTGCACGCCAGCGTGGCCGCGCACGCCGACGAGGCGCTGGGCGTGAACGACCGCAGCCAGCTGGCCGCGCTGGAGCGCATCGTGCAGCGGCGCCACGCCGATGCGCTGCTCGCCGCCGGCGTCACGCTGGCCGATCCGGCGCGCTTCGACCTGCGCGGCGAGCTGCGTTGCGGGCAGGACGTGTTCATCGACGTCGGCTGCGTATTCGAAGGCGTTGTCGAGCTCGGCGACGGCGTCGTCGTCGGCCCGCACAGCGTGCTGCGCGACTGCAGCGTCGGCGCCGGCGGTCGCATCGACGCGTTCTCGCACATCGATGGCGCGCGCTGCGGCGCGCAAGCGCGCATCGGCCCGTTCGCGCGCTTGCGCCCGGGCAGCGAACTGGCCGACGACGTGCATATCGGCAACTTCACCGAAGTGAAGAACAGCAGCGTGGGCCGCGGCAGCAAGGCCAACCACCTCAGCTACGTCGGCGACGCCACGGTCGGCGAGCGGGTGAACATCGGCGCCGGAACCATCACCTGCAACTACGACGGCGCGAACAAGCACCGCACCGTGATCGAGGACGACGTGTTCATCGGCTCCGACACCCAGCTGGTCGCGCCGGTGCGCGTCGGCGCCGGCGCGACGCTCGGCGCGGGAACCACGCTGACGCGCGACGCGCCGGCGCAGCAGCTCACCGTGTCGCGCGCGCGCCAGCAGTCGCTGGCCGGCTGGAAGCGCCCGCGCAAGGGCGACCAACAAGGGGATTGAGGCATGTGCGGGATCGTCGGCGCCGCGGCGCGGCATGACATTGTCGGAGCGCTGCTCGAAGGCCTGCAGCGGCTGGAGTACCGAGGCTACGACTCGTGCGGTCTGGCGGTCCTGGACGGCGGAGCGATCCGGCGGCTGCGCACGACCGAGCGGGTGGCCGATCTGCGCGCGCAGGCCGCCGGGCTGCAGGCGGGCACCGGCATCTGCCACACGCGCTGGGCCACGCACGGGGCGCCGGCCACGCACAACGCGCACCCGATGCTGTCGGGCGACGCGGTGGCGCTGGTGCACAACGGCATCATCGAGAACCACGAGGAACTGCGCGCGCAGCTGCAGGCGGGCGGCTACAGCTTCGACAGCCAGACCGACACCGAGGTCATCGCGCACCTGGTGCACAGCGTGTACCGCGGCGATCTGTTCGCGGCGGTGCGCGAAGCCGTGCGCCGGCTGCGCGGGGCGTACGCGATCGCGGTGCTGCACGCGGCCGAGCCGGGCGTGGTGGTGGGCGCGCGCGCCGGCAGCCCGCTGGTGCTGGGCGCTGGAGACGGCGGGCATTACATCGCGTCGGACGCGCTGGCGCTGGCCGGCAGCGCGCAGCGCGTGGCGTGGCTGGAGGAGGGCGACATCGTGCGCATCGCGCCCGACGGCGCGCAGGTGGTCGACGCCGCGCAGCAGCCGGTGCAGCGCGCCTGGCACCCGCTGGGTGCGTACGGCGGGGCCACCGAGCTGGGGCCGTACCGGCACTACATGCAGAAGGAGATTTTCGAGCAGCCGCGCGCGGTGGCCGACACGCTGGAGGGTATCGGGGCGCTGGACGCTTCACTGTTCGGCGACGGCGACGGAGCGCTGGCGCAGGCGCGGCGGGTGCTGATTCTGGCCTGCGGCACGAGCTACTACGCCGGCAGCGTGGCGCGGCACTGGATCGAATCGCTGGCGCGCATTCCGGTGGATGTCGAGGTGGCCAGCGAGTACCGCACCCGCGACAGCGTGCCGGATGCCGACACGCTGGTGGTGGCGGTGTCGCAAAGCGGGGAGACGGCCGACACGCTGGCGGCGCTGCGGCACGCGCGCGCGCTGGGCATGACGCGGCAGCTGGCGATCTGCAACGTGGCCGGCAGCGCGATGATGCGCGAGTGCGGTCTGCAGTTCCTGACGCATGCCGGGGTGGAGATCGGCGTGGCGTCGACCAAGGCGTTCACCACCCAGCTGGTGGCGCTGGCGTTGCTGGCGCTGACGCTGGCCGGTCAGCGCGGCAGGCTCGATGCGCAGCAGCAGGCCGAGCAGCTGCAGGGGCTGCGGCACCTGCCGGCGGCGCTGCAGGCGGCGCTGGCCACGGAGCCGCAGATCATGGCGTGGGCCGAAGCGTTCACGCGCAAGCCCAATGCGCTGTTCCTGGGGCGTGGCATGCATTACCCGATCGCGCAGGAAGGCGCGCTCAAGCTCAAGGAGATTTCGTACATCCATGCCGAGGCGTACCCGGCGGGCGAGCTCAAGCACGGCCCGCTGGCGCTGGTCACCGACGAGATGCCGGTGGTGGTGGTGGCGCCGAACGACGCGCTGCTGGACAAGCTCAAGAGCAACCTGCAGGAGGTGCGTGCGCGTGGCGGAGAGCTGTACGTGATGACCGACGCCGGCACCGCGATCGAGAGCAGCGCTGGGGTGCACGTGATCCGGCTGCCCGAGCACTACGCGCTGCTGTCGCCGATCGTGCACGTGGTGCCGCTGCAGCTGCTGGCCTACCACACCGCGGTGGCCCGCGGCACCGACGTCGACAAGCCGCGCAACCTGGCCAAGAGCGTCACCGTGGAGTGAGCGTGGCGCGGAGCCCGTTGATGATGGAACTGCAGTTAAAGCCAGTCCCTT
>JAJZEB010000122.1 GCA_021805805.1 Pseudomonadota bacterium | reverse complement strand
CCATCACGGTGTTGTTCAGGCGCTCCTCGCCGAGCAGCAACCGGGTGACCAATGTCCGCGCGCGGGCCAGCGACTCGGTTTCACGTGCCGCGTGCAGCAGCGCCGAACCGATCGCGCCCAGCATGCCCAGGCACGCAACGACCACGACCGGCGTGATCGCGCGGCGCAGATCGAATCTCACGGCTTCGCTCCGGTGCAGGCCCCCAGGCCCGTCCAGAAGGGGGTCGGGAGGCGGTCATGGCGGGCCATGAACCGTGTTTATAGGCCATTTGATCGGCAAGCGCGAGCAAATTTTCCGGTTCCACCGCCCGGATCGATCGATGCGGGCGGCCGCTACACTGGCGGCTCCGCCTGCCCGTAGCTCAGTTGGATAGAGCAACGGCCTTCTAAGCCGTGGGTCGGGGGTTCGATTCCCTCCGGGCAGGCCACTATTTGTCAATATAAATCAACGACATACAGCGTTGTTCGCCTTGATCCTGGCGCACTGCTGATGCGCAAATTGCGACTTCTCTCCCCCGACCTTCCCCCAGTCCCTCGATCGCGCCCCATCCACCTGCAATCGCCGCGGTTGGAGAACTCTCATCAAGATGTGCCAGCAGTTCGAGTGCGGCATCTACACCGTCGCTGGCAGGGCTTGAGGCGAAGATTCGTCCCTCGCGATCCAACTCTTTGACCCTAATCCCGCGTGACTCTGCAGCGTGCTTCACAGGCTGCCTCTCGCCAGCGACCCATAGCCAGGGCGATTGATCAAGTGGGTGGGCGAGTGCTATGCGTGCCCGCGCGGCGAAGCGATCGGAAATCTCGCGGGCCGCTTGCGCGGCGCCCGTTCCGTCTCTGGCCTCGACGGTAAGAACTACGCCAACCGGTGCCCTGACGTCCGAGGTGTCGAATCCGTGCGCCGTGAGCCAGTTCGTTACGGCGCTGCCCCGCAACCAACCGTCGGGAATGCCCTGCGCAAGCTTTGGCTTTCGCTGGAATGCGAGCAGTACTTCAAAGGGGCGTATAGGGCTGAGCAGAATCAAACAGACACATTCGGTTTCAATTTCGATGAATCCGCTTTGCGTTTCGCCGAGTAGAGCGCATCAGGGCCCGCATTTCGCGGCCCCATCCCGAAGGAGACCGAGATGACTACCGAGACCACGCAGACCGCGGCCCCATCCGGTGCGGCCCGCCGCACCTTTTTTCGTCACGGCAGCCTGTTCGCGGCCGGAATGGTCGCGGCCACCGCGATCGCTCCCCGCGCCGGCATGGCGGCGACGCCATCCTCGAGCACCAGCGATGATCTGGCCATTCTCAACGTTGCCCTGGGCCTCGAATACCAGGCCATCGCCGCTTATCAGGTCGGGGCCGAGTCAGGGCTGCTGCGCAAGCCGGTGCTCGATGTCGCCGTGAAATTCCAGTCTCAGCACAAGGACCATGCTGCGGTGCTCGCCTCGACGATCAAGCGGCTCGGCGGCAAGGCCGTGCAGGCGAAGACGGTGGCCGACTATGGCTTCCCGACCGACAAGCTCAAGACCCAGGGCGACGTGCTGGCCTTCGCGGCCGGACTCGAGAAGGGCGCCGCTCGCGCCTACCTCGGCGCGGTTCCGCAGTTCCACAACAAGGACCTGGCTCGCGCCGCCGCGAGCATCATGGGCGATGAGACCATGCACTGGGCGATCCTGCTCAATGCCATGGGCCAGGACCCTGTACCGGCCGCCTTCATTGGTTGAGCCGTCGGGGGACGGAAACGAGGCGGCGGTCCTGCCGCCGCCTCGGGCTCTGCCACAACTGCCATAATCAAGGAGCATCGCGCCCGTAGCACCCGATGGTCAATCTCGAGGCACTTATCGCATTTTCAGCGCTGTCTGACCGCGAGGCTTTCTCGCGGCTCTACGCGGCCACCCGGCCCCAGGCCTGGGCCATCTGCGTGCGCCTGTTGCGGCAGCGCGAGGCCGCCGAGGAAGCCATGCAGGATGCCTACATCAAGATCTGGCATCAGGCTGCGCACTACCGTCCCCAGCTCGGCGATGCCCGCGGATGGCTGGTGACCATCGTGCGCAACACCTGCCTTGACCATCTGCGCCAGCGGCGTCGCGACGACCAGCACAGGGTCGATCCTGGCCCCGAAAGTTCCGAGATCGAGGCCGTCGATCAGCGCAGCCCCGAGGCATTGCTCGAAGTCTCGGCCTCTGCCAGCCTCGAAGACTGCATGGAGCGCCTCGACCTGCGCCAGCGCGACCTCCTGACCGAGTCCTATGTGCTTGGACTGTCGCACACCGAGCTCGCGGCCCGGCGCAGCATGCCCTTGGGCAGCGTCAAGACTGCGATCCGCCGCGGGCTGCAGGCCCTGCGCGACTGCCTGAAAGCGGGGGCGGCATGGTGATGCCACGCCGATACACCAACGCCGAGCTGGTCGACGCTCTCGCCGCCGACTACGTCAGCGGCGGCATGGGGCCGGCGGCCGCGCGGCGCATGCGCACCCTGATCGACCGGGACCCCGGGTTCACCACGGCCGTGGCACGCTGGCGCACCCACCTCGACGCCGCGCTGCTGACGCAGCAGCCACCCGCCGCGGTGTGGCAGGCCATCGCCGCACGTCTGGACGGCACTTCCGCGCCCGGCCGTGCGCAGCTCGGAGTGCGGTGGCCGAGGCGCGCGCTGGCAGGAGTCGCCTTGGCTGCTGCGCTCAGCATTGCAGTGCTGCTGGTACGCCCGCCCGGTTCGACCCCCGGTGTGGCGCAGGTCGTCGCTGTGCTGCGCGGATCCGCCGGCCAGGGTGCCGTGGTCATGATCAAGGGGCGCGAGGTGTCGCTGACTGCGCTCGGGACCCTGCGGGCGCCGAGCGGGCGCGTTTACGAGCTGTGGCTGATCCCACACGGCGGCAAGCCAGTCGCCGTCGCGGTCGTCAGTCCCGGTCAAACGCGTTACCGCCTGTCTGACGCAGCGGGTGCCGCGCTGGCCGGGGCCACGGCGTTCGCCGTCAGCGTCGAACCGCCGGGCGGCTCGCCCACCGGGCGACCGACCGGGCCCGTGGTGCTCATCGGGCCCGTCGAGCACTCCTGAGCCCGGCCGTGGCCATGACCGGGGCCGCGCCTGGCTCCAGTCCCGGTGGCCGGGTGCGGCGGTGGTGGCGACTGCGTTCCGTCAGCCGCGGCCAGTCGGGGCCGGCGTGCATTCTTCCGGACGGCACGCGGGTCGGAACCGCCGGCTTGTACCTGAGCAGCAGCGGCGGGCTGGCCACCGCGGTCAAGCAGCTCGGCGGCTGATCCTCGCCTGACGACTGGCGGGAATCACCGCGCGCGCAGAATCGAATGCCCCCGCGATAAGGAGGCATTTGCTCGTCGCTCAGGTAGCCGGGATATCGACGACTGCAGCCTGGCGCATTGCGGCCGCAGCCACTTGGTCCCGAGAACCGCTGCAACCAGGATGAGCGAGGAAGCGGCTTTTGCGCCGGAAACATGCGGGATTCCAGGTATGTCGTTTCAACAAAGTGTGACTACCATTAAACATACGGTAGCCAGTACAGTACATGGCCACTTGGCGCGGAGCTTCCCTGAGACTTCCAGCCCTATGCGGATCGCCGATGACCACCGTAAATGCAGCCGCCGCGATGCGCGATCGAGCGCGCCTCAGGCGGCATTTCGGCCGCGCAGGCACATCTCGCCACCGCCTGCTGCAGATCCCGATCGCAGCCTGCTGCTGCACGGCCACGCGGAGCATCGACGCGCCCCTCGAGCATCGCGCGACTGCGCAGCGTAACCAGCCTGCGGCAATGTCATGAAACACACCGGCGACGTATCAAGAACGGGCATCGCCAAAGGCGTGCTGTCGGTCAGCTGGCCATTTCTGTTGATCATTGCTGTGCTGGTGCAGGTGTCCTTCTTCAGCATGAACACGCTGTCTGCCGCGCGCGCCTTGGTCGGCGGGGAAAGCCTCTGGTCGAAGGGACAGAAGGAAGCGGTACAGCAGCTCCAACTTTATGTGCAAACCGGAGCCGTGGAACACTATGCACGTTTCAGGAGCGCGATTGCGGTTCCACTGGGAGACATGCGGGCGCGGCTGACACTCCAGCGGCGCCATCCGGATCTCGCGCTCGCCAGGGCCGGCTTGCTGCAAGGGGGAAACAATGCGCAGGACATCCCAGGCGTCATCCGGCTATTTCTGCGCTTCCATGCTTACGGCCCGGTCGCGCGCGCCATCGCCATCTGGCAGCAGGGCGACGCTCAGATCGACCGGCTTGTGCGACTTGGGCAGGCGATCGAAGGGGCGATGCAACAGGGCGACCGCCGCCGCGCCAGCGCGGAGCTGAGTCAGGTACTGAGCATTGACGCCTTGCTGACTCCTTTGGAGGACACCTTCTCGGCGGCACTTGGCGCAGCCTCGAGGCAGGCCGAACGCCTTCTCCAGGCGTCCACGGGGTTGCTGGCGTTCCTGCTCGCCGCCGCCGGCTTGGCGCGCACCCGCCAAGTTGTGTGGAGCGAACGGCACATGGCCGCAGCCCTGCAACGAAACGAGCAGCGACAAAAGGCCGCATTGACCGCCAGCGACCACGGTATCTTCGACATCGACCTGGAGCACGGTACTGCCCATCTTTCCGCGAATTTCATGGCGGCGCTCGGCTACCCCGACTGGCCCGACCAATTGGACATGACCGAGGTCGCCCGGGTCATTCATCCGGAGGACCGCGCACTTTTCGTGAGCCGGGTGCATGACGATGACGGCCCTGAAAACGATCTCGGCCGGTATGTCGAATACCGCCTGCTTTGTGCCTCGGGCGGCGTGCGTTGGGCTCGTGTCGAAGCGGGTGCCACGCGCGACAGTCGCGGCAAACGCGTACGCCTTGCCGGAACGATGCGCGACATCACGGAACAGCGTCTGGTCAAGGAGAAGCTTTTCGAGCAGACGGAGCGCGCCTTGGTCACGCTGAACTCGATTTCCGAGGCCGTGGTCACCACGGACGCCCAGGGATGTATTGATTACGTGAACCAACGAGCCGAGGAACTGCTGGACCTGCGCCTCGCCGACGTTCGCGGCAAAGCGGTGAAATCGGTGTGCTGGTTCATCGACGAGGCCACCCGGCAACCGCTTGCGCATCCCGTGGAGGTGGCTCTGCGCAGTGGTTTGCGGACCACGGCCACGTCGACCGCGGCGCTGGCCCGGCCAGGCGGCGCGGAAATATCCATCGATGCATCCGCGTCGCTGATGCATGCTCAGAACGACAGCGTGTTCGGTGTCGTGCTGGTGCTTCGTGATGTGCGACACGACCGCATCGCGGCATCGCAGATGCGGCATCAAGCCACGCACGATGTACTCACCGGGCTGATCAATCGCCGGGAGTTCGAATCGCTGGTCGAGGCCGCCGTGTGCTCCCGCCCCGGCGACGGCCTGCAACACGCGGTGTTCTATCTCGACCTCGATCGGTTCAAGATTGTCAACGACACCTGCGGCCACGAAGCTGGCGATCTGCTGTTGCGCGAGATTTCCGATCTCATGAAGTCGGCGCTGCGCGAGACCGACGCGCTGGCCCGGCTCGGCGGAGATGAATTCGCAATCCTGTTGCGCGGTTGTTCCGGCGATGCAGCCGCCGTGGTTGCCGAAAAAATCCGCGAAGTTGTCTCGGCCCATCGCTTCTGCTACCAGGGTCGGACATTCTCGGTGAGCGCCAGCATTGGCGTGGTCGCACTTGACACCGCTGTCATCGGGTACGCCGATGCGATTCGCGGCGCAGACGCGGCCTGCTACCACGCCAAGGAACACGGAGGCGATCGCGTCCAATTCTTCCATTCTGCGGATACCGACCTCGCCAGCCGTCAGGCAGCGATTCGCTGGGCTCCACGCATCAAGGATGCGCTGGACGAGAACCGCTTTCGCCTGTACGCGCAGCGCATGGAGAAGACACATCCCGCTCCGAGCGACCCGATGCGCATCGAGGTGCTCGTGCGGCTGGACGATGGCGCCGGAGCCTTGATCTCTCCGCAAGCCTTTCTGCCTTCGGCCGAGCGCTACCACTTGGCTTCGGCAATTGATCGCTGGGTGATCAGTGCCGTATTCGACGCCATCGGCAATTGCAATTGGAAGGTGTACGAGAGCTGCTCCATCAACCTATCAGGCGGCAGCATCGGCGACTCCCGGGTGATCGAGCACATTCTCGCCGCGAGCAGGGATGCTGGGATCGATCCCCGGCGCATCTGTTTCGAGGTCACCGAGACGGCCGTCATCTCCAACATCGGCGCGGCGCAGCATTCCATCCGTTGCCTGAGGGATGCTGGATTCCATTTCGCGCTGGACGACTTTGGCGCGGGCATGGCGTCGTTTGGCTATCTGAAGCACCTTCCAGTCGACTATCTGAAAATCGATGGATCCTTCGTGCGACAGATGCTTTCGGAGCACACGGATCGGGCCATGGTGCAGTCGATTCAACAAATCGCTCGGGCATTCGGAATCCAGACCGTCGCTGAATTCGTCGAGAGCCATGACATTCGCGCTGCCTTGAGGTTGATCGGCGTGGACTACGTCCAGGGATTCGCCATTCACAAGCCGCAGCCCCTGGCCGAAGTGCTGGCGCAGGGTGCCTGATTTCCGACGACGCCAGCCCGCAGTTGAGCAACGATCGGGGCCCTCGAGCGCGAGGCGACTGGCATCGCGGATGAGGGACGGCCGCGCCGATCTTGAGCAGTTTGATGCGGATGGAGGCCGCGCGGGCACGCGCGAGTTCGGTGCCCTGCAGCGCGCGCCGGCGCAACTGGATGATGAGCGTGTAGGCGAAGGCCGCCAGCAACAGGCGTAGTTGGTTGGCGGCGAAGCGATGGGCGCTGGCGCGGCGGCCGAAGAGATCGAGCTGAGCTTCCTTGATGCGGTTCTCGGCCTCGCCGCGCGCGCAGTACAGGCGTTCGTAGAGCTCGGTGCAATCGCCCTGCAGGCTGGTGACGACGAAGCGGGGATTGGGTCCCTGGGGCCCATGTTCGAGCCGGGCGATCACGCGTCGCTCGCGCTCCCAGCTTCGCGCCGCGTAGGTGAACTCGCCGATGAGCCGCTGCTTGGTGCCGCAGTCCTGGTACTG
>JAJZEB010000013.1 GCA_021805805.1 Pseudomonadota bacterium | reverse complement strand
CGATCACCTCTTGGGGTGCATGCTCGATCTTGCGCGCCTTGCGAGCGGCTAGGTCAAGCATGCGAATCTTGTTCACCAAGGCTACGCCCTGGGTCTTGCAGCCAGTGCCCGTCAGGGTCACAGCAAAGCCGGCGTAGCGTGCGAAGTCGCCGCCCTTGGTGATCGGCGCGATCAGAACATCGCCGAGCCGGTTGAACTCCTTGGTGGTCAGGACCAGAGCCGGCCGGGGGCCGCGCTGCTCATGGCCGATGGCGGGGTCCAGGGGTACGCTCACGATGTCGCCTCGTTCGAAACCAGCCATCAGATGACCTCGCCGCCCACGGGTCGAGCCACATCCCACAACGCCAGGTCGGCCGGCGGCGCGGCCTTCAGGTCGCACTGCGCGATCATGTCGGCCAGGACGTACTTGCGCTTGGGCGTCAGCACGATCTTGCCGTCTGCCGTCGTGTCCAGCGTCAGGTGCTGGCCGGCACCGATGCCAAGGTCTTTGAGGACCGGGGGCGGGATCACCACGGCGGTGCTGTTGCCCATCTTCTTCAGCGCGACTTCCATCGGGCACTCCTGTTAAACATCGTTGTACGGATTATGGCGAGCCTTTGGATGTATGTCAAACGATGTTTTACTTCAGTGGGCTCCGACTGCACCGTCGCTGGATGGCAAAGCCGGATTTCGATGTGGGCAAGCACGGCCAAATCCGGATGCCCGTTTTTTCTAAAGCCCGCGCGATCGCGAGCGTCAGCGGCGACACGCCGAGGTCAGGCTAACCCCGGAAGCGTTCCGTTCGGCAGACCTCGCGCAGCATATGGCCGAGTTCCTCGACTGCGACGATGGAGCCGAACTTTCGACGCCGGCATTGAAGCACCCTCCGAACGAGCGCAGGCTTCCAGCTGCCGAGAGCGGGACAAGGCTGAACTCGTGGGGGACGGTGGTCGTCGGGGTCTTGCGCATCAGCGTCAACTCGCTACGATGCCGCCCCGCAGGCGGCGCTTGAGCGACTTTTACCGATCCGGTAAAATACATCGAGTTCCTGCGCCACCCAAGCGCGCCTTGGAGGCTATCGTTGGAGATCCGTTTCAAGGACGCTCGTCTGCGAGAGATTTGCGAGCGGCAGGCGGTTGCAACGAGGACATTGGGGGATGCCGTTGCGCGCAAGCTTCGGGCGCGGCTCGCTGATCTCTGCGCGGCCTCGACTGTCGCGGATCTGACAGCAGGTCGGCCGCATCAGCTCAAGCGCGATCGTGCGGGGCAATTTGCCCTCGATCTTCACGGTGGGGTGCGCTTGGTCTTCGAGCCGGCCAACGACCCTGTTCCTCGGCGGAAGGATCACACCATCGATTGGGCTGCCGTGACCATCGTTTCTATCGAATACATCGGGGGCTACCATGACTGAGGCCGTGGCACAGGGCGCAGCGTTCGCGCCCGATTGGGTTTCTCCGCCTGGTGAGACGATCCTGAATCTCATTGAGGAACGCGGCTGGACCCAACAGGCGCTTGCTGAGCGACTCGGTTTTTCGCTCAAGCACGTCAATCAACTGATCAAGGGCAAGGTATCGTTGTCGGAAGATGCCGCGGTGCGTCTGGAACGGGTTCTCGGTGCATCGGTCGGTTTTTGGCTGACGCGAGAGGCGCAGTATCGAGAGCACGCTGCGCGACTCGACGCGGCCAGCCAGAACGCCATGTTCGTCAGTTGGCTGGAGCAGTTTCCAGTCAAGGAACTCTTCGATCTTGGAGTCTTGAAAAAGCGCCGTATTGATGCGCGTGGCAAGGCCGCACTCGTAGGGGAGCTGTTGGCCTTCTTCGGGGTGGCAGGTCCGGAGCAGTGGCAGATGCAGTACGGAAGGATGGAAGTTGCATTCCGTCGAAGCAGGGAGGATCAGGCCGATGTGGCTGCCATCTCGGCCTGGCTGCGCATGGGCGAACGCGAAGCGGAGCGGCAAGACGGGCCACGCTATGACGAGCAGTGCTTTGTCGCTGCATTGAAGGAGATTCGCTCTCTTACCGTTCAGTCACCCGACGTATTTGGGCCGGAGTTGCATAGGCTTCTGCACGGTTCGGGTGTCGCCTTCGTTCTTGTTCCAGCGTTGCCGCGCACCCATGTATCCGGTGTCGCCCGTTGGCTTGGCCCGCAGCGGCCGTTGATCCAACTCTCCCCCTATGGGAAGACCAACGACAAGTTCTGGTTCAGTTTCTTCCATGAGGCAGCCCACATTCTTCTGCACAGCCGGCAGAAGTCATCGGTCTTCCTCGACGATCAGGCGAAGCATGTCTCTGACTCCGAGGAGGAGAACGAGGCGGATGCTTGGGCGCGCGATTGGCTCATTCATCCAGACGACGCGAAGCTGCTCAGGGATCTCCCGCGGCGTCATGATGCGATTTCCGCGTTTGCGCGGGCGGTCGGCGTACATCCCGGCATCGTTGTGGGGCGGATGCAGCATGATGAGTTGCTGCCGGCGACCTGGTTGAACAGCCTGAAGGTCAGCTATCGGATTGCGCGACACGCCGACGAGTAGCTGTACAGAGACGATGAAAGGTCTTCGCGCAATCGCCGCCCTACGCAACCTGCGGGATCAGCCTCTGTGGCGGCTTCTCGGCGCCACGAAGGCGCCTGTTGTCATCGCATTGCTTCAGACGACTTTCGAGGACGGTGACAAGGCCCTACCCAGCTCGGTCGTGCACGAACGTCTGGCGCGCGACATCGATTCGTTTCGCGCCGCTGGCGAAGACATGCCGCAGACGGCTCGAGCCTATGTGGCTGAGTGGCTCAGCGAGGGCTGGCTGACACGGCGTTTTCCGGCCGGCGCCGCAGAAGAGGAGTACGAACTCTCCTCCGACACGTTGACTGCGCAGAGGTTTCTTGCAGGACTCCTGAAGCCACGCACGACCGCGACCGAGAGCCGCCTGTCCGTCGTCATCCAACAACTGTCGCGGCTGGCGGACGAAACGAATGCAAATCCATCCGCACGCTTGGCCGCGCTTCACGCTGAGCGTGATCGAATCGACCGGGCGATTGCCGAGGTCGAGCGCGGTGGCGTCAAGACGCTGGCGAGCGATCGCGCCCTCGAACGCGCCAGGGAAATCATTGCACTCGCCCAGGAGCTTGCGACAGACTTCCGCAGCGTGCGTGACGAGTTCGAGCGGCTCAACCGTGGATTGCGTCAAAGTCTCATGGAGAACGAAGGAAGCCGTGGCGAAGTGCTCGAACAGCTTTTTGCTGGCGTGGATCTCATCGGCGACAGCGACGCCGGCCGCACCTTTCAGGCGTTCTGGCGCTTGCTCACGGACAGTGAGCAAGCGGCAACCCTGCGGGAGTCGCTCGATGAAGTGAGCAGCCGGCCGTTCGCCAGGCAGCTCGAGTCGCAAGAGCGCAAGTTCCTGCTTGGGCTGACGGGCGCGCTTGTTGACGAGGGGCGTGGCGTGCACGACGTGCTCCAGCATTTCGCGCGCAGTCTGAAGAGTTTCGTGCAGAGCCGGGAATTCCTGGAGCATCGGCGTTTGCACGGTCTGCTCAGGGCGGCGACTCAAGGAGCGCTGGAGGCCAAGGCGCTCGTCCGGCCCAACGCCCAGGTCGGCTTCGAGCTCATGCAGTCCAGCAGCCGAATCCGGTCTGTTTCGCAGTGGATCCTGTACGACCCGGCCCAGCGGGTGAGTGATGCGTCGATGCTGGTCGCGGAGCCGTCGGAGCTCGATCTGGAGGCCATCAGCGATCTGGTGCGTCAGTCCGAAATCGACTTTCGGACCCTGCGCCAGCATGTTCGGGATGTGCTCGAGCACCAGTCGCAGGCGACCATTGCCCAGATCCTCGAGCTGTTTCCTGCCGAGCAGGGTCTTGGGAGCATCGTTGGCTATGTTGCCCTCGGAGCCAAACACGGTGAAATGGCCGGCGGATCCGAAGTCGTCGCCTGGCGAGGCGACGATGCGGTGCAGCGCAGAGCGCGCGTGCCGACCATTTTTTTCCTGAAGGAGCGCAACCTTGAACTCGTCGATTGAGTTGCCGCGAGCGAGTGACGCCGAAGACCTGGGCTCGGTCCCGCTGGTCGCGGATGAGGGCGCCATGGCTGTGGCGAGCTTTCTGGGCGACACCGGAACACTTCCGGTCGACACACGCCGAGTCCTCGTCCAACTCCTGCTCGGCCCCTCGGTTGACGCCAGGCGGCAGTCGAAGCTGTGGCCGGTGCTGTTGCGCGACCAGGCCATCATCCGCTCGCGCATGCACGACTTGTTCCTCGAGGTGGTCATCGATCACGAGCAGCAGGTCGCTTTCACGCGGCAAGTGACGTCGGAGGAGCTGGATGTCCCCATCCTCCTGCGCAAGGCGTCGCTGACCTTCCTGGAGACGACTTTGCTCCTGTTCCTGCGGCAACGCTTGACTCAGGCCGACGCCCAGGGCGAGCGCGCTGTTCTGTCGCTGGGCGAGATGCGCGAACACATGGCGGTGTTCGAGCGCGAGGGCAACCCCGATCATGCGAGGTTCGAGCGTCAGATCACCAACGCGGTAGAAAAAGCCAAGAAGCTGAGCCTGATCCAGCGCATCCGTGGCTCCGATGAGCGATACGAGGTTGCCCCCACGCTGAAGCTGCTGTTCTCCGCGGAGGAAATTCAGAGTCTCTCCCGCACGTACGCCCAACTGGTGCGCTCACCCGGCAGCGCCGATGACGGGGATGATCTCCCTCCCTTGGATGAGGAGTTCGAGGATGGCGCCGTCGATGAGGGTGAGGCACCGTGAATCTCTTCACGCAGGTCTCACTGCTGGATGGCGCGAGCGACCAGTTCAAGCTGACACGCATCCAGACCTTCAATTGGGGCACGTTCTCCGGCGTCTTTGACTTCCCCATCGCGACCGAAGGCTATCTTTTCGTTGGTCCGTCCGGGTCTGGAAAGTCCACCATCCTGGATTCGCATGCGGCGCTGATGACACCGCCCAAATGGGTCGACTTCAACGTCGCGGCACGGGAAGCCGAACGTCATGGCCGCGATCGCAGCGTCATGACCTATCTGCGGGGCGCCTGGGCCCAACAGACCGGCGATGATGGCGAATACGCGTCGCAGTACCTGCGCACCGGCACGACGTGGTCGGCGATCGCCGAAACGTACCGCGACGATCAGGGCCATGTCGTTGTGCTCGCCCAGATTTTGTGGGTCAAGGGCAATTCAACGACAGCGGGAGATGCCAGGCGCCTGTTCCTGACCCTGGAGCGCGAATTCGACGTTCGCGAGCTGGAGTTCTTCGCCACGAGCGAGTTCGACACCCGAAGGTTCAAGCGCGAACTCGCCGACGCCAGAATCCATACCGAATTCAGCTCCTACCAGGAACGATTCCGCCGTCTGCTCGGCATCGACAACGAGCGCGCATTGCGGCTTCTGCACAAGACGCAGTCGGCAAAGAATCTCGGCGACCTGAACGTCTTTCTGCGCGACTTCATGCTCGACGAGCCCGAGACCTTCTCCATCGCGGAGAGTCTGGTCAACGAATTCGGCGAGCTCAACGAGGCGCACCAGGAGGTCGTGGCCGCGCGCCGGCAGGTCGAGGTGCTTCGGCCAGCACGCGATGCGAGCCAGGAGCGCGAGCGCCAATCCAATGCCCGCAATACTCTTCTCGCGGTGCAGACGGCGATCGATCAGTACCGCGAGCACCGTCGCAGAACGCTGCTCGAGCAACGGATCGCGCTGCGAGAGGTCGAGAAGAAGGCATCGGAACAGGAGAGCTCGCGACTGGCCACGATCGTCGCCAACGAGCTCGAGAAGCTCGAGGACCTTCGTCGTCAGAAGCTGAACCTGGGAGCCGAGGTCCTCGACCGGCTGGCGCAGGATCTGCGGAATGCGGAGTCCGAAAAGCCGAGTCGCATCGCCAAGCGCGACCAGGCGTTCGCGGCTTGCAAGATCATGGACTGGGCCTTGCCCGACAGCGTCGCGGAATTCGTCCAATTGGCGGAGTCGGCCAGGCGACATGTCCTGAATGCGCGAGAGCGCAAGACCGACATCGAGCGGCGCAAGGACGACCTCAAGGAGCAACGGCGCCAGGCGTCCGAGCAATTCAAGGCAGTGCGCGAGGAGGTCGAGGCGCTGGAGCGGCAGCGGTCCAATCTGCCTGCCAGGCTGGTCGAACTGCGCGAGCAGATGGCCCGCGACCTGGCCATCCCCGAGGACAAGCTGCCGTTCGCCGGCGAGCTGATCGAGGTTCGGCGCGACGCGGCCGAGTGGACTGGTGCCATCGAGCGTGTGCTGGGGGGATTTGCCCGCTCCATCCTGGTCGACGACAAGCACTACGCGGCGGTCTCGTCCTACATCAACGACAGGACCATTCGCGAACGGCTGGTGTACTTCCGCACCATCGGGCAGTCGGTCACGCGCTCGCCGGGGCCCGAGTCGCTGGTGCGCAAGGTGAACGTTGCCCCTGGGGTGTTTGGCGACTGGGTTCGCGAGGAGCTGAAGCACGCGTTTGACCTCGAGTGCGCGCAGACGCTGCAGGCGTTCCGCACCGCGTCCCGCGCCGTGACGCGGGAGGGGCAGATCAAGCACAACACGATGCGGCACGAGAAGAATGACCGCTTCTCGATCAATGACCGCAGCCAGTGGGTCCTCGGTTTCGACAACAAGGCCAAGCTGGAGCTGTTCAAGGAGCGGGCCGCGACGCTGGGCCGGAGCATCGGGAAGATCGAGGCGTCGCTGCGTCACATCGACGACGAGGAGACTGCTCAGCAGGAGCAGCTTCTCAACTGCCAGACCCTCTCCAACCTGAGCTGGAACGACATCGACGTCGGAGCGCTGCTGGTGCGTATCGACGACTTGAACGACCGACTTGCGAAGGAGCGGGCGGCGCGGCCCGCCTTGGCGCTCTTGGATGAGCGCATCAAGGCCCAGGAGGCCGAGTACGGCACCGCGAGCGCCAGGAAGAGCGACGAGGACGCGAATGGGCGACAGATCGCCATCGATGTCGCTGGCTTGCGCGACAAGCTTTCCGACGTTGCGCGACTTTGGCCCGGCTCCGATCAGGCGCCTGCGTTCGCCGATGCGATTTCCGAGCGATTTGCGGCGACGGGCAAGGACGTGACCCTGGAGAACCTGGATCAGGTCACGAGCCAGGTCGAGCGCAATCTCAACCAGGAGTTGCGTGGCGCGGACGTTCGACTGATCGAGCTGCAAAACAGCATCGAACGATGTTTCGCCGAGTTCAACCGCTTGTGGCCGGCGGTCGCGGGAGGGCTCGATGCGACGCTTGCCAGCGCCGACGACTACCTGGCGAAACTCAAGCGCCTGGAGGACGACAATCTCCCCGCCTACGAGGATCGCTTCTTCCGGCTGTTGCGCGAGCAAAGCGACCAGAACCTGACGTTGCTGGCGACCAAGATCGACGAGGAGCGCTCGGCGATCCGGGCGCGCATGGAGCTGGTGAACGAGAGCCTGAAAACGGCGCCGTTCAACCCCGGCACGCATCTGGTCATCGAGACCACGGACAGGTCACTCGAGGTCGTTCGCCAGTTCCGCGCGGACATGAAAGCGTCTCTCAGCCACGCATTCTCGGAGGATCGCGAGCTGGCCGAGGAGCGGTTCAAGGCCTTGGCGGCGCTGGTCAAGCGCCTCGCCAGCCAGGAGACCGCCGACAAGAGCTGGCGCAGCCTCGTCCTCGACGTCAGGCAACACGTCGAGTTCGTGGCGCGCGAACTCGACGAGGATGATCTCGAAGTGGAGGTGTATCGGAGCGGCGCGGGCAAGTCAGGCGGGCAGCGCCAGAAGCTCGCTGCGACCTGCCTGGCCGCGGCGCTGCGGTACCAGCTTGGCGGCCAGGACCGAACGCTGCCGCGCTACTCGACCGTCGTGCTCGACGAGGCATTCGACAAGGCCGACGCCGAGTTCACCGCAATGGCGATGAACATCTTCAAGACCTTCGGGTTCCAGATGATCGTGGCCACGCCACTGAAGTCCGTGATGACGCTGGAGCCGTTCATCGGCGGAGCATGTTTTGTCCACATCAAGGATCGCAAGAAGTCCGCCGTGATCCCCATCGACTATGACGGTGCCACTCGCCGGTTGAAGCTGGCTGCAGACGTTCGCGATGTCGAAGAAACTCCAATCCCCTGACGCGATTCGCGCCCTGCTCCTGCGGCGCTTCGGCAACCAGCACCAGGCCTGGCTGGCGGGCGACGGAAGCTGGCCGATGCTGCTGCCGCTCGGGGTCCCCACGGAGCGCGACATCGCCGCGGATGCAAGCGCGGTCAGGGCATGGGCAGCGGCGTGGCAGTCTTGGGCGGGGCCCGGGGAGGTCGTGTTCGAGGGCCGACACTTTCCCCGCCTGGGCAGGCAGCGCTTGCCTGTCGGCTTGTCGTTCGCTGCGCCTGGCGATGTCGCCGCAGTGGTCGGCCAGGCGGGGCGCTGGGCTATCGCGACCCGGCGCTTCCAGGGCATGCTTGAGCGTTGGCCGGCGCTGGCCCAAGGCGCCGCGTTGGCCTCAAGATTCGATGTTCTCGCCGATTACGCGGACGACGACTTCGAGCGCCTTGTCGCCTTGTTGGGCTGGCTCGATGCCAACCCCGCGTCTGACCTATACATTCGACAGCTGCCTGTCGAGGGGCTGGATACGAAGTGGCTGGAGAAGAGGCTCGGGCTGGTCTCGGGGCTACTTCGCGCCGTGCGCGGCGCCAGCGATGGCGCGGGGGACTTCCATGCCATCGCTGGCCTGCGAAAGCCGTCCCACCGGGTTCGCCTGCGGCTTTTATGCCCAGCGTTGCGCGCGCGCGTCGGCGGCCTGGGCGACATCGAGGCGCCCGTGGACGAGCTTGCCGAGCTGCCGCTCAGCCCATCGGCCGTGATCATCGTCGAGAATCGCGAGACAGGTCTCGCGCTCCCGGAGTTTGCCGGCACGCTGGTCATCATGGGCCTCGGCAACGCCGTGGCAGCCCTGAAGTCGCTGCCCTGGCTGACAGGCGTTCGGGCGTTCTACTGGGGAGACATCGACACGCATGGCTTTGCGATCCTGGACCGAGCACGTAGGGCTGTGCCGCAGCTTCGATCGGTGCTCATGGATCACGGGACGCTGCGGGCACATCGCAAGCTATGGGCCCGGGAGCCTGTCCAGTGTCCGGATCTGCCTCTCGACGCGCTGACCGTCGAGGAGCGAGCGGTTTACGACGGTCTGCGGGCGGACACCTGGGGGCCAAGTGTTCGCCTCGAACAGGAGCGCATTGCCTGGCATATCGCGATTGACGCGCTGCAGGCGATTGGCAACGGCGCGGTCATCGTTCCCGTCGGCCGGGCGGCGCGGCGGCGCGGCTTTGCGTGGCGCTAAAGCTGCGCTAAATCGGACTGCGCAAACTCCGGGTCATGCGCCACAGCGGCGCTGCTCCACAAGCTTGGTGCTGTGGAGCCGATCCACCCAAGGAGTTCCCCCGTGAAGTTCAAGCCGAGTATCGTCATCGCTGCCGCGGCGGTCGCCGCAATCGCCACTGCCGCCACCGCGGCGCAGGCCTACGACGGTCAGCAGTACGCCAAGCAGGCCACCATCACCTTGGAGCAGGCGCGGCAGACCGCACTGAAGACCGTCCCAGGGGCCACCATCACCGACCAGGAGCTCGAGCACGAAAAGGGCGGCAGCGGCCTGCGCTATTCCTTCGACCTGAAAAGCGGCCATGGTGCGCGCGAAGTAGGTGTCGACGCCATGACAGGCAAAGTCCTTGAAGACAGCGTCGAAGGTCCCAACAAGGACTGACACGCGCCGAGGAGGCCACGGCTGCTGCCGCGGCCTCCTTTCCTGCAGCCGCCGATGGAGTTGTCCGAGCAACATCGACCCCTCGAAACCGCACTGGCGAAGGTGCCCGCAATCACCCTGGGATCGCCGCGACGACCGTGGGCACCACCCCGGCCGACTTCACCGATGGCTCGCTGGGCATCGGCTACGCTGGCGGCAGCAGCTTGCTGCTGGCGCTGCTGGCCGGCTCGTTGCTGTTGTGGCGACGAAGCACGGGCAGCATTGCCGTGGGCAGCGTGCATACCGGGAAAGCTGAAATGTTCTACTGGGTGACCATCATGTTCTCGCAGACCCTCGGAACCGCGTTGGGTGACTGGACCGCCGCCACGGCGCACTGACCTGGTGAACCTCCCATGCGTGTGCTGCTGATCGAGGACGACCCGATGATCGCCGCGGCGATCGAGGTCGCGCTGCGCGACGCGGCCTACGCGGTCGATCTGGTGCGCGACGGCGAGACGGCCGACCGCGTGTTGCGCGACGGCCAGCACCAATTGGTGCTGCTCGACATCGGCCTGCCCAGGCGCGATGGCCTGAGTGTGCTGCAGCGCCTGCGCGAACGCGCGGACCGCGTCCCGGTGCTGCTGATCACCGCGCGCGACGCGCCGGCCGATCGTGTGCGCGGGCTCGACCTCGGCGCCGACGACTATGTCGTCAAGCCCTTCGACATGGATGAATTGCTGGCGCGCATGCGCGCCGTGCTGCGCCGGCATTCCGGCCAGGCCGAGGCGCAACTGAGCAACGGCGTGGTGTCGCTGGACCCGGCCACGCGCATTGCCCGCCGCGACGACGCCAGCGTTGCGCTGACGGCGCGCGAGTTCGCGTTGCTGCACGCGCTGCTGCTGCGCCCCGGTACCATCCTGACGCGGGCGCAGCTGGAGGACAGGCTGTACGGCTGGAACGAGGAAGTCGAGAGCAGTGCGATCGATTTCCTGATTCATGGAGTGCGCAAGAAGCTCGGCGCGGACCTGATCAAGAACGTGCGCGGCGCGGGCTGGCTGGTCGACAAGCCGCGATGAACTCGTCCTTTCAACGCAGGTTGCTGGTGCAGACGGCGCTCGCCGTCATCGTGCTCGGGGTGCTCGCGGCCGTCGCGCAGTTCGTGCTGGCCTGGCGCGAACTGCGCGAGTCGCAGGACGACATGCTGCGCCAGGTCGCCGCGCTCGCGCTGCGCCATCCAGGCCGCGAACACGCGGTGGCGCACGGCGTCGGCATCGACGACCGCGATTCGCGCATCCACGTTGCGCTGTTGCCGGTCGACCCCGCGCCACCGTGGCTCACAGCGGCGCCCCCATCCGGCCTGAGCACGCTGGACACCGCGGCCGGCCGCATGCGGACCTTCGTGCAGCACAGCGGTCGCTACACCGTGGTCGTGGCCCAGCCCACCCATGCCCGCGACGAGCTGGCGTGGAACGCGGCGCTGCGGGCCCTGGCGCCTTCCGCGTTGCTCGTGCCGCTGCTCATCGGGCTGCTCGGGCGCGTCGTGCGGCGCGAGTTCGCTCCGGTGGTACGCGCCGCGCGCCAACTCGAACAAAGCGATGTGCTGCGCGGGGCCGAGCTTGGGCTCGGCCCGATGCCCGCCGAGATTCAGCCCTTCGTGCACGCGCTCGAAGGTTTGCTGCAGCGCACCCATGCGCTGATGCGCCAGCAGCAGCGCTTCGTCGCCGACGCGGCGCACGAGCTTCGCACGCCGCTCACCGCGCTGGCGCTGCAGGCGCGCAATGTGCGTCATGCGACTTCGCTGGACGAGGCCCGGCTGCGCGTGCTGCCGCTGGAACGCGGCATCGAGCGGGCGCGCAAGCTCAGTGAACAGTTGCTGGACCTGGCGCGCATCGAAAGCGGCGACGTGCACCTCGAAACGGTCGACCTTGCCGCGCTGGCGCGCGAACTGCTCGCCGAATACCACCCGCTGGCCGAGCAGCGGCACATCGACCTGGGGCTCGACGCCCCCGGCACGCTCACGGTCGACAGCTCAGCGCCGCTGTTGCGCGCGATCCTGGGCAACGGCATCGACAACGCCTTGAAGTACACACCGGCCGGCAGCGAGGTGACGCTGCGGATGGAAGGCAGGCCTGGCGGGGTTCGTCTCGAGGTGATCGACGGCGGGCCTGGCATGCCCGCGGCGCGGCGCAGCGAGGTCTTCAAGCCGTTCACCAGGCTGCACGGCGGCGATGTCGAGGGCACGGGGCTGGGGCTCGCCATCGCGCAGGAGGCGGCTGCGCGCCTGGGGGCGCGGGTCGCATTGCTCGATCGCGACGACGGCGCCCAGGGTCTGGTGCTGCGCGTCGATCTGGCGGCGGCGGTGGGCCCCTTCCCAAACGGCCCAAGGGGCGCGCAAGCGCGCCATCCGAACCGGTTGCATGGATCCGCTAGATAATTTGCAAGCCTTTGAAAAGACAGGCGTGCGTTGTACAATACATTGCCTAATGTCTTTCAATCTGCTCCAGGCTTTGCGTGTCCACAACGCCCCGGTCCGGGCCTCGGAACTTGCCGAGCGCCACGGTGTGAGCTACCCGACGATGTGGCGCGCGGCCAAGGCCGCGGGCCCGCAGGTCGCGCAGTGGAAGCAAGGGCGCGAGCGGATCCTCGCGCTCGCGCGCGAGCCGTTTCGCGTCCCGGTGCGCGCAGTTCGCCCCGACGGCGGGGTCGACGAACTCGAGTCACTGCTTCCGCTGCCTGCTGGCACGCGGTGGATCGATTGGCGTGGGCAGCCGCGGCTGTTCGCGGGCCTGCCGCCCGAGCTGAATCACGCCCGCCCACAGGGTTTCCTCGGCCGCGCATTTGCGCACCGCTGCGCGCCGCGTTACGGCGTGGCGCGCAACCCCGACGCGTGGAGCGACGATCAGGTGCTGCAGGTGCTCAGCGAAACAGGCGATGACCTGCCCGGCAACCTGATCATTGGGGAAGCTGCTTTTCAGCGCTTTTTGCGCATGGATCTGGATGCGGTTGCCGTCGACGAGGCCGACCTCGCGCTTGCGCTGCCGCGGTTGGCTGAGCGCGCGATTGCCGGCGAGGTCCCGGGTTCATCACCGGGCGGCGAGCAGCCCAAGGCCACCGCTGTGGTCCGTCGTGCAGACGGGGGGTTGCGGCACGTGATGGTCAAGTTCTCGCCGGTGGTGACGGCCCCGGGCGACGCGGCCGGGACGCGTTGGGCCGATCTGCTGGCCTGCGAGGCCATCGCGCTGGAGGTTCTCGCCGACGAGGGCTTTGCGGTCGCGCGTTCGCGACTGCTCGACAGCGAAGGGCGGCGTTTCCTGATCGCCGAGCGCTTCGATCGCCAGGGAGCGGTCGGGCGCCGAAGCCTGGTGTCGTTGGGTGCGATCGACGACGAGTATTTCGGGCAGCGGGCGAGGACCTGGGTCGGGGCCGCCCACCGATTGCAGCACGCGGCGATGATCGGCGCCGAAGATGCGCTGCGCCTGGCGACGCTCTACGCTTTCGGCGTGCTCATCGCCAACAGCGACATGCACTACGGCAACATTGGCCTGCAGCAGGGTAGCGGGGAATCCGGCGAGCCAGCGCTTCGCCTCGCACCGGTGTACGACATGCTGCCAATGCTTTATGCGCCGCAACGCACCGAGGTGCGAGCGGTCGAGTTCCAGCCGCAACCAGCGAGCATCACCGGGCTGGGAGCAGGTAGCGCCCGCCAGGCCTTGGCGATGGCCCAACGCTACTGGGCGCGCTGTGCTGATGAGCCGACGCTCTCGGTCCCGTTCCGCGGCATCGCCGCTGCCAACCACCGTGCCATCTGCCGGCTTGGCTAGTCCACTGCGTCAGGCATTTCGCGCTGCTCAGTCTTTGAAGCCGGGCAGCCGTTTCGCCATGTTCGAAGTCATCGCCTCGGCCAAGTCCTGGCTTTGCAGCATGGCGGCGTTCCAGGTGGCAATGTGATTCAGGCCGTCCGCCACGCTGTGGTCGCGGGCGTAGGTCAGCATCTCCTTGGTGCCGCGAATCGCCAGCGGCGACTTGGCGGCAATCGCGGTGGCAATGTCCTGCACCCCGGTGTAAAGCTCTTCGCGGCTGTCGAACACGCGGTTCACGAAACCCAAGGCTTGCGCTTCCGCTGCGCCGAACTGGCGCCCGGTGTAGGCCAGTTCGCGCACCGCACCTGCAGCGATGAGCTTGGGCAGGCGCTGCAGCGTGCCCACGTCGGCCACCATGCCGATGTCGATCTCCTTGATGGCGAAGCCCGCATCGCTTGACGCGTAGCGCAGGTCGGCGCAGCAAACCAGGTCCACGCCGCCACCGATGCAGCCGCCGTGGATGGCGGCGAGCACCGGCTTGCGGCAGCGTTCCAGGCTGGTGAGGGTGTCTTGCAGGTCCAGGATGAGGCGGCGCAGCTTTTCGCTCCGGCGGCCTTCGCAGTCGTCGGCGATGTGTTGTTCAAGGCTCATCATCATCTGCAGGTCGATTCCGGCAGTGAAGTGATTGCCTTCGCCTTGCAGCACGGCCACGCGGGCTTCCGGCGTGCCGTCTACCCACTCGAAGGCCCGTCGGATTTCCTGCCACATCGTTGCAGTCATGGCGTTGGCCTTATGCGGACGGTTCAGGCGTACGGTGGCGATGTGGTTATCCAGGGTGACGCTCAGGGTTTCAAAGGTCGGCATCGTCGTTCTCCGCAGCAGGCTGGTGGTCAGATGAAGTCGATGCGCAGAGCAAGCTCGGTGCCTTGCTTGATGGCGCGCTTGGCATCGAGTTCGGCGGCCTGGTCGGCGCCGCCGATCAGGTGCACCTGGACGCCCCGGGCCTGCAGCGCGGTCTGCAACTCGCGATTCGGCTCCTGCCCGGCGCAGACGACGACATGGTCTACCGCCAGCGTCGTGTCCTTGCCGTCGACCGTGATGTGCAGTCCGGCGTCGTCCACCTTGCGGTAGGTCACGCCCGGAATCATCTCCACGGAGCGGTTCTTGAGCGAGGTGCGGTGAATCCAGCCGGTGGTCTTGCCCAGGCCGTCGCCCACCTTGCCGGACTTGCGCTGCAGCAGGTAGATCTTGCGCGGCACGGGGCCGATGCGGGCGTCCTTGAGACCGCCACGGGCAGTGCCGGTGGTGTCTACGCCCCATTCGGCGAAGAACTCGGCCGGCTCCAGGCTGGAGCTGGTGCCCTCGTGCAGCAGGTATTCCGACACGTCGAAGCCGATGCCGCCGGCGCCGATCACGGCCACCGTCCTACCCACGGCTTTATGGTCTCGCAGCACGTCCAGGTAGCTCAGCACCTTGGGATGGTCGATGCCATCGATGTCCGGCGTGCGGGGGGTGATTCCGGTGGCCAGCACGACATGCCTGAAATCTGTTTGCAGCAGCTCGTCAGCACTGACGCGCCGGCCCAGCATCACCGTGACGCCGGTCTGCTTCAGTCGCCCCTCGAAGTAGCGTAGCGTTTCGTGGAATTCCTCCTTGCCGGGCACCTGCTTGGCCACGTTGAACTGGCCGCCAATCTCATGGGCGGCATCGAACAGCGTCACGTCCATGCCGCGCCAGGCGGCCTCGGTGGCAAAGGCCAGGCCGGCGGGGCCGGCGCCGACCACGGCCACGCGCTCCTTCCGGGGCAGCGGATGCGCCAGCAGAATCGTCTCGTGGCAGGCCCGCGGGTTGACCAGGCACGAGGTGATCTTGCCGCCGAAGGTGTGGTCCAGGCAGGCTTGGTTGCAGCCGATACAGGTGTTGATGTCCTGCGCGCGGCCGGAAGCGGCCTTGTTCACAAACTCCGGGTCGGCCAGGAAGGGGCGCGCCATCGACACCATGTCCGCCACGCCGTCGGCCAGCACCTGTTCGGCCACCTCGGGCGTATTGATGCGGTTGGTGGTCACCAGCGGCACCCCGACCTTACCCTTGAGCTGTCGGGTTACCCAGGCAAAGGCTGCGCGCGGCACCTTGGCGGCGATGGTGGGAATGCGCGCCTCGTGCCAGCCGATGCCGGTGTTGAGGATGGTCACGCCCGCTTCTTCCAGCGCCTGTGCGAGCCGGATCACTTCTTCGGTGGTGGAGCCGCCTTCGACCAGGTCGAGCATGGACAGGCGGAAGATGATGATGAAATTCCTCCCCACCCGCTCTCGCGTGCGACGCACGATCTCCAGCGGAAAGCTGATGCGGTTTTCATATGCGCCTCCCCACTCGTCGTCGCGGTGGTTGGTCCGGGCGACGATGAATTCGTTGATGAGATAACCCTCCGAGCCCATGATCTCCACGCCGTCGTAGCCCGCGCTTTGCGCCAGCGCGGCGGCGTTGACGTAGTCGGCGATGGTCCGCTCCACTTCCTCGGAAGTCAGCGCACGGGGCTGGAAGGGGCTGATGGGCGCCTGGAGGGCGCTGGGCGCCACCAACTCGGGGTGGTAGGCATAGCGGCCAAAGTGCAGGATCTGCATGCAGATCTTGCCGCCCGCGTCGTGCACGGCCTGCGTGACGACCTTGTGCTTGTCGGCCTCGGCCTGTGAGGTCATGGCCGCGCCACCGGGCAGGGGGCGGCCGCGCTCATTCGGCGCGATGCCGCCGGTCACGATCAGGCCGACTCCGCCACGGGCGCGTTCGGCGTAGAAGGCGGCCATGCGCGCGAAACCGTTGGGCGCCTCTTCCAGCCCAACGTGCATGGAACCCATGAGGACCCGGTTCTTGAGGGTCGTAAAACCCAGGTCCAGCGGCGCGAGCATGTGGGGGTAAGTGGCCATGACGGGTTCTTCAGGATGGCGTTGGTTAAAAAAACGGTTGCTATGCAACTGGTTGCATAAAAGTATGCAGACCCTCGGCCTTTTATGCAACTGGTTGCATAGCTAAGTGACCGCCGCTAGACTGCCGCCGATGTCGCTTGCACACGCGGTTCTCACGTCGTTGCTGGAAAAATCGTCTTCGGGCTACGACTTGGCGCGCCGCTTCGACAAGTCCATCGGCTATTTCTGGCACGCCACGCACCAGCAGATTTATCGCGAACTGGCGCGCATGGACGCGGCGGGCTGGCTCGAAAGTTTTGTCCCGCCTGACGCCGGCAAGACGCGCAAGAAGCACTACCGCGTGCTGGACGCCGGCCGCGCCGAGCTGGCACGCTGGACGCATGAGCCCGCCGAGCCCATGGATCTGCGCGACACCATCACCCTGAAACTGCGTGCCGACGCGGTGTTGGGCGAGGTGGACCTGGTGCCCGAGTTGCGCCGTCACCTGGCGCTGCACCAGGAGCGGCTGGTCAAGTACCGCGACATCGAAGCGCGCGACTTCCCGGCGGGCAAGGCGCTCACGCGTGCCCAGGCCATTCAGCACCTGATCCTGAAAAAAGGTATCCGCTACGAAGAGGCCGAACTCGCCTGGGGGCGGGAGATGCTGACGCTGCTGTGCGCAACGCGAAGCCCGTCGCGATAGTAACGGCGAGTAAGGGATGGGGCCTGAAGTGAGCGACGGGTGCAGGGACGCGGGCGCAGGCATTTCTTGTCACGCCGAGCCTCAGTCGATCCTCGTTATTCGCTCTATGATTTCTTGCCGACTGCGAATCCCGCGGTCAGCAATATCGATCCGCCGAGGTTTCGCATGCATCCGATTCGTCCTTGCTTGCTGCTCCGCGGCAGTGCCGCGCTGGCGCTGGCGTTCGCCGCCTGTACGTTGCCCGCGCATGCCCAGTATGACCGCGGCGGCTATGGTCAGCCGCGCTTCCAGCGGCAGGACCAGCAGGATCGCGGCGGCTGGCAGCACGGGCGCGGCGACTGGCAGCACGGGCGTGGGGGCTGGCAGCGCCGCGATCATCGGCCGTACGCACCGGCATGGCAGGCCCCGCCGCAGGAGCGCTACCAGCAGGGCGGCGGCGGAGGCGGTCTGGTGTTCGGGGCCATACTGGGCTCGCTGCTCGGCGCGGTGGTTGGCCAGGCCGTGCAGGCGCCGCCGCCGGTGGTGTACGCAGCGCCCGCACCTCCTCCACCGCCGGGCGTGTACTACGCGCCGCCGCCGACCACAGGGTATTACGCCCCAACCTATCCGCCCGGCAACTGAGGGCTCGGGGCCATGCAGGAGCTTCGCGGCCTGCGCTGCCCGTGAACGTAGCCAACGAGGATCCGACCGATGAAACACGCACCGCTCCGAGCCTTTGCCATGCACACGCTGCTGGGGCTGGCATGCTGTCTGGCGTCATTCAACGCGCAAGCCGCGGCGGCAAGCGCTCCGGCGCGCGCCGCGCAGCCGGCAACCAGCCAGCCCGCGCGAACGCGCGCCGAAACGGTCGAGCTGCGCATCGCCACCTTGCACAAGGAGCTGCAGATCACCGCGGCGCAGTCCAAGGTATGGCACGCCTTCGCGCAAACCATCCGCGGTAATGCCGAACGCATGGAGCACGCCTTCCGCGAACGCGCGCTCAAGCTGCCGAAGATGAACGCCGAGGACGCGATGGAGTCGTACGCGCAACTCGCGCAACTGCATGCCCGAAATATGCGCGAGTTGTCGGCTGCGTTCGGCAGGCTCTACGCGGTACTGACGCCGGCGCAGAAACACATCGCCGATCATCTGTATCGCAACCCGCGTCCGCGGCAGCGCCGCTGAGATGGCACGATCGACCCGCCAGGACGAGTTCATCTATCTGCTCGAGGGCGTTGCCGCGTTGATCACGGATGCCGGCGAAACCGAGTTGCGCGCGGGCATGTGCGCCGGCTTTGCGGCCGGCGGCGGGGATGCGCATCATTCGCGCGCAACGGATCCTCGAGCGTGGGCGATTTCAGCGACGGCGCGTTGATCCCGTTGCGCGTGGCGCGTCGCCGGACCTACCATCGATGCACCCGGTCCGCGAGGAGTACGCAATGGTCACCCGCGGCAAGGCACAAACTGCCGAGCCCGCCGCAGTCCGCGCGCCCACGGCCGACGAGCTCGGCGCCTACCTGACCGATGCGGCGCAGCGCACTGCGCTGTTTTTCGATGCCCTGCTCGACCGCGGCAACGCCTATCGCGAACACCTGGAGCAGGGAACACCGCCGCTGTTGAAGTTCGAGCACGAGCTGGTTCTGGACGGTCGCACGCTGCAGCGACCGTGCAACTACGCGCTGCTGCGCATCGTTCCCCCGGACGACCTGCCGGTGCGCGCCGAACTGCGCCCGCTGGTCGTGGTCGACCCGCGCGCCGGCCATGGTCCGGGAATCGGCGGCTTCAAGAACGATTCGGAGGTCGGCGTGGCGATGCGCGCCGGCCATCCGGTTTATTTCGTCACCTTCCGCCCGCAGCCCGAAGACGGCCAGACCCTGTTCGACGTGATGCACGCCGAGGCCGAGTTCCTCGAGGCGGTGATCGCGCGTCATCCGCAGTGCAAGGCAAGGCCGGTGGTGGTCGCGAACTGCCAGGCAGGCTGGGCCATGATGGCGCTCGATGCTGCGCGCCCGGAACTGTTCGGCCCGCTGATGGTGGTCGGTGCGCCGCTGTCGTACTGGGCTGGCGGCTCGACGCTGAATCCGATGCGCTACGCCGGCGCGGTGCTGGGTGGATCGTGGCTGGCTTCGCTGACCGCCGACCTCGGCGCCGACCGCTTCGACGGCGCCCATCTGGTGGCCAATTTCGAGCGCCTCAATCCGGCCAACACGATGTGGGGCCGCTATTACAAACTGTGGTCCGCGGTCGACACCGAGGCTTCGCGCTTCCTTGAATTCGAGCGCTGGTGGGGTGGGTTCTTCCGCATGACCGGAGCCGAGATCGAGGCCATCGTGGAAGACCTGTTCGTCGGCAACAGGCTCGCGCGCGGCGAGGTCGTGGACGCAGGGCGGCGCATCGACTTGCGCGCCATCACCGCGCCGGTGGTGGTGTTCGCTTCGCACGGCGACAACATCACACCGGTTCCGCAAGCGCTGAACTGGATCGTCGACACCTGGGGCGACGAGCGCGCCATCGCAGCCGCCGGGAGAACGATCGTCTATGTGCTGCACGAAAGCGTCGGCCATCTCGGGATCTTCGTCGGCGGCGACGTCGCGCGCAGGGAGCACGACCAGCTCGTGAATTCGCTCGACGTGATCGAAAGCCTTCCGCCCGGGCTGTATGAAATGCGCCTGCAGGCGAAGGACGGTGCCGACGTGCAGCGCTGGGACTCGCTGGAACCGGGCAACTACACCGTGCACTACGAGCACCGCACCATGCAGCACATCCTCGACCTCAATCCTGAAGGACGCGACGAGGAAGCGCTGTTCTCGACCGTGGCCAAGGTCTCGGAATGCAACGCGCGCTGGTACAAGGCCTGGCTGCGGCCGTGGGTCAGGGCGCTGTCCGGGCGCGCAGCTGCGGACGCGATCGGCAGGCTGCATCCACTGCGGCTGCAGCGCGAGCTGCTGTCCGACGCAGCTCCGGCAGCACCGTGGATACGCAGTCTCGCCGCGCAGGCGCGTTCCACGCGCCGGGCCGCACCGGCTGACAATGCGCTGTTCGAAGTCGAGCGCCGGGTCGACTCAGCGCTTGCCGCGAGCCTGGAGCGCTACCGCGAACAGCGCGACGCATGGACCGTGGCCTGGGTGCGCCAGCTGTACGGCGCGGCCGGGCTCGGCCAATGGTTCAAGCCCGACGCCGCCGACGCCGAAGGCGCGCGCGAGCAGGCACGCGTGGCGATCGAGCAGGCGCGCGCGCAGGAGCTGGCGCGAATCGCCGACGGCGGCTTCGCCGAGGCGGTGTGTCGCATCGTGCTCGCCGGCATGGCATCGGTGGGTGCGTTCGAACGCCGCAGCCTGCGTCTGGCGCGGCTGCTTGCCCAGCTGCCGGCGGAGCCCGGCGGCAGTCTGCCGCCGGGTGTGAACTGGGCGCGTCTGCTCAAGCAGCAGGCGCGCATCGCCGCGGTGGCTCCGGTCGAGGCGATCAACGCCCTGCACACCATGCTTCCCGACGCGTCGAGCAGGGAACGCGCGCTGGCCCTGGCAGCGGCGGTCATGATGATCGAGCCCACGCTGGCCAATCCGCGCTCGGAAATCATCGAGCTGCTGATGGGCATGCTCGGCGCCGACCCGCAGCGCGTGATCGCGCTCGCCCGCACCCTGACCGGCGCGGTGCAGACTCCGGCGCCTGGCGTGCGGCGCAGCCGGCGCAGGACGCGCGCGGCCTGAGGACACGGAGCGGTGCATGCTCGACATCCGAAGCCTGCTCGACGAGCCGCGCAAGCTGCCCACCGTGCCGAAGGTGGCGCAGCAGCTGATGCAAAGCTTCAGCGACGAGAACGTCGCGTTCGGCGAAATCGTCGCGCAGCTCGCGGCCGATCCGGTGCTCAGCGCCAAGCTGTTGCGCCTGGCCAACTCGGCGTACTTCCATTTCTCGCGCACCATCAGCTCGCTCGACGACGCGCTGCGCATGCTCGGCTTCGTGATGGTGCGCAACCTGGTTCTGGGCAACGGCATGGTCGCCGCGTTCGCGAAGACCAAGGGAATGGATCTGCACCAGTTCTGGCATTACAACCTGTACACAGCCTGTGTGGCGCGCTGGCTGGCCGGCAAGGCAGGCGTGCCCACCGACGTCGTGTTCACGGTCGGCCTGCTGCACGGCATCGGGCAGTTGCACCTGCACGCTGCCGCGCCCGACGCGGTGGCTCCGCTGGATCGCACGCTGCACGTGCTCGACTCCGGGCGCGCCGCGCTGGAACAGCAGGCGTTCGGTTTCCACCACGGCGATGTCGCCGGCGAGCTCGCGCAGCTGTGGCGTTTCCCGGAGCCGATCAGCACCGCGCTGCGCCAGGTTCCGGCGCCGCTGCAAGCCGCTGAGTTCTCCGCATTCGCCGGCTGCGTGCACCTCGGCGCCTGGCGCGCGCGCGCAGAGGTTCTCGATGCCGCGCGCGAGGAGCGCGCCGCAGCCTTCCCGGCCGCGGTGGCTGCGCGTCTGCGGCTGACGCTGGAGTTGATCGACGGCGAACTGCCGCCTCTGGCGCAACTCACCGACGGGCTGCAAGCGATGCTCGGGTAGCGCACGCATCGTCGACCGAGCGCGCGGACGCCGACCGGATCCAGGACCTGTCATGATGCAGGGCGGGGACCGGTATACAGGGGCTTGCGCCATGCGCATTCGCGACCATGGAATTTTTCTCGCGATCGGTATTTTGCTTGCACGGATCATCGCGCCGGCCAGCGCGGCGCAACCTACGGCGTGGACCGATTCGGGCCGAATCGATCTGGACAGCATGGCCAATCTGGCCGGTGGGCTGCAAAGCCGTGCTGCATCCTCGGCCCTGCTGCAGTGGAGCGCCAGCCTGGACACCGCGGCCGCCGGCTGGTGGTCGGGCGGAAACGTGGATTTCAGCGTCGAAGGCGTTCGCTCCAGCGGCAACCTGCCCGCGCGTACCGGCGCGGTGCAGCTTCCGAGCAACGAGTGGGCGCCGAATTTCCTGCGGATCTACCAGCTGACCTACGCGCAGGATCTGGGCGCCGCGAAGCTGCGCGCCGGAATCATGGACATGAACCAGTACTTCGAGGCCAGCGACGTTGCCGATCTTCTGCACAACGGGACGTTCGGCATGTCGCCGAATTTCACCGCCAACATCAACGACCCCTCGTTCCCGAACCCAGGCCTTGGCCTGATGGGCAACTGGCAGGTCGGGCCGGGGTGGCAGGCGCGCGCGGGCGTCTGGCAGGGCAACCCGCCGGGGATCGGCGGAGCCTTGCGCGAGGGGGCGCTGGGAATCGCCGAGGTCGAACGCGACTGGGGCGGCGGCCGCGCGCACCCGGGCGCGGATCTCAAGCTCGGCGTCTGGCACTACGCGCACGCCGCGGGCAGCGGCTTCGGCGCCACGACCTCGGGAGCCTACCTGGTGGGCGAGACGCGCTGGCAGCTCGCGCACCGAAGCTGGGGCGCCTTCGTGCTCGCCGGCACGTCGCCCGCGCAGGTCGATCTGGTCACCGAATTCGCCGCCGCCGGCCTGCTCGTGACCGGCCCGCTGCCGCAACGTCCCCACGACCAGTTCAGCCTTGGCTTGGGCCGCGTGACGCTCGACGCGCCGGAGCCCGAGACCTTCATCGAGGCGGTGTATTCGTGGCAGCTTGGGCCTTCGTGGTCGCTTCAGCCGGACCTGCAGTGGTTCGACCACCCGGGCGGATCCGGACCGGGCGCCTGGGTCGGCGGGCTGCGCGTGCACCTGGCCTTCTGATGTCCGGGGGGATCCCCCGAAAGCGGCACGAGCGTCGAGGACGTGCCGGAGACGGCCGGGCAGCAGGCGAAGCCGTCGCCGGTACGGGCGGCGCTCAGTCGGCCCGATAGACGACCATCACGATTCCAGGTACGTCCTGCCTTGCTCCGGAACCGCTTGGGCCGAAGAACGAGACGATGGCTTGGTTCAGCTCGAACAATTCGCCCAGATTGTTGCGGGGGATATTTCGGACCTTTCCATCGGCAGCGATGAACCAGTTGTCCGTGCCATCCGTGTCAGGCATGTTGACGAAGGCAGCATAGTTGCCGCGGCCGTTGCTGACGACGAAGGACTCGAGCCTGTTCAACCCGGGGACCTGTTCGATGCCGATCGGGTGGCCGAGGACGAATGCACGCGGGACGACTTTTCCGCCCCGGTATTGCTTCAGGTCGTGGGCGAAGTCGTCGCCGCGCTCGATCAAGCGGACCAGCATCCGCTCGTAGTGATCGGCCAGCGCGTCCGCAACCTGGTCCGCGGTGGTCGTGCTTTCGAAAAAGACCTCCTCGTAGGGAAGCCCAAGCCCTTGCAGGCCCATGGCGTTGGCGACGCACCGCGCTGCGTCATCGAGCGGTTGCTGGTTTTCAGCAAACCCCGGGCGATTGCCCAGGATTTCGAGATAATCCTGCTGGCGCGCGTCGCGATACCTGGGATCCGGTATATCGTATTCGCGGTAAAGCAGGCGGAACGCCTTATAGCTGATGCGGCCGGCGAGCGTCGCGCTGTTGCCCATCAGATTTCCGGGGAACGCAAGACGGGCCGCATATTCGGGGTCATGCAGCGCAATCTGCAGCAGCGCGTTGCTCAGCGCCACGAAATTTTGCATCGTCGCGTCCGTGCGCGCTGGCGGGATCGGCAGCGGATGGACGCCGGTGATGATCTGGCGCTGCAGGTCGGTGCCGAGTTCCGGATGGGCGGTGTCCGCCGACCTCGCGAACCAGGCGTCGAACGCGCTCGGCGACGGCGGCTCGCCTGCCGGCATGCGGACTCCTTCCCATTGTGCGGCGTGCTTCAGCGCGTACGCGCGTGCGGCTGCGCTACCGCGGTTCCGCATCTCGCCGAAGTCGGCCATTGTCGATGGCGCCTGTCGGCCTGCGACGGCCGACAGCGGGGCGCCGCCGTCCGCGACGAAGCGCGGGTTGTTGGCGGGGTTGGCGGGCGCGGCCCCCAGGTCGGCGGGCGGCACCGGGCCAGCGCCCGCGTTGCGCGCCGCGAAGCCCAGCGTCATTGTGGGCCGGGGAGCAGGCGCCAGCGATGACATCGGCCGCGTCGGGGCCTGCGGCGCATTCGGTTGCGCTGCAGCTTGCGCCGCAGCGGGCGCATTCCCGCCGCCGCCGCCGCAGCCGGCGAGACTCGCTGCGGCGATCAGCGAAAGGGTGAATCCAACGTGCTTGACTGGTGCTTTCGAGTTCATGATGGTCTCCAGGAGCGTGTGGCGGGCACGGACTGTGACCGCAACCGCGCCAGCGATCGGAGTGCAAATTCTGCATCCAGGGGCCGGTATTTTTGATTATTTAAAATTCAAAATACTGCCATCGCCGCATAACAGTTCGCATTAAATCGGGGCGCGGGTTTTGATGCGCGATGATGCTTTTCCGCATGGTTTATTGATCGGTCGACAACGCCCAAAATCAATGCGCGCGCGGCATCGACCGATGGCCGGCGCAATCACGACCCGTGCGGCGCGCAAGCGCGCGTGGGGCGCCGTTGCGCGGCACGCGCAGCATGCCCCTGTGGGTATTGGCGCGCTGGTCGTCGCGGCCCGCTGCGCGGTCATGGCGCTGCAATCGGTTCGCGCCCAGCCGATTTCCCGCGTTAGACTCGGGCTGCATAAAGATCCCCTCGGTTCAAAACATCGATGAAACCGAATAGCACGGGGCTGCAATTGGAATGGGGCGACGCGTTGGCCACCGGGATCGGCCTGGTCGACGAGCAGCACCAGCGCCTGATCGCGATCTACAACGAGGCGGCGCAGGCGCAGTCACGACTCGCCGGCGATGACGCGGGAGCGCTGCACGGACTGCTCGAGGAGTTGCTCGACTACTCGCGGTACCACTTCCGTGAAGAGGCCAGGCTGATGCGCGAGTGGGACCTCGACGCGGCGCAGTGCGCAGCGCATCTGCAGGCGCACGAGCGTTTCGTCTCGTTTTTGCAACGCGCGCAGATCGTCGCCAGGGACCATCCCGAGGACGCCATCGTCGATCTGCTGGCTTTCCTCGCGCAGTGGCTGCTGCACCACATTGCCGGAGTCGACGCGCGCATGGCGCGTGCAATCAGGTCTCGGCAGGCGGCGGCTGCGGGCGCCGAAGCCGAGCCGGCCGTGTCCGCGACGGCGGGCCACGGCCATCACGGCGATCTGGTCGACGTCGTCAGCCAGTTGACCGATACCCTGGGGCAGAAGACTTTCGATCTGATCGACCAGCGCCAGAAACTGCTCGAGTTGCAGGAGTTGTACCGCTCGCTGCTGCGCTCGGGCGACGCGCTGATCCAGAGCCGAAGCGAGCACGAAATGATCGACAGCGTGTGCGAGCGCCTGGCGCAGGACACGCCGTTCCATGCTGTCTGGGTCGGGCGCCCTGCGGCGACCGGTGAGTTCGAGGTGCTCGCGCTGGCCGGCGACGGCGCGCAGCAGGTGCGCGACGCACCTCCGCGGCTCAGCGGCGACGAGACGGCGTCGGTCGTCGCGAAGGCGTGGAACCGCCGCGACCTGGTCGTGTGCAACGACACCCTGGCCGATGCGTCGCTGCGGCCGTGGCACGCGGGATTCGCCAGCCATCAGTGGTTGAGCCTGCTCGCAGTCCCGGTCTGGCGCGCGCGCCAGGTCTGGTGCGTCCTCGCTTTCGCCGTGGCGCGTCGCGACGCTTTCGACGCGCGCACCGTCGAGGTGTGCACCCGGGTCGCTGCGCTGCTCGGCTTCGGCCTGGACGAGCTCGACCTGAAAAACCGAATCCAGTCGCTGCAGGAACGCGAGGCGCGCATGGCGCGTACCGACGCGCTGACCCAGCTGCCCAACCGGCTCGCGGTCGAAGAGTACCTGCCGCGGGCCATTGCGCGTGCGCGCAGGCAGGGGCTGGCACTGGTCGTCGGCATGCTCGACCTGGATGATTTCAAGCCGGTCAACGATCGTTTCGGGCACGCCGTCGGCGACGCCCTGCTGCAACGGCTGGCGAGTCTGTTGCGCGCGAATTCGCGGCAGACGGATTTCCTGGCACGGCTCGGAGGCGACGAATTCGTCATCGTGTTCGAGGACCTCGATCCCGAGCGCATGCGGCAGCAGCTCGAAGCCATGCTGGCGCGGGTGCACGTCGCGGTCGAAAACCCCTTCGACCTCGGCGACGGGCGCACCGCGACGGTCGGCATGTCGATGGGGCTGGCGAGCTACCCGAGCGACGCGCGCGAACCCGACGCCCTGCTGCGCCTGGCCGACGCCGCGATGTACGCGAGCAAGGCGCGCAAGTCCGCGCGTGATCGCTGGTGGCGTTTCGAGCGCACCGAACCAGGCGAGGCGCAGCAATTGGCGCGCGAGGACGCGCTGGACCCGTTCGACAGCGACGCCGCGGTGCTGCTGGGAACCCTGGCCGAACGCATGCTCGACGCGGTGTCGGCTGCATTCGTCGCCGCGTTCTACGACAACCTGGCCGGCGACCCCGAGCTGGGCCAGCTGCTGCGCTGTCTGAGCGCCGAGGAGTTCGACAGGCTGCGGCGCGCGCAGGACGGGCATCTGCGCTTCCTGCTGAGCCCGCGCAACACCCCGGAGGCGCTGCACAGCAGCGCGCAGGCGATCGGCCGGGTGCACGCGCTGGTCGGCGTGTCGAGCTCGAAGCTGGTGCGCGCATTCGCGCTGTACGAGGACCTGTTGCGCGCGCAGCTGGAGGCCGCTTTGCTGTCTGCGCGGCAGCGCTACCGCATCATCCGCGTCGCCACCGCACGGCTGCGGCTCAGCGTGCAGGGCCAGCTCGCCGCCTCCGACCAGACCATCGATGCCTATGCAAAGCTGCTGGACGCGCAGGTCGATCCAAGCGTGCACTGGACCGACGCGCTGCAGCGCACGCTCGACGCGCTGGCGCAACTGCCCGGTGTCGTGCACGCCATCGTCTACCGGCCCGACGAGCACGGCGCCATGCACATCGAGGCCGGTGCCGGTCGCGACTTCGCCGAGCGCAGGCAGGACAAGCGATTCGCGGCGCCGCTGCCGGCGCTGCAGCCCGGAGCCGACGCGCGGCGCGGGCCGTTGTCGATGGCGTGGTTCAGCCGCCGCATCCAGGTGGTCGATGCGTACCTGCTCGATCCGCGACTGCAGCCGTGGCACGGCATCGCGCGCGCGCTGGGCTGGCGCAGCGCGGCGACGATCCCGATCTGCGGCGGCGAGCATGTCGACAGCGTGCTGATGCTGTTCGGCAGCTTCCCGCGCCAGTTCTCGTCCGACTGGGCGCGGCACTGGCTCGACCTGCTGCAGGGACGCTTCAACACTGTGTTCGCCGCGGCCACGCGGCGGCGCCGTCCGGTGCAGCAGGAGCAGACCCGGTATTTCCGCGAACTGCTCTACGACCAGCGGCTGCGCATGTGGGTGCAGCCGATCGTCGACCTGAGCACCGGCCGTGTGTCCAAGGTCGAGGCGCTCGCGCGGCTGCAGGGCGCGGACGCGCAGATCCACCTTCCGGGGCAGTTCCTCGCTGCCTTCGGCGAACAGGAACTGCACGCGCTGTTCCGGCAGGGCCTGCGCCAATCGCTGCGGTGGCTGCACGACTGGCGCGAAGCGGGACTCGAGGTCGACATCGGGGTCAACCTGCCGATCGAGACCCTGTTGCATCGCGACTGCGCGAACTGGGTCGAGAGCGCGCTGCGCGACGCGCGCGTCGCGCCGCAACACCTGAGCCTGGAGGTTCTGGAGGACCAGGACGCCGACCCCGTACGCGGCGACGAAGCGATCCACGCCTTGAGCGGAGTCGGCGTACGTCTGGCGCTGGACGACCTGGGGTCGGGCTACAGCAGCCTGAACCGTCTGGCGTCGTTGCCGATCGACACCGTGAAGATCGATCAGGGCCTGATCCGGCAGTTGCCTCGCGACCCGTTGAAGACGATCCGGCTGCTGGCCTCGGTGCTGCAGATCGGCCAGGACTTCGCTCCGCACACCGTCGTCGAGGGGCTCGAGGACGACGATCTGATCGAGGTTGCGCAGCTACTCGGCGCGCAGCTCGGCCAGGGCTACGGGCTGGCACGCCCGATGCCTGCCGAGACGTTCGCGCATTGGGCAACGACTTCGACGGTGCGTGCGCGCAACGCCGGGCCGCAGCTGCAGGGCTGGCCGGCAGCGTTGGCCTACCACTGGCGCGGCATGCGTGGCGCGGCGCATCCGGCGCACAACGCCGCGCTTGCCACGTGTCCGTTGTCGCGTTTCCTGCGTGCGCACGACGCGGCCCGGGCAGAGGTTTCGCGGTGGCACGAAATCGTCCACTCGGACGCCGATGATGCGGTGCGCAGCCAGGCTTCCGAAGCGCTTCTTGCCTGGCTGGACGAGCAGGTCCGGGTGCGTGGCGCGGCGGCAGCGCCGCGCTGAGCCGGCGGGGGCGCGGATCGCGCGCGGGCCTTGACGCGCGGCTTCGTAGAAACAAGGCGTTACCTTCATTGAAGCGCTGAAATGTCCCTTTTGGAACACGGTCAGCGCCATTCCGCAACCGTCCGGGTGCATTGCTGGCCTTTTTCGAGGCATTGTGTCCTGTGGAGGCCCAATCGAGCTGGGATAACCGAGCTTGCGTGTCGGTAGACGTTACAAATAGATATATAAATACGTCATCGTGTATCGTTAAAGTGGCGTGAAAACCATGGCGCCACGGGAGGCGCCGCGACGATCGGGGGGGGCCGATGTTCAATAACCGCGGAATCGGAGTGCGCCTGGGCTTCGGCTTCGGCCTGATGGCGCTGCTGGTGGCGCTGCTCGCCGGCGTGGCGCTGTGGAGTCTGCGCGCGATGCAGCGCGCCACCGACGAGGCGACCAGGCGCGCATGGCCGGAGGCGCACGGAATCGCCGAAATCCGCGCCGACATCGCGCAGATCTCGGCCGACTGCCGCGATCTGCTGCTCAGCGCCGACCCCGCCGCCGCGGCCACGCTGCGCGGCCAGATCCACGCCGACATGCAGCACAACGCGGCGCTGCTGAAAGCGTTTGGCGAGACGGTGCGCAATCCGCGGATCCTCGCCCGCCTGCCGCAGCTGCAGGCCGACCGCCGGGCTTTCGGCGAAGGTCTGGACGTTTGCCTGGCCGCGCAGCAGCAAGGCAGCGATGCGCTGGGTGTGTTCACCAGCAAGGTGCGGCCGCCCGAGCGCGCGGTGAAAGCCGATCTGACCGCGATCGACCGCATTGCGACGGCCCGCTTCGGCTCCGCCGCAGCGCAAGCCGAAATCGTGTTCCGGCAGGCATTGGAAGTCGCCGCAGCGGTGGCTGCGATCGCGTTGCTGATGGCGATCGCGATCGGCACCTGGATCACGCGCTCGATCACCACCCCGCTGGCGCGTGCGGTCGACGTCGCGCGCCGTGTCGCCGACGGTGACCTGACGCTGCGCGTGCGTTCGAACGCGCGCGACGAGACCGGAAGGCTGCTCGGATCGATGGGCGAGATGGTCGACAAGCTGACGCGAACGCTGTCGGCGGTCCGCGCCGCGGCGGACAATCTGTCGGCCGCGGCAGCGCAGGTCTCGAGCACCTCGCAAAGCCTGGCGCAAGGCGCCTCGGAGCAAGCCGCTTCGGTCGAACAGACGTCGGCCACGCTCGAGCAGTCGGCAGCGTCGGTGCGGCAAAGCGCCGACAACGCCAGGCAAACCGCCGGCATCGCGCAACAGGCCGCGCAGCAGGCGCGCGACGGCGGCGACGCGGTCGCGCGCACGGTTTCCGACATGCAGGCGATCGCCGAGCGAATCGGAATCATCGACGACATCGCGTACCAGACCAATATGCTGGCACTGAATGCCGCAATCGAAGCCGCGCGCGCCGGCGAGCACGGCAAGGGCTTCGCGGTCGTTGCCGCGGAGGTCAGGAAGCTGGCCGAGCGCGCGCAAGTCGCTGCCCGGGAAATCGGCGCGCTCGCCTCCGGCTCGGTCAAGCAGGCGGTGGCCGCCGGCGATCTGCTCGCACGGATGGTGCCGGCGATCGGGCGCACCAGCGAGCTGGTCGGGGAGATCAACGCGGCCGGCGACGAGCAATCGAGCGCGATCGCGCAGATCAACCAGGCGGTGTCTCAGCTCCACGCGACGACCCAGCAAAGCGCGTCTGCGTCCGAGCAGCTGGCAGCGACCGCCGAGGAGATGGACAGCCAGGCCTCCGAGCTTCAGCGCCACGTGGGCCAGTTCCGGGTCGCGTCTGACCCGAGCGGACCCGCGGCGCGTGCCGTCGTCGTGCGTGCAGCGTCGCAGTCTGCTGCGCAGTCGCCCAACTTCGACGAAGCATTCGTGCGCTTCTGATCGCCCCCAGCGCCGGGCCGCGCCCAGCCCGTTCCACCTCGCAGCCTGCAGGCTGATCGGATTCGGCGGGCGCGAGGCGATAGCTCGAGCGCCGCGGCTCGGGCGTCGGCGACCGACGCGCAAGGGCGTGGCCGGCGACCGTTTGCTCGATAATGCATCGCTCGATCCGTGCCGCAAATCAAGGAGCCAGCGATGTACGCAATCGTCATCTCGACCCTGGCCTATCCGCTGGTCGCCTGGTGGCTGCACCGCCGCCTGGAGGATCTGCTCGAGCCGGGGCCGACGCGCCGCCTGCTGGTGTTCACGCTGGCGTCGGTCGCGTGCTGGATGATCAGTTCGGGAATCGACTGGGCGTTCCCGGGGCAGGCGATCCACTTGCTCTGACGCCCTGCATGGCTCGGGAGGGCCGCGCACGCGCGGACGCTTTCAGGTACAAAGCGGTCCCAGGAGCCATCCGATGAGCCAACTCTTCAGTCCTTTCCGCGTGGGCGAGCTCGAGCTCGCCAACCGTATCGCCATCGCGCCGATGTGCCAGTACTCGGCAGTCGACGGCCGCGCCGGCGACTGGCACACCATCCACCTCGGGCAATTGCTGCTGTCGGGCGCCGGGCTGCTGATCGTCGAGGCCACCGCGGTCGAGCCGATCGGCCGCATCACCCCGCAGGACCTCGGGCTGTGGGACGACGAATGCGCTTGCGCGCTGAGCCGGGTCCTCGACTCCGTGCGCAGGTATTCGCCGATGCCGGTGGGTATCCAGCTCGCGCACGCCGGGCGCAAGGCGTCAAGCCAGGCGCCGTGGGACGGCGGCGCGCAGCTGGCGCCGGCCGACGGCGGCTGGGAATGCGTGGCGCCGTCGGCGCTGCCGCATGCAGACGCAGAGATGCCTCCGGCGGCGCTGGACATCGCCGGGATGCGGCGCATCCGTGACGCCTTCGTCGCCGCCGCGCTCCGCGCCGTGCGCCTGGGCCTGGACCTGATCGAATTGCACGCCGCGCACGGCTATCTGCTGCACCAGTTCCTGTCGCCGCTCGCCAACCGGCGCGACGACGTCTACGGCGGCTCGCTGGACAACCGCATGCGTTTCGTCCTCGAGGTGTTCGACGCGGTACGCGAAGCGATCCCCGGCCGCGTTCCGGTGGGCGTGCGGCTATCGGCCACCGACTGGGTCGACGGCGGCTGGGACTGCGCGCAAAGCGTGGCGCTGTGCGCCGAGCTGCAGCGCCGCGGCTGCGCCTACGCGCATGTGTCGAGCGGCGGGATTTCGCCGCAGCAGCGGATTGCGCTCGGCCCCGGCTACCAGGTCGGCTTCGCCGAGCAGATCCGGCGCGCGGTGGCGATGCCGGTGATCGCGGTCGGCCTGATCGACGACGCCGCACAGGCCGAGTCGATCGTCGCCGAAGGGCGCGCCGACCTCGTCGCACTGGCCCGGGGCATGCTGTACGACCCGCGCTGGCCGTGGCACGCAGCGGCGCGTCTGGGTGCGCAGGTCGTCGCGCCGCGCCAGTATTGGCGCTGCCAGCCGGCGTCGCACAAAGGCCTGTTCGGCACCATTCGCGTCGGCCAGCGCTGAAACCGGCGGCGTACGCCGCCGCGCGTTGTCAGCGCAGCGACGCCGGGAGCGCAAGCCCGCCGACCGCGAACCAGGCGGCGAGCGCGCGGCAATCACGCCGCTGCGCAGGCGTCAGCCGAGCCCAGGCGACGTCGGCGCGTGCCTGCGCCGTGCCGTCGCCCTGCACGCCGCGCCGGTAAACGACCATGAACGGTGCCAGCGCGGTCTGGTGGCGGCGCAGCCCGGGTCCGAGCGCGGCAAGCGCGGCGTCGAGTTCGGCGACGCTGAACGCCGCGCGCAGCGAATTGAAGTAATCGGCGGTGAAGGTCGGACCCTGCTCCGCGGCCCGCTGGCGTGCGAAATGCCGCTGCGTGGCGGCGCGGCGCAAGCGGCCGAAATCGGCCACGTAGACGCCACCACCCGGCTTGAGCACGCGGGTCATTTCGCGCGCGGCGCGGTGCAGTGCGCAGGCGTCGGGCAAATGATGCAGCGACAGCGTGCAGACGACGCAGTCGAACGAGGCGTCGGGCAGCGCGCGCAGCGCGGTCAGATCGCCGTGCTGCAACTCCACGCCGCAGGCGCCGCCGGCGTCGAGCGTGCGTCGCGCGCAGCAGCATCGGCCGCGACGCATCGATGCCGACGAACTGCGCCGCCGGATGCAACCGCGCCAGGTGCAGCAACTGATTGCCCGGGCCGCAGCCCAGGTCGAGCACGCGCGACCCGGGACGAATGGCAGCGCCGGCCTGCAGCGCGTGGCAGTGGTAGACGGGAGCGAGCACGCCGTCGTCTGCGCCTCCGGAGCAGAAGGCGTCGACTTGCGCGGCGTCCTCCATCACCGCGCACGGCTCGGGCAGCCTTGGCGGCGCGCGCCCGGGCAGGCGCTCGAGCAGCAGGTGGGCGAACATCGCGGCGGTGGACATCGGGTGCGTGCGGGTGGGGCCGGGCGTTCAGGCGCGGTCAGCGTGCCGCCGTGCCAGCCGCGGCAGGCGCAGCACGAAGCCGGCGAGCAGGCGCAGATGCATCCAGGTCAGCAGCACGTTGTCGCGCAGGTAGCGGAAATGCGACACGCCGCCCTCGTCGGCACCGAGATAGCGAACCGGAGCCGGCAAGTTGCGCGCCGGGACTCCCTGCCAGCACAGCCGAACCGCGGCTTCGGGGTCGAAGTCGAAGCGGCGCATCCAGCGCGTGCGCTGCATCACCGCGACCAGCTGCGCGATCGGATAGACGCGAAAACCGTACAGCGAATCGCCGATTCCGGCCCACAACGTTTCCAGGTTGGCCCACCAGTTCGACACCCGGCGCCCCTTGACCCGCAAAGCCGGCGCGCTGGCGTCGAACTGCGGCACGCCGAGCACCATTGCGTCCGGGTGCGCGCGCGAGCAGCGCATGAAGCGACGGATCAGCGCTGCCGGGTGCTGGCCGTCGGCGTCCATGCACAGTGCATGGGTGAAACCGTCGCGCTGCGCCTGCTGCAGGCCGTGCAGCACTGCGGCGCCCTTGCCGCGGTTGCGCGGCAGTTCGAGGACGCGCAACCCGGCGTCGCGCGCGGCGAGGGAGCGCAGCTCAGGCGTGGTGCCGTCGGTGCTGCCGTCGACGACGACCCAGACCGGGTTCCAGGTCGCGCGTGCGGCGCGCACGGTTTCGAACAGCTGCGGCCCAGGGTTGTAGCTCGGGATCAGCACCAGATGGGTCGTGGAAGCTTGCATCGATTCACGCGTCGGATGGGTCGGCGCACGCTGCGAGCTCGCGCTCGAGCGCTGCGTGCAGCCGGCGCATGGTTTCGTCGACCGATGCCGACGCCTGCAACCGCGGACCCAGGCGAGCCTGGTAGTGCAGCGGGAAGCGCGGTGGTCGCCAGATCGGCCAGCCCTTGGCCAGGTACGCCGAGTTGTTGCGCAGAAGCACCAGTTGCAGCGGCACGCCGGCGCGCTTGGCGATCAGGCCGACTCCGGGCTTGAGCGGGCCCAGCGGCGCGTGCGCGGTGCGCGTGCCTTCCGGGAAGATGAGCAGGTGCCGGCCGGCGCGCGCCGCGCGCGTGGCCTCGCGCAGCAGCTGCACGCCGTTGCGATTCGCAATGTAGCCGGCCAGGCGCGCGCCGACGGCGAGAAAGGCATTGGCCGCCACGCTGGCCTTCATCAGGCACAGCACCCGGCGCAGCCGCGACACGACCAGGAACACGTCGATCATGCTCGGGTGGTTGGCCACCAGCAACAGGCCGCCGCGCTCGCCGTCGAGTGCGTCGAGCGCGCGCAGATCCAGCCGCATCAGTCCGCAGGCCTCGCAGCCGGCGAGGAAGATGCGGAACACCGCGCTGATCAGCCGTTGCAGCAGCGGCTCGCGCCAGCGTCGCGGAGCCAGCACCAGCGGCACGCACGCGGCGTTGCCCAGCAGCAGCATGGCGCCGAGCCACAGCAGCATCAGGTAGAACAGCAACAGCTGCAGCAGCCGGCGCATGGCGTGTATCGCGCGTCAACGCGCGCCGGCGCGCCAGCGCTGCCAGCCGCGCACGGTGGCCGCGATCCCCATGTGGGGGCGTCCGGGAAGGACGCGGACGCGAACCGCGTACTCGACCACGAACAGCGCGCCGACCAGCAGCGGCGTGGCCACGTTGGCGAGCAGCGACCACCAGGCCATGTGCCCGGACGCGAACAGCGCGATCGACGCACAGCCCAGCACGATGAACAGCAGGGTCCAGGCCAGCGTCACCTGCCAGGTGTAGCGGTAGTAGTCGTCGCCGATGTCCCCGGCGATGCACAGCCGCGCGATCCGCGAGCACAGCGCGCGTTCGTGGCCGGACCACAGCGTGGCCCCGAAGGTCAGCGCCAGCGTGGCCATCGCCCCGACGTGCTGCACGAAATACAGCAGCGCGGCGTGGTCGCGCAGCTGCCCGAGATGCCGCAGCAGCGCCATGCTCAGCAAGGCCCACAGCGCCAGCGCAGGCACCCGCCAGCGCGCGCGCCAGGCCACGCCGAGCAACACGGCGAGCATCGGCAGCAGCCCGACGAGCACCGCCAGTCGCGGCGGGCGAGGCCACGCCCCGGCAACATAGCCCAGGCCCAGGTAGACAGCCGCTGCCGCGCCGAGCAGCGATGCGCGCGCGGCAGCGCGCCACGCCGCGGCGCGGCGCGCGTCGGGTGCTGGCGGAACGGGTTCGATCATCGGATGATGGGTGCAGCGCGGCCGCGGCTTCAGCCGCGCAGGATGGTAGCGCGTTTGCCGCTGTGGTCGTGGCGCAACATAGAATGCAGGCCAACTTGCCGCCGCGATTTGCCGCCGCGATTTGCCGCCGCGATTTGCCGCCGCGATTTGCCGCCGCGATTCGCCGCCGCGATTCGCCCGGGCGCCTGGACAGACGCAGAACAACGACAGACCATGCTGGAACCATTGATCAAGACCGGCCTCATCGACGGCGCCGGGGTCGATCCGGCCAAATTCGACGACCCGCTGCTGCGCGTGGCCGACCTCGGCCTCGATTCACTCGGCCTGGTCGAAATGCTGTTCGACATCGAGGAGCGCTTCGGTTTCCAGCTGTCCGATCCGTTGCGTTTTCAGCATATGACATTCGCCGAGATGGTGCACGCCATCGAGGACGAGGTGCGCGCCCACCACGGTGGCGAGCTGCCTGTGCTGCAGGACACCGAAGCCGCCTCGTGAACACCCGCGTCCTGGTCACAGGGCTCGGTGCCATCTCGCCGCTGGGCGTCGGCAGCGAGGCCAATTTCGACGCCGCGGCGGCAGCGCGCAGCGGCGTGCGGCGCGCGCCCGACGCGCTGGTCGCCGGGCTTGCCGACTTGCTGGTCGCTCCGGCAGCGGCGCAGCCGCACGAACTGTTGCAGAGGCGCGACGCGGCGCTCGATCGCGCGACCCAGTTCGCGCTGGTCGCTGCCGGCGAAGCGATGGCCGACGCCGGCTTGCACGCGGACAACGCCGACGGTGAGCGCTTCGGCGTGTTCGTCGGAATCGGTTCCGCCGGGGCCACGACCATCGAGCAGGTGTATACGCGTTATCACCGCGCACTGCTCGGCAGCGAACGCGAGCGGAGAAGCGCGACCGTCGTGCATCCGCTGCTGGTTCCGCGCATGATGGCCAATGCGGCGATGGCCGAGCTGTCGATCCGCTACCGTCTGCGCGGCGTCGGCAACACCTGCTCGGTGGCGTGTGCGTCGTCGGCGCTGGCTGCCGGCGAAGCGCTGCGCGCGATTCGCGGCGGTTGGCTCGACGCCGCGCTGGTCGTCGGCACCGAAGCCATGCTGACCGGCGGCGCAATGGTCGCCTGGAACGCGTTGCGCGTCATGGCGCGTCCGGTGGCAGCCGACCCGGCGACGAGTTGCAGGCCGTTCGCTGCCGACCGCAGTGGTTTCGTCATCGGCGAGGGCGCCGCCGCGCTGGTGCTGGAGAGCGCGCAACGCGCGCGCCGGCGCGGCGCTGCCGCGCACGCCGAGCTGGCAGGTTTCGGCGCCAGCAACGATGCCACCCACCTGACTCTGCCCGACACCGCAGGCCAGGTGGCGGCGATGCGCCAGGCGCTGGACGACTCCGGACTGCTGCCGCGGGACATCGGCTATCTGAACGCACACGGCACTGCGACCGAGGCCGGCGACGTGGTCGAGACGCGCTCGATCGTCGAGGTGTTCGGCGACGACGCACAGCGGCTTGCGGTGAGTTCGACCAAGGCCGTGCACGGGCACCTGATCGGCGCCAGCGGCGCGCTCGAGCTGCTGCTGGCGATCCTGGCCATGCGCCACGGCGTGCTGCCGCCGACCGCGCATCTCGAGCATCCGGATCCGCACTGTCATCTCGATTACGTGCCGCTGCAGGCTCGCCGCGGTTGCCGCGTCGACGCGGTGATGTCCAATGCGTTCGCGTTCGGTGGCAGCAACGCGGTGCTGGTCGCGCGCCGCGCGCCGGAGCTGACACGATGATCGGCGCGCGCCGGGTGCTGCGCCATTTCTGGTTCAAGGCGCTTGGAACGACTGCGTACACCTGGGTGTTCTTCATCGCCTATTTCCGGTTGCTGCGCCATCCGAGCGGCGCGGTGACGGTCATGCCGCTGACGCCAATCGATCGCTGGATCGCATTCGAGCCTTGGGCGCTGCCGATCTATCTATCGTTGTGGTTGTACGTCTCGCTGCCGGTGGCGCTGATGCAGCGGCGGCGCGACATCGTCGCCTTCGGTTTGCGCATCGCCGTGCCCTGCCTGCTCGGGCTGGCCGTGTTCGCGCTGTGGCCCAGCGCGCTGCCGCCGACGCACCAGGATTGGGCGCTGCACCCGGCGGTGGCGTGGCTCAAGCGCACCGACAGCGCGGGCAACGCGTGCCCGTCGCTGCACGTGGCCTGCGCCGTGTTCGCCGGCTACTGGCTGCATCGGCTGCTCGGCGAACTCGCCGCGCCGGCGCTGCTGCGCTGGCTGAACTGGCTGTGGTGTGCGGCGATCGTCTATTCGACCATTGCCGTGCGCCAGCACGTCGCGGTCGATGTCGCCGCCGGTGCACTGCTCGGCGGCGCCAGCGCGTGGCTGACGCGGCCGCGCGGCCGCATCGCGGGTGACGCGGCATGACCGGCGCCGCCACGGCACCCGAGGTGGCCCGCATCCTCGACCGCGCAGCGATCGAGCGCGTGCTGCCGCACCGCGGCGATATCCTGTGCGTGCGCGCGCTGCACGTCGTGGCCCACGACCATTTCATCGGAGAGGCCTGCTGGGATCCTTCGCTGGCGCTGCTGCAGGGTCATTTCCCCGGCCTGGCGCTGGTTCCCGGCGTGCTGCTGGTCGAGGCCGTCGCGCAACTGGCAGGCGCAGGCATGCTGGTCGCCGACCCGCGCAGCCGCGCGCTCGGCGCCGACGGAGTCGGCCTGCTCGGCGGAATCCGCAAATGCAGCTTCCGCCGGCCGGTGCGCCCGGGCGAGATCGTGTGCATCGAGGCGCGCACGCGCCGCATGTCGGAAGCCGCGGCCACCGTCGCCGCGCAGTTGCGCATCGATGCGCGCGAGGTCGCGCAAGTCGAGATCATGATCGTCAGCGCCGCGCGCTCGGCGCTGGCCGCCAGCCTGGCCGCAGGCCGCGGCGACGATCCGCTCGGCACGGCGTGCTGATGCGCCGCGCCGGCCCCGTCGTGCTGCTGGCCGTCGCGACGGTGCTGCCGGCGCGCGTGGCCGCCGCGGCGCAGCGTCCGTTGTGGGAACTGGGTATCGGCGCAGGAGTGCTCAGCTACCCGGACTATCCGGGAGCCGCGCAGCGGCAGAACCATCTGCTGCCGGTGCCGTACGTGATCTACCGCGGGCCGATCCTGCACGCCGGTCGCGACGGCGTGCAGGCGCGGGTGTTCGAGACCTCACGCTGGAGCGGCCGGCTCAGCCTCGGTGCGTCGCCGCCGGTCAACAGTTCCAGCGACGGCGCGCGCCATGGCATGGCCGACCTGCGACCGACCGTCGAGTTCGGCCCGTCGCTGCAGTTGCGCCTGTGGCGCGGCGCGCGCGCGCGCGTCGATCTGCGCCTGCCGTTGCGCAGCGCGTTCACGGTCGAGCGGAACCCGCACAACGTCGGCTGGCTGGCCACGCCGGTGCTGAACCTGGACATGCGCGAAACCGGCGCGCTGCGCGGCTGGAAACTCGGGCTGCAAGGTGGGCCGATGTTCGTCGACCGCCGCTACGCGCAGCACGACTACGGCGTTGCGGCTGCCGACGCGACCGCGTCGCGGCCGGCCTACGCGGCCTCGGGCGGTTACGCCGGCAGCGCGCTGACCACTGCGCTGAGCCGCCGATTCGCGCACTACTGGGTCGGAGCGTTCGTCCGCTGCGATCTGCTCGGCGGCGCCAGCTTCGCCGACAGTCCGCTGCTGCAACGGCACACGGCGTGGTCGTTCGGAGTCGGTTTCGCCTGGGTCTTCGACCACTCGACGCGGACGGTCGACAGCGGCGCGGACGACTGAGCAAATGCATCGTGCGCGGGCCACGGCACGCGTTCCGGACGGCACGCTCAGATCATGCCGCCGTTGATCGAGATGACCTGGCCGCTGATGTAGCCGGCGTCGTCCGAGGCCAGGAAGCCGACCAGCGCGGCGACTTCGTCGGCTCGGCCGGCGCGGCGCATCGGCACCATCGCGGCGACGGTCTGCGCGTCGAAACGCGTCGCTCCCATCGCGCTGCCGATGATTCCCGGCGCGACCGCGTTGACCGTGACGCCGCGGCTGGCGACCTCCAGCGACAGCGCGCGGGTGGCCGCGTGCAGCGCGCCCTTGGCCGCGGCGTAGTTGACCTGACCGCGGTTGCCGGCGATCGCCGCCACCGAGGTGATGTTGATCACCCGCCCCCAGCGGCAGCGGATCATCGGCAGCATCAACGGCTGAGTGACGTTGTAGAAGCCGTTCAGGTTGACGTCGACCACGCGCTGCCATTGTGCGCGGCGCATGCCGGGGAAAACGGCGTCGTCGTGCACGCCGGCGTTGTTCACCAGCACCTGGATCGGGCCGGCGTCGACGATGGCGGACAGCGCGGCTGCGCTGGCGTCGGCGTCGGTGACGTCGAACGCGACCGCGTCAGCGCGCGCACCGCCGGCGCGCAGTTCGGCAGCCAGCAGCTGCGCGCGGTCGATTCCGCGGTTGGCGTGCACCAGCACGTGGAGGCCGTCGGCGGCCAGGCGGCGGCAGATCGCGGCGCCGATTTCTCCGCTGCCCCCGGTGACGAGGGCGCGGCGGGGGGGCGATGGTTTCATGGTGCCGGAGCCTTCGCTGCGCGGGGTTGGTCGGGCGCGCACAGCACCATGGCCTGGCCATCGAGCAGCGCGCGCGTTCCGGCGCGTACGCTGAATGCGTAGTGCAGCGCGGTGTCGTCGCCGTGCAGCCGCACGACGTGCACCAGCAGGTCGTCGGCGATGTCGTCGAGGCGCTCGACGTGCCAGCGCACCGCGCGCGCGCTGACCAGCATGCCGGCACGCGGCGCAGCGTGCGCGGCGCACAGCGCGCCATGCACGGCCATGGCCTGCGCCGCGTATTCGACCCCGCAGGCCACGCCCAGGCGGTCGCCCAGGCGCAGCGGGTTGCGTGCATCGCGGTGACTGGTCGCACGGCACGACGCACTGTCCGCGTCCCACTCGACGACTGCGTCGAGCAGGCACATGCTGCCGTGGTGCGGAACGTGCGCGGCGATCCAGCCGTGGTCGAGCGCGCGTTGCGGGGCCATGGTCTCAGCGCTGCGTCACGCGCAGCGCCAGGCGCCGGGACGTGCCGTGGTCGAGCGCCAGCGAGGCTTCGGCGTGCGTCGCCAGCGCGTGCAGCAGCGGCAGCACGCGGGCGGCCGGGATGTTGCGTCGCAGCGTTTCGAGTCCCGCATGCGCGACTGCGCTCGGCGCAGCGTCGGTCCACGGCGCGCGCGCGTCGAGCGTGATCGCGCCGATGCTGTGCACGCCGCGCTGCGGGCTCAGCACCAGCGCCGCGGCGAAGCTGTCGGCGGTCGGTCGCACGCGATGCAAGGGTTGCGGATACGCGGTGTCGTAGACCAGCAGCAGCAGCGGGCGCGGCTCGGACGCGAGGCTGGCCAGCGCTTCCAGCAGACCGGCGGCAACGCTGGCGTCGTGGGCGCCGATCACCGCCGACGCGGTCCTCGCGCCGGTGGCGATGCCCCAGTAGCCTGACGCTGCGTTGTGCACCGAATTGTGGAAACGCGTCGGCGACAGCAGGCGGTCGGCCGACGCCAGCGCTTCGCAGATCGCATGGCAGTTGGCGTTGTCGCCGCCTGACGACGCGAACACGGTGGGCAGCGTGTCGGCAGGAAGCCCGCAGGCGTTCACCGCCTCCAGGCCGCTGGCCAGGCACAGGCGAACCACCGACGACGCACGCCGCCGTTCGGCCGCCGGAAGCGCGGCAGCGACCGGGAGCACCGTGGCTGCCGGCGCATAGGGCGATTCGCCGCGCAGCACGGCGCGCGTGGCGCTCCAGTCGGGCAGACCGGGACCGAGCACGCCGACGCCGTCGACCCACGCCTGAAGTGCGCTCATGGGACGACCCCCCGCGCTGCGCGCGGCCCCCCGAGGGGGCTGAGCGCAGCTTCGGAGCGGCCGTGCGCTGCGCTCATGGACGACCCCCCGCGCTGCGCGCCGTCGATGCCGAACAACAGGCTGCAGTTGGTGCCGCCGAAGCCGAAGGAATTGCTCAGCGCCCTGAGCGGCGCGCGCGCGCGCGGCTGCACGCAATAGTCGAGTGCGAACTCGGGCGCGGGCTGCAGCGTGCCTGGGCTGCCCGGGAGGAAGCCGGCGCGCAGCGCCAGCGCGCAGAAAACGGCTTCGACGGCGCCTGCGGCTCCCAGGGTGTGTCCGGTCGCGCCCTTGGTCGAGCTGCACGGCGTGGAGTCGCCGAACAGCGCGTGCACTGCGCGCGCCTCGGCCTGGTCGTTGCTCGGCGTCGCGGTACCGTGCAGGTTGATGTAGTCGATGGCGCTCGGTTCGAGATCCGCCTGGAGCAGCGCGGCGCGCATGGCCAGTTGTGCGCCGAGGCCTTCCGGGTGCGGCGCCGACATGTGATGCGCATCGCTCGATTCGCCGACGCCGAGCAGTTGCACCGTGTCGGCGTCGCCGCTGCGTTCGAGCAGCGCGAACGCAGCGCCTTCTCCGATCGAAAGTCCGTCGCGCTGCGCATCGAACGGCCGGCACGGGTTCGGCGACAGCAGCTGCAGGGCGTGAAAACCGTACAGCGTGGTCAGGCACAGGCTGTCGACGCCGCCGACCAGCGCGGCGTCGATCAGGCCGGAGGCGATCATCCGCTGTGCGCTGCCGAACACCTTGGCGCTCGACGAACACGCCGACGACACCGCCCAGCCCGGACCGTCGAGGCCGAAGCGCGCGCGCAGGTACGCGGTCGGCGCGTGCTGGCTGTGCGTGGCGCCGTAGTCGAGGCCGTCGGGCAGCGCACCGTCGGCGTCGCGGTGCCGGTACGCCAGTTCGGTGCTGTGGATTCCCGAGGTGCTGGTGCCGATGAACACGCCCAGACGCGCGCTGCCGACACGGTGCACGGTGGCCTGGACCGCATCGGCGAAGCCGTCCTGCAGCAGCGCCCGTTCGGCAAGCCGGTTGTTGCGGCAATCGAAGCGCTGCAGCCCGGGCGGCAACGCGACGGCGTCGAGGCCGTCGACCTGGCCGAGCCAGGCCGGAAGATCGAACAGGTCGAACCCCTGTCGGCGCAGGCCGCTGCGCGCCTCGCGCAGGCCGCGCAGCGTGTCGTGCAGGCCGCAGCCCAGCGCCGTGGTCACGGTGCAGTGGGTCAGCGCAAGCGGCGGGACTGCGGGCATCGAAACGGCATGCAACGGGAAAGCCCGCTAGTCTACCGACTCGAGCGCCTGGGGCAGAGGCACGCTGCGCAGGCCTGCGGCACGCAGCGCGGCAAGCAGTTCTGGCAGGACCGCGACCGAAACCGCGCGGCCGTCGGCAGTGCGCGCGGCGTGGCCGTCGTGCAGCAGCAGGATGTCTCCGGCACGCAAGTCGCGGCACAGTCGGCGCAGCACCCGTTGCGGATCGCGCTCGCGGGTGTCGAAGCCGCGCCGGGTCCAAGTCGCCAGGCGCAGGCCGCGGCGCCGCAGCAGCGGGTCGAGCCAAGGGTTGCGCAATCCGGCGGGGGCGCGGAACAGCGTCGGCGCGCGCCCGCCGAGCGCTTCCAGCGTGCGCTGCGCGGAATCGATTTCGCGCGCCATGCGCCGAGGCCCGAGCAGCGAGAAATCCAGCCGGTGGTTCTGACTGTGGTTCTCCAGCGCGTGGCCGCCTGCGCGGATCGCGGCGCACAGCTGCGGCTGCTCCGCCGCGCGTGCGCCGATGCAGAAGAAGGTGGCGCGCGCGCCTTGCCCGGCGAGCAGCTCCAGCAGCTGCGGCGTCACGTCGGGATCGGGTCCGTCGTCGATGGTCAGCGCCACCTCGCCGCGCGCCGCTGCGGCGGCCGGCAGCCGCGTCAGGTTGGCGCCGAGCAGCGCGCTGCGCGGCCACAGACCTGCGGCGGCGATCACGGCGTGGTCGGCGAGCAGCGCGGCGAGCAGCCACGGCCAGTGCGCCGGCCGCCACGCCAGCAACGCCGGCAGCGCCAGGTGCAGCGCGGCCGACGCGACGAGCAGCGGACTCGGGCGCCAGCGCTGCATGCTCACCGTGGCGTTGCGGCCGCGGCCGGCGCAGCGCGCGGCGGCTGCGACCACATCGCCGAGCACAGAAGTGCCAGCAACACTCCCGGGGCCACCGTCAGCCCGATCGACGCCAGCACCGGAACGCCCGACAGCGCCAGGGGGCCGAAGCCGAGGACAGTGGCGACGTTGGCCAGCAGCAGCGACGCCAGGGTACGCGGCGCGATGCCGTCGCCGCCGTGCGCGCCACGGTCGAAGAACAGCGCGTAGTTCGAACCGATCGCGACGATCAGCATCAGCCCGACCAGGTGCAGCAAGGTCAGCCGCTGGCCGGCCAGCAGCAGTCCGGCGCAGACCAGGATCACCGAGATCAGCAGCGGCATCAGCACCCGCCAGGCGCGAAGCGGCGAGCGCAGCGCGATGGCGAGCAGCGCGGCGATCGCCAGCAGCCCGGCCAGCGACGTCCAGATCGCGGTGCGCAGATAGCCCGCGTACACCGCGCCGCCGACCGCGCCCAGATCGATGCGCATCGCGCCGCTCCCCGCCAACGCGCGGTCGATGCGCGCGCCATCGAGACTGCCGTGCGCAGGCGCGTGCAGCGGCAGCAGAGCCAGCCAGCTGCCGTCGCGCTGGTGTTCGAGCATGCCGTCGACGGCCAGCGCCAGCGGGCTGTCGCGCAGCGTGGCCAGACTCAGCGGTCCGCGTGCGCGCGCCGCTTCGGCATCGGCGATGAACGGCGCGAAACGTTCGGCGCGTACCGGCAGCCCGGCCACGGCCAGGCGCAGCCGCGCGCGCAGCGTGGCAGCGTCGGGCAGCGCGGCCAGGCGCGCGCGCTGCACGGCCAGGCTGGGCAGGTAGCGCGCAGGGCTGTCGTAGGCGCCGATCGCGCCTTGCGCGACCAGCGCGTCGAGCCGCGGCTGCAGCGCCTCGGCGGCACGCAGCGCGGCTTCGCGCGTGGCCGCGTGCAGCACGATGAAGTCGCCGCCTCCGGGAGCGCCGAGCTGGGCGCGCAGTTGTGCGTCGAGCGCCAATGCCGCCGGAGGAATCGGACTCAGCGCGCTCAGCCGGGTGTCCCACATGCGCGGACCGAGCACGGCCAGCACGCCCAGCGCCGGCAGCAGCAGCGCCGCAGGCAGCCAGCGCGCGCGGCGCAGCGCCGGCAGCCAGCCCGCCAGCCGCAGACCCAGCGGGGCCAGATCGCGTACCGCCAGCCGCCGCGGCAGCAGCCGCGGCAGCACGAAGCGGGTGACCAGCGCGGCAGCGACCAGGCCCGCGATCGAGTACAGGCCGAGCTGCGCCAGACCGGGGAAGTCCGAACCCAGCAGGGTCGAGAAGCCGACCACCGAGGTCAGCATGCCCAGGCGAATGGTCGGCCAGGCGTCGTCTGCGGAGGAGGCAGCGGTGCCCGGCGCGGACTGCACGAACAGGTAGATCGCGTAGTCGATCGCCTCTCCGATCAATGTCGTGCCGAAGCCCAGCGTGACACCCTGGACGACGCCGAAGCCCAGCGCCACCGCGGCCACCGCGGCGACGACTCCCGACAGGACCGGCAGCAAGCCCAGGGCGATGACCAGCAGCGAACGGTAGACGGCGAGCAGAAGGCCGACGACGAGTACCGAGCCGAGCAGCGAAACGCGTTCGACCCCGGTGCGGATGCGCGCGCGCGATTGCACGGCGAAGGTTCCCGGGCCGCTCATCACCAGGTGCGCGCCGCGCGCATGCAGCGCGCCGCGCACCTGGGCGAACGCGTCGCGGACTGCGGCGATCGCGGCTGCCTGCGCATCGATGTCGGTGCCGCGCGCGCGCGTTTCCAGCAACAGCAGCGCGCGGCTGCCATCGGCCGAGGCCCAGGCGCCGTGGTCGAGCCGCGGGCCGCCGGCCGGCTGCAACAGGTGCAGCAGCGCCAGCAGGCTGCCGGTGGGGTCGCGCGGCAGCAGTGCCGCCAGGCTGTCGCCCATCGGCGACGCGAGGTCGCCGAGCGCAGCGGCGATTGCGCGATGCAGCCCGGCCGCGGTGTAGGCGTCGGGCGCCGCCGGCGCCAGCGCGTAGCGGTAGTCGAACAGCAGTCGCCGCACGCGGCGCGTGCCGCGCGCGCCGCCATTCTCGACCGCGCCGAAGGCGTCGCTGGCGCGCAGCTTCGCGGCCAGCGCGCGCGACAGCGCGGCGCGCGTGGACGCATCGGCGCCGTCGATTCCCAGCAGCAGCAGCCGCGAAGCGAAGCCGTTGCGCATCTGCTCGACCAGCACACGCTGCTGTGCGCTGGGCGCGCGCGGCAGGAATGCGCTCATGTCGGCGGTGAAGCGGGCGTGGGCGATGATCACCCCGCACAGCGCCAGCAGCGCCAGCCACAGCGCGCGCGCCACGGCAGCGCGGTCGGGCCTCGCGTTCATCCGACGACCTTCGGCGCCAGGCTCACCGCAACGGCCGCGGCCGGATGCGCAGCAGCGCGCGGTCGCCGTTGGCCTCGGTCACCGCGATGCGCTCGATCTGGTCGTCGCTCCCGGTCACGCGCAATGCGCGCACGTCGGCGTGGGGGTCGCGCGGGCGCAGGCGCAGGGTCCAGTGCGCGCGCGTGCCGTCGAGCTCGACGCGGTCGTGCCGCTGCAGCGCTGCGCCGTCTCCGGCCAGCGTGGCGCGAATGGTTCCGATCAGCACTGCGGCGCGCGGGTGGTCGCGCAGGTCGAACGTGTGCTCGTGCCCCTCGATGGTGACCACCACCCTGTTGCCCATCAGCACCAGATCCTGAGGTCGCGGCGCGATGGTGCGCATTTCGAGGAAGTCCGGAGCAGCGTAGCGCAGCACACCGCTTGAGTGCAGCGGTTGGTCGAGCAGCGCCAGGGTCTTCGTTTCGGTGAAGTCGGCGACGCCTCCGGGGCGCGCGGCAAGCGCTTGCATCAGCGCGCCCAGGTTCCAGGGCGCGTCGGCGGCGCCCGCGCGCGGCGCGGTCAGCGCCGCGCAGCACAGCAGCGCAAGCAGAACGGGAGCGGCGCGGCGGATCATCGGGCTGGCTGCGGTGACGACGGGGTGGTCCAGAAATCGTAGAAATTGAACCAGTTGTAAGGTGCGTCCAGACAATACTGCTGCACTGCAGCCGCGTATGCAGCTGCCGCCGCGCGCATCGCGGCGTCGCGCTGCGCGCGCGCGGTGAGCGAAAAGTCGGCCAGCTGGCTGAAGGTGACATCGTAGCGGTTGCCGCCGCGGTACAGACCGACGGCGAGCAGCACCGGACGGCGCAACAGCGCGGCGATCCGCCACGGCCCCAGCGGCCATGGCGCGGGAGTTCCAAGCAGCGGCAGCTGCACGCTGCCGTCGCCGTGCAGGGTGCGGTCGGCGAGCAGTCCGACCACCGCGCCGGAATCGAGCGCCTCGCTCAGTCGCAGCATCGCATCGGGACGTCCCAGCGCGATGATGTCGTGGCTCGCATGGGGGTTGATCGCTTGCAGCGCAGCGTTGATCTTGCGCGCGTTGTCCTCGTACATCATCATGCACACCCGCATTCCGCCACGCCGGCGCGACAGCGCGCGCAGCACTTCGAAACTGCCCAGGTGCGCGCCGACCAGCAGCACGCCGCGACCGTCGGCCAGCGCGGCATCGACCAGTTCGGCGCCTTGCAGCCTGATGTCGAACAAATCGAAGCGGTCGTTGAGCAGGTAGACGCGGTCGTGGACGGTCGCGGCGAAGCTGAACATATGGCGCCAGGCATCGCGCAGGCCGGCGCGTCGGCCCAGCGCGCGGCTCAGGTAGTCGCGCGATGCGCGGCGCGCGCGCGGCGCGAAGGCGACGAAGTAGGCGGCGATGCCGACCAGCACGACGCGCGCGACGCGGCGCCCCAGGCGCAGCGAGATCCACGTCATCAGGCGCAGCATGGCCTGGTTGCTGCGCTCGCTCTGCGTCGTCCACGCGGCGCCGGCGGTCATGGCGTGTCGGCGCGCGGCACGGCGCGCCGCAGCAGCCCGCGAGCGACCTCGCCTTCGGCGCTGTCGAGCACAAAGCGCACGGCGCCGTCGTCGCGCCACTGGTGCGCGATGCGCAACGCAACGCCGGGCACGGTCGGCGCCAGGAATTTGACTTGTGCCAGCTCCCACTGCGTCAGCACGAGGCCGCGGCTGGTGGCGATTGCGCGCAGCGCGGCGTCGAGCAGCAGCGCGCCGGGAACCAGCGGGCGTCCCGGGAAGTGCCCGGCGTACAGCGGGTCGCCGGCGGGCGGGAGCGCGAGCGGTTCAGTGCGCATCGGCACCCACGCAGCTGCGCACCAGCGCGTGCAGCGCCTGCAGCGGCAGCTTGCCGGTGGCGTTGCGCGGCAGCGCGTCGACGAACAGCAGCGGACGCGGCATGAACGCCGCGTCGATGCGCGCGCGCAGCGCCGCGCGCAGCGCCTGCGGGGTCAGCCCGGGCGCCACGACCAGCGCGGTCAGCCGCCGCACCGCGCTGCCCTCAGGCTGCTCGGGCGCGACGAAGACTCCGTCGAGCACCCCGGGGATGCTGCGCAGCTGGTGATTCAGGTGTTCGAGCGAACTGCGCTTGCCGGCGATGTTGACCATGTCGGCGCTGCGCCCGAGCAGCTCGAATCGGCGCGCGTCGACGACGCGCACCCGGTCGTGCAGCACTTGCGGTGCGTCGCTGTGCGCGCCGCTGATGCTGGCCAGGCCGCGCGCGTCGGGTTGCAGCGTGATCCCGGGGAACAGGGTCCACACCGTATCGCGCGCAGGCCGGCGCAGCGCGACCTGTCCGGTCTCGGTGGAGCCGTAGATTTCCAGCAGCGGCGCGTGCAGCTGCGCTTCGGCGCGCTGCGCCAGTTCGGCTGGCAGCGGCGCGGTCGCCGACAGCACGCGGTGCAGCGGCGGCAGCGGCAGTCCGCTGTCGAGCAGCGCGCGCAGGTGCACCGGCGAAGTCACGAGCATGCGCGGTGCAGGCACTGCGCACAGCGCGGCGGCGACGTCGGCCGGGTACAGCGGCGACGCGTTGCTCGCGGCCACACCGCCGTGCAGCGCGAGCAGCGCGGTCGATTCGAAGCCGTACATGTGCTGCGGCGGCACGGTGCCGACCAGATTGTGGCGCGCGCCGTCGAGCAGGCCGAGCTGTTCGGCCTCGGCGCCGGCGCCACGCACCAGCGCACCCCAGCGCTTGAGGTGCGGCACCGGCGCTGCGGTCGAGCCCGAGGTGAAGACTTGCGCGACCACGCGGTCGGCTTCGATCCGCGGCAGCGGCACCGGTTCCGGCGCGCGGCCCGGGTCGCGGGCGACATAGCGCATCTGCGGCAGCTCGATGTCGGTGTCGGAATCGCACAGGCAGAACGCATCGGGAGCGAACGCGCGCAGCTGCGCGATGGTGTCGGCGTTGCGCGTCGACGGCAGCAGACTGACGCGGCCGTCGACGGCGGCCGCCGCGAAGCCGACCAGGAAACGGTAGCGGTCGCCGCAGACGTTCAGCACGTGGCGTCCGGCAGGCAGCGCGGCGCGCAGGTGCGCGACGTCGGCGACGAAGTCGGCCACGCTGACCGCGTGCCCATCGCACCAGGCCACGGTGTCGGTCGGTTGCAGGCGGGAGACCAGGGGCAGCGACATGGGCCGGTGCGCCGAGCGCGGGATGCAGGCGCGCGCTTCAGCCGGCGCGGTTCGCTGCGACGAACGCGGCCAGGCTGCCCAGGGTCGCGAAGATCGCTTCATTGCGCTCGTCGTCGGCGCGCAGCTGCACGCCGTAGCGCTTGGAGACGAGCAGCGCGATTTCGAGCACGTCGATCGAGTCGAGGCCGAGCCCGTCGCCATAGAGGACGGTATCGGCGCCGACCGTGTCGAGCGCGATCTCCAGCTCCAGCGCGTTGATGATCAGCTCGGCCAGTTCGCGCACGAAGCCGGGGTCGGCGGAGGAAAAGTCAGGGGTTTCGAAGGACATGGGCAAGCGACATGCATGCCGAAGCGGCAAGCGCGATCATAAAAGATCGCGCGTGGTCCAAGTCGTCCGCAAGCCGCACTGTCGCCGCTTCGTTCGAGCCGTTGGATACACTCGGCATTTTCGAATGCTTCGCAGCACCTGCGACCGACCGCCATGCCCCGATCGCTGCGCCGTTATCTAGGAGGCTGTCGGACTTGGGTCCGATCGGCGGTCATCAGGAAGGGCGGCCGCAATTTTTTGCGGTTCCGGGCATGGCGTCGACCTGGTGGCCTCTTGTGGGGTCCCGCAGGGTTGCTGGGCAGTT
>JAJZEB010000121.1 GCA_021805805.1 Pseudomonadota bacterium | reverse complement strand
CGCCCGGCGCTGAAGGCGATGCTGGAGGCCGTGGCCGGCGATCCCGCCGTGCAGGCGGTCAACGAGCCGCGCCGGATCGCCTGCGGCGCTCCCGACTACGTGATCGCACGCGGCACGGTGCCGCTGGGCTACGTCGAGGCCAAGGATGTCGGCGCCAACCTCAACGAGGTCGAGCGTAGCGAGCAACTCGGTCGCTACCGCGATTCGCTGGGCAACCTGATCCTCACCGACTACCTCGAATTCCGCTGGTACCTCGGTGGCGATCTGAAGCTCAAGGCCTCGCTGCCGCGCCCCGGCCGGGATGGCCGCATCCGCTGGAATGACGCCGCGGCCTCAGAAGTGCGGCAGCTTCTCGACCAATTTCTGGCGGCCGACATTCCGCTGGCCGCCTCGCCTGCCGAGCTAGCGACGCGCATGGCAAAGCTGGCGCAACTGATCCGCAGCCTGATTCTGCAAACCTTCGCGGCCGAAGGTGACACTGGCGAGCTACACGCCCAGCGCGAAGGCTTCAAGCGCGTGCTGCTCGACACGCTCACCACCAAGCAGTTCGCCGATATGTACGCGCAGACGCTTTGCTACGGCCTGTTCGCCGCGCGTTGCAACGCACCTGCAGGCGGCTTCACCCGGCAGAGCGCGGCCGGCGCGCTGCCCAAGACCAATCCTTTCCTTCGGCGCTTGTTCAACTCCATTGCTGGCCCGGACTTGGATGACCGCATCGCCTGGGCCGTCGATCAGCTGGCCCTGCTGCTGGGGCGCGCCGACATCGCCGCCATCCTGCAGGACTTCGGTCGCCGCACGCGGCAGGAAGACCCCGTCGTCCACTTCTACGAAACCTTCCTCGCTGCCTATGACCCGAAGCTGCGTGAGACCCGAGGCGTGTACTACACGCCCGAGCCCGTTGTGGACTACATCGTGCGCAGCGTCGATGCGCTGCTGAAGCGCGACTTCGGCATCGCTGACGGCCTTGCCAATGCCGGCAAGGTGCGCGCCAAGCGGATCAAGGCCGAGCCCGCCAAGCCGGGCCGCACCGCATCCGGCACCGTGCGCGAAGTGTCCGAATGGGCGCATCGAGTGCAGATCCTCGACCCCGCCTGCGGCACCGGCACGTTCCTCTATCGCGTGATCGGCCTGATCCGCGAACGCTTCGCCGGCAATGCCGGCGCGTGGCCCGGCTACGTCGCCGAGCACCTGTTGCCACGGCTGTTCGGCTTCGAGATTCTGATGGCGCCCTATGCCGTGGCGCACATGAAGCTCGGGCTGGAGTTGCATGACTCCGGCTACGACGTCGGCAACGACGAGCGCTTGCGCGTATACCTCACCAACACCCTGGAGGAGGCGCACGCGCACACCAACCTGCCGATGTTCGCCAGCTTCCTAGCCGAGGAAGCGCGCGCCGCGGCCGACGTCAAGGTCGAGGCGCCGGTCATGGTGGTGCTGGGCAATCCACCCTATTCGGGGCACTCCGCCAACAAGGGCCGCTGGATCGAAGACCTGATGGCCGAATACAAGCGCAGCCCGGAACTGAAAAAGCCCGCGCAGGCCAAGTGGCTGTCGGACGATTACGTCAAGTTCATCCGCTTCGCGCAGTGGCGCATCGAAGCCACTGGCTACGGCGTGCTGGCCTTCGTCACCAATCACGGCTACCTCGACAACCCGACCTTTCTCGACATGCGCGCGAGCCTGATGCAAAGCTTCGACGCGCTCTATCTCCTCGACCTGCACGGCAACAGCAAGAAGAAAGAGAAGGCCCCAGATGGCTGCAAGGACGAAAACGTCTTCGACATCCAGCAAGGCGTCGCCATCGGCCTGTTCGTGCGCCGCGAGCGCGCCGAGGGCGTCTCGACCATGCCCTGCCGCGTGCGCCACGCCGACCTTTACGGCCTGCGTGGACACAAGTACGCCTGGCTGGCGGAGCATGACGTCACCAGCACGTCCTGGGCCGAGGTCACGCCCGCCGCGCCCGCACGCCTGTTCGTGCCGCAGGATGCCGATTTGCTGGCCGAGTACGAGTCTGGCTGGTCGCTGCGTGACATTTTCGCGCCCAATGGCGATCCGGCGCCGGGCATTGTCACCACGCACGACGACTTCGCCATCTCATGGACGCGCGAGGAAGCCGCGGCGAAGGTCGAGCGGCTGCTTGCCACCAGCAGCGAAGCCGAGGCGCGCGAGATCTTTACGCTGTGTTCGCAGAGCCAATGGAATTACGCGCGCGCCAAGCGTGAACTGGCAGACGGCGCATGGCGCGAGCGCATCGTGCCGATCCTGTATCGGCCGTTCGATGTTCGCTGGACTGTCTACGACCGTAACGTCGCAGTACATAGGCGTGAACGAGTAACCAGCCATTTGCTTGAGCAGGGTAACGTTTCATTGATTTCATCACGACAGAGATCACTAGGTAGCGAGGGTTGGGCTAACGCCCTCACCGCCGTTGTTGCGATTGAAAGCTGCTCGATCTCGAATAAGACCAAGGAGATTAACTACGCCTTTCCGCTCTGGCTTTACCCAATCGGCACGCCGCGCGACTTGCTCGACGCCGCATCCCACGAACGCCGCGCCAACTTCGCGCCCGAATTCCTCGCCGCCGTTGCCGCGCGCATCGGGCAAACGCCCCAGCCCGAAACGCTGTTCGCCTTTATCTACGCCATCCTCTACGCGCCCAGCTACCGCACGCGCTATGCCGAATTCCTCAAGCGCGACTTCCCGCGCGTGCCGCTGCCGCGCGATGCTGGGCAGTTCGACGCTATGGCGGCGCTGGGCCAGGAACTGATCGAACTGCACACCATGCAGCGCGCCTTACCGACTATTACCCGCTACCCGGTGGCGGGTAGCAACCGCGTGGACAAGGTGCGCTGGGCACCCGCCACGAACGACGCCATCGGCCGCGTGTACATCAACAGCGAGCAGTATTTCGACGGCGTGCCCGCAGCAGTGTGGGATACGCACATCGGCGGCTACCGCGTCGCCGAGAAGTGGCTGAAGGACCGGAAGGGCCGTGCGCTGAGCTACGACGACCTGACGCACTACCAGAACGTCGTCGCGGCGCTGGCGCGGACGCTTGAGATACAGTCCGGCATTGATGCGGCGATCGCACAGCCAAGCGCCGAAATGGGCTGAGCATCCGCGCCATCTCCCGGGTTCTGAGTCTACGTCTTGTTAGAGGGCATTACAGTGGACAACGTCATCGCATTCCCGGTCAAATCCGTCCGTGCCCGCGCGGAGATTGAACGTATCATTCGGAATCATCTGCAGGAAGCTGGTGCGTCACACGATGAAACGGAAGCGATCATCTCAAACATGAAGGAGTTCCTCGAGTTGCTCGAACTCGATTTCGATTTCTCCATTCCTTCATCTGTTGCATCTGTGATTGAAAGCCAGTTAAGTGAGTTTTCGGCTGCACTCAAGGAGCGCACAAACCAGTTGATGGTTGAGCGCCTAAAGGCGGAGATCGCTCATGTCGCCTCTCGCCGCAGCCACTGAAGGGAAGGCATGGTCCTTCCCCTTTCCGTTTGGCTGCCCATGAACACCTGCCCTACCTGTGGTGCCCCGCTAGAAAGTTCAACTGGCGCCTGTCCGTTCAATGTTCCTGAGGAGCAGGCACCGTGGCGAGCAGATTACGAAGCAATGGCCCGCGGGCAAATGACGCACGAGGAGCATCACATACTTGTGGCGCGGTCGATCTTCGAGGCGAGGCGCTGGGCGACTTCGACCAGCATCGGGCGGTCGGGAACAGCGCGGATCAGGCGCTCGATGGTGTCGAGGCGCGGGGAGTCCAGCGCGCAGCGACGGACGTACAGCGGCACCGAAGTGCCGGCCTGGTCGGCCAGTTTCTTCAGTGCCTGGTACTCGGAATCCGCGAGGCGGATGCTCAAAACGCGGCGACGCATAGACATGTCGTGACTCCTGTTTCCGAGCCGCCAATCGCGGCCCCTCAATCCATAAGGGGCATCAGCGCGAATCTCTGCCGCAAAGGGGGACGCGCCCGACAAGCCGTAGGCGGCTCAGAGCGAGGCACGGCGCGGGATACGCGGGGATAGCGCCTACAAGTGGAAAACGCGCCGTAGGCGGCTCAAACCCGCGCCAGCATTGGCGCGGGACACACCCGCAGGGATGCGTAGTGTGTGCCCCAAGAAGTGGGGCCTTAGCCCGGCCGCAGGCTGGGCGGCCCATGTCCGCTTTACCCCTTGCCTGCTGCGCAGTCATGGGGACCCCTGCGCGGCCCTGATGGCACCGGCAGAGCAGAGAGCCAGGGCAAGAGCAGAGACAGGGACCAGAGCCAGAGCAGGAGCAGGAGCCAGGCAGAAGCCAGGGCAGCGACATGGGCAGCAGGATCTCGCGCAAGCCAGCACCTCGCCGGTCCAGCCGCCGCCTTGATTGCGGTGCATGATTTGCCACCCGCTCAACCCGCCCGCCGCCCTTCCGTGATCTTGATTGCGGGGTACGATCCGCCCGCCAGGGCGTTGCCGTTCTCGCCCGCAGGGCGTCCGGCCGCGAGGCCGTGGGGGTCGGCCGCCAGGCCGTGGGGGTTGGCCGCCAGGCCGTGGGGTCGGTCAGGGCGTGCCGTTCGGCCGCTAGGCCGTGCCCTGCGCCGGCGCCGCGCCAGCGGCTTCCGGCGGGGTGCCGGTCGATGATGTAAAAAACATTTTTCCCGCATGCAAAAGGTATGTTTCCCGCACGCATGGGTCGGGCAGCACTAGCGACGGTGGTAATCAATGCCACGCCGGCAGATAATGCCAGACCGTTACGGCTTCTGGCGCGGATTGATAATCGCAGAGCGGCCTTGCCGAAAGCAAGATCAAAGGGCTAGCCTTTGAGGGTCGAAAGCTGGCAGCCAGACGGTCATGGATAATCGCACGGCAAGGCGGCGTGAATAGCCCGCTGCATTACCCCAATTCGGCCCGCGCTTTCTCGATTGTGCGCAAAGCATAAGCACGCGCACCGGCTTCATCCCGTCGTTTGCCACGCGCCAGTGCCGCCGCCGCGAGGGTGTCGGTCAACGACTCAAGGTCGGCCCCGGCGCGGACCTGAGCACACGCCCAGGCGAAGTCTCTTTCGCTGCCGCCAGCGCCGGCGGCTGGACCGTCAACGGCGGCCTTGCCCCGCACGCCCTGCGGGCGCGCAGGGACCCCGGGCCGCGGCACGCGGATGCCTTGCCCGCCAAGGGCGCGGGCAGGCATTGGGGTGTCACACCCGGAGTCGAGAAGGGCATCAGGATCGAGCAAAGGCAAAAGCGCACCAGAAGACCCCAGGAGCCTGACCACGCGACCGCCGTGGCCGGGGTGAGGGAAGCCCGGCAGCCTGGCGTACTGGCCCGCGCCGGTTGCGCCGCAGTCTGCGTGCCGGCCTGCGTCCAGCAGGCGCTGCACGAGGGCCGCCTGGACTCGATGCTGCTCCATGCGCGTCAGCGCTCGGGCCGTCGCGATCACGATTTGATAGCTGCCGGCGCTGGTCTCAATGCCTAGTGCGCGGTATTTCGCGAGGATGCCGCGCGCCGTGGCCTCGTCGAGGTCGTCGAGCAAGATGGACGCGGCGGACGCAGGACGCCAGTGGATGCCGTTGAAGCCCGAGAGCGCACGTGCCCATAGCTGAGGCGCCAGAGCCTCGATGCCGGCGCGGTCGAGGCTGCCAAGGCGGCGGTGCTTGCCGTCGATGGCGTCGGGGCGGAGCCAGGCGCCGGACGGCAGCGAAAAGGCAAGGTCAATGCACGGCCAGGTCGAGAAAATCTGGTCGAGCGCATCGTGAAGCTCCTCAGTCATCCGCACGCTCATGGGTTTGCTCCTGCTGCTCTCGATAGATCCATGGGTGGCACCCCAAAGCCTGCCGGCACTTTCGGCAGGCTTCCGCGTGCGGGGCGCAGGGGTCCCCGGCCGCCGTTCCGGCGGCTGGGGTTAGCGCGCCGGCAGAATCCGCGCTCTTGATCCGGCCTTGGCCATGACAGACATGACAGACATGACGGCACTTTAGGGTTTTCCTTTTCATGAGGACGATTTCAGGAAATAAGGGGAAAACAGCGTCATATCTGTCATGTCTGTCATGCCGCGGCGGCGCGTCACTTGAGAGCGATGCCGGCCCAGCCACGTGCGCGGTCGGTGCGCCACGGGGTGAGGCCGCGCTCGCGCAGGCGGTCGCCGAGGGTCTTGGAAGACATCGGGCGGTGGCCTGCTGCGCTGGCCCAGGCCGAATAGGACTGGTAGAGCTCCCCGTTTGTGGCGCGGCCGGCACCGTCCAGCCGGCAGGCATCCTCGATCCAGAGCCCCACGACGTCGCTATCCTGCCTGTACTCGGCGTTCGCCGCCGAGATCGCCCGCGGTAGTTCGAGCCCCAGCGCGAGGTACTCATCGAGGCCCTGCAACGCCCAGCCCAAAATGCCGGGAAGTTCCGCTTCGAGCCGCTCCGCCAGTCGGCGGTCCTGCTCCTCACGCGGAATCGTCACTGTCCAAGGCACCAGTACCACGCGCCGCCAGATGCCGTGATCAGTGCCTGAAATACTGGGCCTGTGATTCGTCACTAACAGCAACTTGAACCGCGGCTTGAAGCTGAAGAATTCGCGGTGCAAGAACCGGGCAGTTACTTCGTCTCCGCCGGTGATCCGCTTGACGAGATCTTCGTCCAGCCGCGCGCCTTCCGGCCCTTCGCTTGCCACTACGAGCCGAACCTTGTCAAGGCGGGCAAGGTCGTTGCGAATCGAATCGTTCTTATCCTTCGCCGTGAAGGTCGAAAAATCGGCACTGACGGCGTAGCTGCCCAGCAGCTTCTTGATCGTCTCTGCGAAAACTGATTTTCCGTTGGCCCCAAGGCCGTGGAACACGGTGAAGGACTGCTCTGTCGTCAGTCCAGTCAGGCAATAACCGGCCCAGCGCCGGAGCCAAAGCCGGACATCAGGATCGGGCTGAACGCGCGCCAGGAACGCATCCCAAGTCGGACACAGCGCGAGCGCATCGAAGCCGCAACCTGCTTGCCGGGTGATCATGTCCGCCGGCGCACCATCGCGATGTGCGACTGGCAATTCGCTCAGTTCCACTACGCCGTTTTGCACACCGAGCCGCATGTCGTTTGCATCGAACATCGCCCTGCTTGCGGCGATGCGCGGATCCGTTGCGGCCAGCG
>JAJZEB010000120.1 GCA_021805805.1 Pseudomonadota bacterium | reverse complement strand
GGCTTACCTCGGGGAGTGAGGTGGGCCCCCTGAGCAGCCGGGGGCGACCCCGGCTGCTTCCCCCCGAGGGGGACCGCTCGCCGCCTTGAGGCGGCTCTGCGACGGCTCGCGTCCGGGGGGGCGCGGGTGGCGCGCTCCGGCGTTCTGCGTCAGCCGTCCACCAGGGGCGGCTATACGCGGCGGGGCTTGCTCCGGGATTTTGTGGCAGGGGCGGACCCGGTAAGAGGTAAGCTCTCCGGGTCGGGATGGCCGCGCGTTGCGGGCTTCGCCGCGCGCGGCAGTGAGGCGGTTGACTGGACTGGATCGAGGGAGATCGACGATGACAATTGCACAGCGGCTGTATACCCTGGTCGGCGTGGCGACACTCGGTTTGCTGCTCTTGCTGACGCTGAACCTGGTCGAAATCGGCAAGGTCTATCAGGCGGCCAATACGGGCAATGCGACGACGGTGCCGGGCGTGCTCGCGCTCGACCAGGCGCGCGCGGCGGCGCTGCGCGCGGAGTCGCTGATGTACCGCGAGGTCTACGCGCTGACCGGCAAGGAACGGGCGGAGGTGACTGCGGCGATGACTCGGCAGCGGGCAACGATGGCACAGGCCCTGCAAGCATGCCGCGCAAGCACGGTCGACGCGCAAGACGGCAAGCTGCTGCAGACCGATGCAACCGACTGGGCTGCGCTCGATACCTTGTATTCGGCGATTTTCAAGGCGATCGGAAACTCCGACCTCGACGGCGGCATGAAGCTGCTGGCCAAGGCCAAGCCGCTGGCTGCGCGCATCGCCACGGACTTCGATCGCCACGTGCGCTACAAGGCGACGCTGGCCCAGCAGGCATCGTCCAGCGCGCGCCGGGCGCGGACCACCGCGACCATCACCGCCGCGGCACTGTCACTGGCCATCGCGCTGATCGTGCTGCTCAGCGGAATCTGGATCGTGCGCGGACTGCGCCGCCAGCTCGGCGGTGAGCCGGCCTACGCGGCCCAGGTCGTGGGCCAGGTCGCCGCCGGCGATCTGTCGGTGGACGTCGCGGTGATGCCGGGTGCCGATCACAGCGTGCTCGCCGCGGTGCGCCAGATGGCCGAACGACTGGCGCAGACCATCGGCGCGATTCGCGTTGCCTCGGACAGTCTCGCGGCAGCTTCGTCCGAAGTCGCCAGCACGTCGCAGGCGCTGGCGCAGTCGGCGTCGCAACAGGCCGCGTCGATCGAAGAGACTTCGGCCACGCTCGAACAGTCGGCAGCTTCGGTCAGGCTCAACGCCGACAACGCACGACTGACCACCGGAATCGCGCAGCAGGCCGCGCAACAGGCGCACGACGGCGGAGACGCGGTGCGCAAGACCGTCGCGGACATGCGGACGATCGCCGAGCGCATCGGCATCATCGACGAGATCGCCTATCAAACCAATATGCTGGCGCTGAACGCGGCCATCGAGGCGGCACGCGCCGGGGACCAGGGCAAGGGTTTCGCGGTGGTCGCCGCCGAGGTGCGCAAGCTGGCCGAGCGTACGCAGCAGGCCGCGCGCGAAGTCGGCGAACTGGCAAACGGATCGGTCAAGCACGCGACGACGGCCGGCGACCTGCTCGGCCGCATGGTTCCGGCGATCGCGCGCACCAGTGAGCTGCTGCAGGAAATCGACGCCGCCAGCGCCGAGCAGTCGAGCGGCATCGGCCAGATCAACCAGGCCGTGTCGCAAGTCACTTCGGCCACGCAGCAAAATGCGTCGGCATCCGAGCAACTCGCCGCGACTGCCGAGCAGATGAGCGGTCTGGTCGGCGAGCTGCGCCGCCAGATCGAGCAGTTCCGCCTGACCGGGGCTGCGGCGACGCCGCTGCGCGATGCCGTTGCGGACGCGCCCAGGTCGCGGCAGCCATTGGCTCCGGCAGCGGCCGAGGCGGGCGAATACGTCCGATTCTGAAGCCGGTCGAAGCACTGCGGACACCATATCGCGGGCGCCGCCCGCTTTTTCCTGGAGAACCTGATGACCCCGTTGAAGTCGACTGTCCTTGCCGTCGCTGCCGCTGCCGGATGGATGCTGGCGGCCGCCGCGCCGGCGCGCGCCGACTACGTGCAACCGCACATCACGCACCCCGCATTCGGCCGCGTGCGCGTCGTCGTTCCACTGACCAGCGCGTCCCCGGCGGTGTGGGAATTCAAGCTGAGAAATTTGCTCAACGGCGAAAAAAGCGCGAAGCAGTGGCATGGCACGCTGCAGGCACACGTCGTGCTGTACGGCGGCGGCGTGAAGATGCTGCTCGAGCCTGTTGACAGCAGCGTGAAGGCTGCCATCGATCAATTGCGCGCCGACGGCGTGCATTTCGACATCTGCAACAACACGCTCGAGGGCATGAACCTCGATTGGCACAGACTGTACGGTGTCCAGGAAACCGACATCGTTCCGTCCGGCTTTCTGCAGGTCGGCTGGCTTGCCGACCACGGTTGGGCGGTCGAAGCGATGAACTGAACTTGCGCGGCGCGCTGCCGGCGCGCTGCCGGCGCTGCGCCGCGGCATCGGCACAGGCCGTGAGGCGCGCCGCGCCGATGCATCGGCCTGGATGCGCGACAATAGTCGCATGTCCGATACGACCCCGATGCCACCCGCTGCCGCTGCTGCGACCGTTGCCGCAGAATCGGGACGCGCGGCGCGCGCCGGGGTCAGCCTTGAATCGACCTTCCGTCGCATCTACCCGATACGCGTGCTCGGCATGGGGCTGGGCGGCGTGGCGATCGGCGGCACGCTGTATGCGCAGCATGCCCAGGCGCTGCTGTGGTGGTTGATGTTCTTGACTTGCCTGATATGGCCGCATCTGGGTTTCGTGCACGCGTTGAAAAGCCGTGACCCTTATGGGGCCGAACGACGGAACCTGCTGCTCGATTCGGTGATCGTCGGCGCCTGGGTGCCGCTGATGCATTTCTGCCTCCTGCCCAGCGCGATCCTGGTCACGGTGACGACCTTCGACAAGCTCAACACCGGGATGCGCCGGTTGTGGCTGCAGTCGATCCCGTTTCTCCTCGGCGCCACGCTCGTCGTCACGGCGTGGTGGCGGCCGTATCCGGCGCTGGGCAGCGCACTGATCGTCGTCGTCTGCTGTCTTCCTCTGCTCGTCGTGCATACATTGGTCACAGGCATGGCGAACTATCGGCTGGTGCGAACGACCGCGCACCAGAACCGCTTGCTCGAGGCGATGCGCCGCACCGACGCGCAGACCCGGCTGCTGTCGCGCGAGAGCGTGCTCGAGCATTGCGAAGCGGCGTTGCAGCGATACGCTGCGAACGGCACCGAAGCGGCTTTGCTGATGGTCGACATCGACCACTTCAAAGCGATCAACGATACCTACGGACATGCAGTCGGCGACGAGGCGATCGCCGCCGTCGCCGACGCGATTCGCGCGTGTCTGCGCCAGCAGGACGTTGCCGGCCGCTACGGCGGCGATGAGTTCATCGTGCTTTGTCTCGGCGCCGGCGAGAGTCAGGCGCAGTGGATCGCGCAGCGGCTGCTGCAGGGTATCGAGGGCGTGCGCGAACTGCGCGCCGAACTGCGGCTGACCGGCAGCATCGGTATCGCGGCGCTGCAGCCGCGCCACCACAGCCTGCGCGACTGGCTTCATGCCGCCGACCAGGCCTTGTATCGCGCCAAGGCCCAGGGGCGCAACCGGGCAAGCGTGGCCTGATCCGTCGGCGAATCGCCGGTTCCGGCAGCGCACGGCACCGCAGCGCCGGCAAGCTGCCGATCAGAAGCCCGCAGTCGGTGCGCTGCGGCGTCGTCAGCGCGCAGGCCTGGCGCGACGCGGGGGCCGACCCGATGGCTACATCGAGGAATTCGCCTTCGCCTGCCACGCCTTGCGCGCGGCCGTGGCGTTCGACGACGTGGTCGAGCGCGTGGCCGTGCATGCGCTCGCACGCGGCAAGCGCACGAGCGCGGAGAGCGCTCGGCGCTACGCGCAGGGTGTTGTGCGCGCCGCGCTCACGCAGTTGCGTCCGTAAGGGGTGTGACGCCGGCGCCGGCATCGGCACCACACGCGACCCTGGGAGCCGCCGCCGCTCGGATTGTGAGGTTCGATACGGGGAACTGCTAGGCAGCCGACCTCCAGGTGGGGCGTTTTGCGGTGGGCCTCGGGTGTACGAGTGGCGTCGTTTGTACTAACATCGAGGCGTTTGTACATCTGACGAGGTTTGCCATGCCCGCTACTTCTACCGCGCGTACTGCCCGACTCGGGCTGCGCGCCACCCCAGAACAGGAAACCGTGCTGCGTCGCGCTGCCGACGTCGCGCACAAGTCGCTGACCGATTTCATTCTCGACGCCGCTTACCAGGCGGCCGAGCAGACCTTGCTCGACCAGCGATTGTTCATGGTTTCCGGCAGCCAGTACAAAGCGCTTCTGGAAATGCTGGATCGACCGGAATCCGACAATCCCGGCTTGGCCGACCTGTTCTCGCGGCGTCCGGTTTGGGCCAAGAAATGAGCCTGTCGGCACCGCAGCCGCTGGACGCGCGCCATCGGCTGGAAGAATTCGACTGCGGAAAACCAGCGCTCACCGAATGGCTGCGGCGCCACGCGCGACAGGCACAAGGGAGCGGCTCGGCGAGAACCTTCGTCGTCTGCGACGGGGAGCGCGTGGCCGGCTATTACAGCCTGACCGTCGGTCAGATCGACACGCTTGAGGCCCCTGAGCGGGTTCGTCGCGGGATGGGGCAGTACCCGATCCCGCTGATCATTCTGGCGAGGCTTGCTGTTGACCTGGACTACCAAAAACGCGGCCTGGGTGTCAGTCTGTTGCAGGATGCCATCCGCCGCGCCATTGCTGTTGCTGAGCATGCAGGCATTCGCGCGCTGCTGACCCATCCTCTCGATGCCGAGGCGGAGGCGTTCTATCGACGCTTCGGCTTTGAGGCGACGCCGGAGAACCAACGGCAATTGATTCTCCTGCTCAAGGATGCGCGGCGCTTTGCTGGGACACCACAATGAACTCGACGGATGCACGCTGCGATGGGAAGCATTCTTCGTGCTATCCACTCTCGGATGAAGAACGCCGCTGGCTTACCGGTTGCGGCGCAGCCGCACGGGGGTTGAAACGACAACAGCCGCTCGAGGCGGCTGTATCGTAAGTCCTTGTTTTTGCCTGAAAAATACCTTGGATGGAATTTTCAGGAATTTGAATTGGTGCCCAGAAGAGGACTCGAAAAACAAGCAAATAAGCCATTTTTGCCATCTAGATGTGCCAAAAATGTGCCACTCCGCGTCAATGTGCCACCGCGCGGATCGCCGCGTCGATCTGTTCGACGGGCACCTGACCCATCGCGTTTCGCTTGAGAATGCCCTGGCGCACGTAGCGTGACACGGTGTGTCTTTCGACGCCCAGCATCTCGGCCGCCTGCGCCAGCGTCACGTGCGCCGGCCGCGGGTGCCTCGACGCGTAGAGTTCCACAGCCAGTTCCGCGGCGCGGGCTGCCGCGCGTTCGATCAGTTCTTCGGGTGTCATGCCCGTAGCTAGTCGGCGCCCGATTTTCAGATTGCGAAACGATCCGGGCCGGCCCCGCGCGAATTCAAATCCCTCAGTCCTCTAGCAAGGGAAGGCGCACGCCGGTGCGCGAGGAGGGCGGCAATGATCCACAGACCAGACAACCCGCAGGGGCAGACCCTTGCGCACATGGCGGCGCTGCTTGCGCCGCTGCCGGCCGCGGTCGGCCTGCAGCTCGGCGGCCTGCGCCACATTGGCCGACCCGGTGCCGCGCCGCTGCGCACCTTCACGGTGTTCGCGGCTGACGCCCCATGCCTGCCCTACCTGCGCCGCGCCAACGCCAGCGCGCAGGCCAACATCTGGGTGCGGCCCGACCCGGCAGCGGCGCATCCGTGGCTGTTCCTCGACGACGTGCCGCTGCGGCTTGCTTGCCGCATCGCCGACAAGTACGCATCAGTCGTCGTCGAGACCAGCGCAGGCAATGCGCAGATACGCCTGCTCGCGTCGCGCGCGCTGACTGGACCTCAGCGCGGCGAGGTGCAGCGTGAGCTGCGCACGCTGCTCGGTGCGCGGGCCGACGCGGGCAGCACAGCCGGCGACAAGTGGGGCAGGCTGGCGGGGTTTCGCAACCGCAAGCCCGGCGTGGACTTCTGGACTAATCTGGTCGTCGACACCGCAAGCGATGCCACTGCACCCAGGCTCGACCCGACCCCTCACCTCGATCGCTCCGCGCTGGACTCATCTCGCCCCGAACAGGGGTCTGTCGTTGGCTTGGGCTCGGCGCCGTCACGCCCCGCTGGGCCGCACCGCGTCGCCGTGGATGGCGGTGGCGGCTACATCGAGGAATTCGCCTTCGCCTGCCATGCTTTGCGCGCGGCCGTGGCGTTCGACGACGTGGTCGAGCGCGTGGCCGTGCATGCGCTCGCACGCGGCAAGCGCACGAGCGCCGAGAGCGCGCGGCGCTACGTGCAGGGTGTTGTGCGCGCCGCGCTCGCGCAGTTGCGTCCGCAAGGGGCGTGACGCCAGCACCGGCGTCGGCAACACACGCGACCCTGGGAACCGCCGCCGGGCGCAGCGTGTGAGGTTCGATACGGGGAATTGCTAGGCAGCCGACCTCCAGGTGGGGCGTTTTGCGGTGGGCCTCGAGTGGGCGATTTGCGTCGTTTGTACGAACATCGTGTCTGTTGTACGTCTGATGAGGTTCGCCATGCCCGCTACTTCTACCGCACGTACTGCCCGACTCGGGCTGCGCGCCACCCCTGAACAGGAAACCGTGCTGCGTCGCGCTGCCGACGTCGCGCACAAGTCGCTGACCGATTTCATTCTCGACGCCGCTTACCAGGCGGCCGAGCAGACCTTGCTCGAGCAACGATTGTTCATGGTTTCCGGTAGCCAGTACCAAGCGCTTCTGGAAATGCTGGATCGACCGGAATCCGACAATTCCGGCTTGGCCGGCCTGTTCTTGCGGCGTCCGGTTTGGGCCAAGAAATGAGCCTGTCGGCACCGCAGCCGCTGGACGCGCGCCATCGGCTGGAAGAATTCGACTTCGGAAAACCAGCGCTCACCGAATGGCTGCTGCCCCTGGCCCAGGAATCGGGATTGCCGTAAGGCATAAGACTTAAGCCATAAACCTTAAGGCCTAAGCCGTAAGCCCTATTGCTCCGGCAGCATGAAGTCGAAAGCCCAGTACAGGGAGCATAGGATCGCAAGACATTCACACGGCGATGTCCCGTTCGCTGTTGAACCGTGCTGAGGTGACAGCTCCATGGTGGGGATGCTACGCGGCTTGGCGAGTG
>JAJZEB010000119.1 GCA_021805805.1 Pseudomonadota bacterium | reverse complement strand
GGGCGCTGGCGCTGGACCTGGACAGCGGCGCGCAGCAGAGCTTCAACAGCCGCTTCGCCTGCCCGATCTGCGCCACCGCGCTGCCCGAGCTCGAGCCGCGGCTGTTCTCGTTCAACAACCCGGCCGGAGCCTGCCCGCGCTGCGACGGCCTCGGCCACGTCGATCTGTTCGATCCGGCGCTGGTCGTGGCCCATCCCGAGCTGAGCCTGGCCAGCGGCGCGATCCGCGGCTGGGACCGGCGCAACCGGTTCTACTTCGAGCAGTTGCAGGCGCTGGCCGCGCACGACGGCTTCGACCTCGATGCCGCGTTCGAGCGTCTGCCCGAGGCCGCGCGGCAGCGGGTGCTGCACGGCACCGGCGACGAGAAGATCGCCTTCGCCGGGGTCGACGCCAAGGGCCGTGCGCTGACCCGCCAGCACGCGTTCGAAGGCGTGCTGCCGAACCTGCAGCGGCGCTGGGCCGAGACCGAGACCGCGGCGGTGCGCGAGGAGCTTGCGCGCCTGCGCAGCGTGCAGCCGTGCGCGGACTGCGGCGGCAGCCGGCTGCGGCTGGAGGCGCGGCTGGTGCGGGTGGCCGAGCTGACGCTGCCCGAGCTCGGCCAGATGACCCTGCAGCAGGCGCAGCACTGGTTCGACACCCTGCAGCTCGACGGCGCACGGGCCGAGATCGCTGCGCGCATCGTTCGCGAAATCGCCACCCGATTGCACTTCCTCAACGACGTCGGTCTGAGCTACCTGACCCTGGAGCGCAGCGCCGACACCCTGTCCGGCGGCGAGGCGCAGCGAATCCGCCTGGCATCGCAGATCGGCTCCGGCCTGACCGGAGTGATGTACGTGCTCGACGAGCCGAGCATCGGGTTGCACCAGCGCGACAACGACCGCCTGATCGCGATGCTCGGCCGGCTGCGCGATCTCGGCAACAGCGTGCTGGTGGTCGAACACGACGAGGACATGATCCGCGCCGCCGACCATGTCATCGACATGGGACCGGGAGCCGGCGTGCACGGCGGCGAGATCGTCGCGCAGGGAACGCCGGAGCAGATCGCGTCCGATGCGCACTCGCTGACCGGCGCCTACCTTCGCGGAGCGCGGCGCATCGACAGCGGCGCGCCGCGGCGCGCGCCCGGTGCGCACTGGCTGGAGCTGCGCGGCGCGCGCGGCAACAACCTGCGCGGAGTCGACGCGCGCTTCCCGCTCAGGCTGCTGACCTGCGTCAGCGGGGTATCCGGCTCGGGCAAGTCGACGCTGGTCAACGACACCCTGTACGCGGCCGCGGCGGCAGCGCTGAACGGTGCGCACCTGGAGGCCGCGCCGCACGACGGCCTCGACGGTCTCGACCAGCTCGACAAGGTCATCGCCGTCGACCAGTCGCCGCTGGGACGCACGCCGCGCAGCAACCCGGCGACCTACACCGGGCTGTTCACGCCGCTGCGCGAGCTGTTCGCGCAGACCAATCTGGCGCGCGAGCGCGGCTACGACGCCGGGCGGTTTTCGTTCAACGTCAAGGGCGGGCGCTGCGAGGCGTGCCAGGGCGACGGCCTGGTGAAAGTCGAAATGCATTTCCTGCCGGACTTGTACGTGCCGTGCGACGTCTGCCGCGGCCTGCGCTACAACCGGGAAACGCTGGACGTGACCTGGCAGGGCCTGAACATCGCGCAGGTGCTCGACCTGACCGTCGACCAGGCGCTGGAGCGCTTCGGCGCCGTGCCGGCGATCGCGCGCAAGCTGCAGACCCTGCACGAGGTCGGCCTCGGCTACGTCCACCTCGGGCAGAGCGCGACCACGCTGTCGGGCGGCGAGGCGCAGCGCGTCAAGCTGGCGCTCGAACTGTCGCGGCGCGACACCGGGCGCACCCTGTACATCCTCGACGAACCGACCACCGGGCTGCATTTCGCCGACATCGACATGCTGCTCAAGGTCCTGCTGCGGCTGCGAGACGCCGGCAACACCATCGTCGTCATCGAGCACAACCTCGACGTCATCGCGTGCGCCGACTGGGTCATCGACCTCGGCCCCGAAGGCGGCTCGGGCGGCGGGCGCATCGTCGCCGCGGCGACTCCGCCGCAGCTCGCGCTGTGCGCCGAATCGGTCACCGGGCGCTACCTGCACCGGCTGCTTGAGCAGCGCACAGGGCACTGAGCGCGCAGCGCGCTGCACGCACGCCGGGCAGCCGCGACAATGTCGACGACCCGCGCGGCCCGAACGGGCACCGCGCGTGCCTCCCACTTTCGACATCTGGAGACGAGCATGGGCAAGACCATCGCATTGCACACCGCGGACGGACAGGACATCGGCGCCTATGTCGCCGAGCCGGCGCGCGCGCCGAAGGGCGGCATCGTCGTCGTGCAGGAAATCTTCGGCGTCAACGCCCACATCCGCCGCGTCGTCGACGGCTACGCGCAAGCCGGCTGGCGGGCGATCGCGCCCGCCGTGTTCGACAGCCTCGAGCGCGACGTCGAACTCGACTACGACGCCGCCGGCATCGAGCGCGGTCGCAGCCTGGTCGAGCGCCTGGGCTTCGACCGCGCGGTCGCCGCGGTCCAGGCCGCCGCGGCTGCGGTGGCCGATGCCGGCCGCGTCGGCGTGGTCGGCTACTGCTGGGGCGGAACCATCGCCTTCCTGGCCGCGACGCGGCTGGCGCTGCCCGCGGTGAGCTATTACGGCGGGCGCAACGTGCAGGTCGCCAACGAACCGGCGAAGGCGCCGCTGATGTTCCACTACGCGCTTCGCGACGCCCACATCAGCGCCGCCGACCGCGACGTCGTGCAGCGCGCCAACCCCGACGCCGAGTTCTTCGTCTACGACGCCGACCACGGTTTCAACTGCGACGCGCGCGCCGCATACGACGCACCGTCGGCAGCGCTGGCGCTTCAGCGCAGCCTGGATTTCTTCGCCCGCCGACTGGCCTGAGCTGCGCCGGGCTCAGCTGCCGATCGCCAGACGGCCGTCCTGGTTCAGGAACTGCGCCCAGTCCTCGAGCTCGCGCGGCTCGCCGAACAGGTACCCCTGCATCACGCGCAGGCCCAGCGCATGCAGGGCCTCGGCCGTCTCCCTCGCTTCGACGCCTTCGGCAACGACCTTGATGTCCAGGCGCTGCGCCAGCGCCAGCAGGGAGCGCACGATCTCCTCGTTGCGCCGATCGCCGCGCATGTCGCTGGTGAAGCCCGACGGAATCTTGATCTGTGCCGGGCTCAGCCGCTTCAGATACTCGAACGAGGCATAGCCCTCGCCGAAATCGTCCATCGCGATCAGCACCCCGGACTGCTGCAGCGCCTGGATGTTGCGCACCACGCTGGGGAAGACCGGAATCGGCCGGCGTTCGGTGACTTCGATGATCAAGCGCTGCGGAGCCCATTGGTTGCGCTGCATGACCTGCTCGACGCGTCGCACCAGTTCCGGGTCGCCGAGCTGGTCGGCCTCGACGTTGATCGACAGGTGACCTCGCCAGCCGGTCCAGTTCGACAGCACGCGCGCCTCGGAGATCGATTCGTCGACGACCCAGAAAAACAGCTCGCTGGTCTGCGACGGCGTCAGCCGCGGCAGAAAGGTCAGCGGCGAATGCCGCCGCGGCGCACTGTCGGCGCGCCAGCGGAACAGCACCTCGAGCCCGACCAGTTCGCCGCCCGGATACTGCACCAGGGGCTGATAGACGAGCAGCGGCGAGCCGGCGCCGGCATGCGCGGCGATCTCGCTGAACACGTCTCGTTCCACCACGACCTCCCCAATCACCGTGAGCGGGGCCAGATTAGCATGTGGCGAGGCGCACGCTCCAGATCGAACCCGATGTCCGCGAATCCAGCCCCTGTCTATACGGTGCACTTGCGCCAGCAGCATGCACACCTGTTCGAAGTCGAACTCATGCTGCCCGATCCGGACCCGAACGGACAGGAACTGTGGCTTCCGGTGTGGATCCCGGGCAGCTACCTGGTGCGCGAGTTCGCGCGCCATATCGTGCGCATCGACGCTTTCAGCGCGAATCGCCGCGTGGCGCTGTCCAAGGTGGCGAAGAACCGCTGGCGCACGGCGCCTTGCGCGTCCGCGCTGCAGCTGCGCTGGACCGTGCACGCGCACGACGCCTCGGTGCGCACGGCGTTCCTCGACTCGGCGCGTGCGTTCTTCAATCCGTCGAGCCTGCTGCTCGCCGTGCACGGCCGCGAGCGCGACGCGCAGCTGCTGCGCATCGTCGCGCCGCCGCAGCAGCCAGGCTGGAGCGTGGCCACCACGTTGTCGGCGGTCGACGTCGATGCGCACGGCTTCGGCCTGTACCGCGCGCGGGACTACGACGCGCTGGTCGACCATCCGGTGCTGATCGGCGACCTGGTGCGCGTGCCGCTGCGCGCGCACGGCACCGCGCACCAGATCGTGATCGACCAGGCCGCGCGGCTGCAGCTCGACCGAACCCGCCTGCGCGACGATCTCAGGCGCATCTGCGAAACCACCATCGCGTTGTTCGAGCCGCAACTCCGGCGCGCGCCGTTTTCGCGCTACGCCTTTCTGACCATGCCGATGGCCGCCGGCGGCTACGGCGGACTGGAGCACGCCGACAGCACGGCGCTGATCTGCGCCGATGCCGACCTGCCGCATCCGCGCGACGCCGCCGGGCGCAGCCGCGGCTATCGCCAGTTCCTCGGCCTGTGCAGCCACGAATACTTCCACGCCTGGAACGTCAAGCGCATCCGGCCGGCAGCGCTGACGCCGTACGACCTGGAGCGCGAGAACCCGACCGGGCTGCTTTGGCTGTTCGAGGGTTTCACGTCGTACTACGACGATCTGCTGCTGCGCCGCGCCGGCATTCTCGACGATGCGCAGTACCTGCAAACGCTGGCTCGCACCATCGACTCGGCGCTCGCAGCTCCGGGCCGACAGGTGCAAAGCCTGCAGCAGGCAAGTTTCGACGCCTGGATCAAGCACTACCGGCCCGACGCCAACAGCCCGAACGCGACGACCAGCTACTACACCCACGGCGCGGTGTTCGCGCTGAGCCTGGACCTGACGCTGCGCAGCCGCAGCGACGCGACGCTGGACGACGTGATGCGCGCGCTTTGGCAGCGCCACGGCGCCGCCGCAGACCCCGGCGTGGCCGAGGACGAGCTGCCCGCGCTGGTGCGCGAAGTCAGCGGCCTGGACCTGCGCCGGATGTTCGCGCGCCACGTCGACGGCTGCGCCGAGCTGCCGCTGCGCCGGCTGCTGGCCGCGTTCGGCGTGCGCTGGCGCCACGACCCGCCCGAGGCGCTGGCCGCGCTCGGCCTGCGGGTCGACGACGCGCAGGGCTGGGTGCAGGTGCGCCAGGTGCTGACCGGCAGCTGGGCGCAGCGCGCCGGACTGGCTCCGGGCGATCTGCTGCTGGCCATCGACGACGAACGCGCCAGCGTCGAGACGATCCGCCGTCGCCATGCCCGCAGCCGCGCCGGCGACGTCTGGCGAGTGCATCTGATGCGCGACGCGCGGTTGCTGCAACTGGAAGCCGCGCTCGGGCCGACGCCGCCGGGCCCGCTGCAACTGGACGTGGCACCACGCGCAGCTGCGCTGGCGCTGCGTCGGCGGCGGGCGTGGCTGGACGGTTGATCCCGCTGCCGCCGACAATCCAACCGAGACTCAAGGAGACCGTATGAACTTCGAAAACCTGCAACTCGAGACCGATGGCGCGGTGGCGCTGATCCGCCTGCACCGCCCCAAGCAGCTCAACGCGCTGAATGACGCGCTGATGGATGAACTCGGCGCGGCACTGGCCGCGTACGACGCCGACGACGCGATCGGCTGCATCGTGCTGACCGGCAGCGCCAAGGCGTTCGCAGCCGGTGCCGACATCGCCGCGATGGCACCGAAGACCTTCGAGCAGGTCTACCGCGAAGATTTCATTTCGCGCAACTGGGAGCAGATCCTGCGCGTGCGCAAGCCGGTGATCGCCGCGGTCGGCGGCTATGCGCTGGGCGGCGGCTGCGAGCTGGCGATGATGTGCGACTTCATCATCGCCGCCGACGACGCGCGCTTCGGCCAGCCGGAAATCAAGATCGGCATCATTCCCGGCGCCGGCGGCACGCAGCGGCTGCCGCGCGCAGTCGGCAAGTCCAAGGCCATGGACATGGTGCTGAGCGCACGGATGATGGACGCGCAGGAGGCCGAACGCGCCGGGCTGGTGTCGCGCGTGGTGCCTGCCGCCAGGCTGCTCGACGAAGCGATGGAGACCGCGCGCACCATCGCCGCGTTCCCGCGCCAGAGCGTGATGATGGCCAAGGAATGCGTCAACCGCGCCTACAGCTCGCCGCTGGGCGACGGGCTGCTGTTCGAGCGCCGCACGTTCCACAGCCTGTTCGCGACCCACGATCAGAAGGAAGGCATGGACGCGTTCCTGTCCAAGCGCGCGCCAAAGTTCGAGAATCGATGAGTCTTGCCAGCACGCACCGGCTCGCCTAGAATGGCGGGTCCTTGGCGCTTTAGCTCAGTCGGTTAGAGCGACGGAATCATAATCCGCAGGTCCGGGGTTCGAGTCCCTGAAGCGCCACCAAATCACACGGAAGCCCGCACGAACGCTTGTTCTGCGGGCTTCTTGCTTTGTAGCCCACGTGGCGCAAGAAGTGGCGCAAGATCGCCATGAAACGCCCCATCAAACACCTCCAACGCGACCGCTTCGGAACCTTCTACTTTCGCCTCACCATCGACGGCCACACGCTTCGCCGATCCTTGCACACCAAGGACGCCGCCAGGGCTACGATGCTTGCCTCTCGGCTCAACTACGAGTTCGCCATGGCAAGCACACCCAAGGAGCCAACGGTCTTGCAGATCGTTGAAGCCTTCAAGAAGCAAGGCCGCAAGTTCGATGCCGAGTTCCCAGACGGCACCAAGATCACCGGCATCAACAACGATGACGACCTCAGACGAGCCAAGGAGCTGATGCTTACCAGGATCGAGGCCATCGGCCCCATCGAGCCAAGCTTGCAGCCCCTTCGCGCACCACAAAGCCCGCACAAGACCAAGTTTTCCAAGGCCACAGCCGCCTACCTCGCCGAGAAGGCCCTAGACAACGAGGCAAAGACCCTTCACGACAAGCGAGCGACCTACGCCGCCTTCATCGCCCACGCGGGCGACGCGGCTTTGGGGCTGATCGACAAGCCCAAAGCCGTCGCCTTCAAGCAGCACCTCATGCAAGGCAACGCAGGAGCCCAACGAATCAACAAAAAAATCGGCCACATGGCCGAGGCGTTCTACTAAAGTGTTGCGCTTTGGCGCGCCACGATAGACTCCCTGTTCAGTGATGAACGGGGAGTCATTGTTTGGAAAAGTACCGTCGCCT
>JAJZEB010000012.1:7451-51312 GCA_021805805.1 Pseudomonadota bacterium | reverse complement strand
ACCCGGGTGAAAGGGGGAGCCACCTTCACACTATCCGTTCAACAGAGTCTGGGACATCGCCAACGCGAGGCCTTGCTGAACGACGCTCAGGCCTTCGCGTCGTGGCTGGACAGCATCCCCTCGGGAAAAGGGCGGCAGCTTTATCACACGCTGTGCCATGTGCTGTTCCCTGAAAGCTTCGAGCGCATCTTCAGCCAGGGCCACAAGTACCAGGTGGCACGGGCACACAAGATCTGGACGCCTGCCCTGGGCGAAAGCCGCCCGGCCATGGACGCCGCCCTACAGGACTTGCGCAAGCGCCTGGAGGTACAGCACCAAGATTCGGTGGACTACTACGATCTACCGGTAGGCACGCTCGTCAAGCAACAAGGTGTCCAACCGGGCGAGGTCGCAGACAAGGGTTCCGGCAGCCCCAACGAGACGACCGATCCTGCTCCGCTGTCCGAGCAAGAGCCAGACCCGGAGTACGACGAGGAAGCCGCAACCAACGCCAAACCAACTCTGCGCTTGGCAGACAACCTGATCCTCTATGGACCGCCTGGCACCGGGAAGACCTATGAGATGCAGGCGCGCATGAAGGAGGCCTTCGACAAGGGCGAGGACTTCGCGTTCGTAGCGTTCCACCCCAGCTACGCCTACGAGGACTTCATCGGCGGCTTGCGGCCGGTGGCTGCCAAAGATGGTTCGGGGGTGGTCGTCGTCTTTCAGAAGGGGCCGCTCCTCACGCTCTGCGAGAAGGCCCATGCGAACCCGACGCAGCAGTTCACCCTATTCATCGACGAGATCAACCGCGCCAACGTCGCCAAGGTCTTCGGCGAACTGATCACGCTGATCGAACCCAGCAAGCGCGTGATTGCAGGGAGCAAGGTCAACGATGCGGGTGCCTGGGTCACGCTGCCGGGTCTTTCAACGCGCTTCGGCGTGCCCGACAACCTGAACATCGTGGCCACGATGAACACGGCCGACCGATCTATTGCCATGATGGACATCGCCCTGCGGCGGCGCTTCCGCTTCCAGGAGTGTCCACCGGAGCCCAAGCGCATCGAGCCCGCAATGGTGGGGGCTATCGATCTTCCCGCCTTGCTCCAGCGCTTGAATGACCGGCTTGAATACCTGCTGGATCGCGACCACGCGATCGGCCACGCGGCATTCCTGGGCATCACGTCGCTGGCCGCGCTACAACAAGTGCTGGCACAGCGTGTAATCCCGCTGCTCCAGGAATACTTCTTCGAGGACATGGAGAAGGTGCGCCTTGTCTTGACAGGCAACGGCAAAGACAGCGTGTTTTTCAAGTCCAGGTCGCTTTCGCCGTCAGAACTATTCCCCGGCGCCAAACAGGCTGTGGGCACTGAAGCGCGCCGGGCCTTCACGGTGGGCGAACCAGGCACTTGGGGCGAGGCCGACATCATGGGCTTGTACGGGGCGGCGCCGGTCGTTACGCCACCACCCGCGTCTCCCGATGATGCCTCGGCAGATGGTGACGACACCATGCAAAACGCGGGGTGATGCGGTGGGGGGGCTGCGCATCGTCACCGTTTTGGAGCACGAGGTCATTCCCATCATCGAGGGCGACGATGATCCGCGCATGTTGGCGGACGCCTTCCCGTGGCTTTCAGAAGCTGAGGCTCAGGCGCTTCTGAGACTCAATGACCTGCGCCGGGGCTTTTGTCAGCGACTCTCGGGTGGCGTCAAGCTGGCCCAGCACTGCGGGATCGTTCGCTTGCCGACCTGCGTGGTGGAAGTGCTGCCTAAGGTCGGCATGGCAGATGCTCGGACGCCCAACGAGCTGGAACGCTCGCGCGGTGCGCTTCTAGCCATGCTGCACAATGCCAAGCAGGTCGCCATCACCAAGATCGGCCCGGTGCCGCAGCAAGCCGTGCACGCGCCACTGCTGGACGTTTTCATCGAGAGCTTCCTGCAATGCGCACTCGAGCAAGCGCGGCGTGGCCTGTTGAGCCGCTATGTGGCGCACGCAGACGACCTTCCCGTCATCAAAGGGCGGTTCCAGTCCCACGGACACACCCGACGTAATCTCGCGCGACCGCACCTGCTGCATTGCGAGTATGACGAGTTCACCGCTGACAATGCCTACAACCGGGCCGTCCGCGCTGCGCTGGAGGTGTGTCGCCCGTTGATCAGCAGAGCCGGGACACAGCGGATGTGGTTCGAGACCCACGCCCGGTACGCTAGCGTTTCGGCGGTAAAGATGTCGGCGGCCGACGCGGCGCGCTTGCCCCGCAACCGCACGACTTACCGCTACGGTCCCTTGCTGATGTGGTGCGAATGGCTGCTTGCCATGGCCAGCCCAGCGATAAGCGCTGGGGCATCGCAAGCGCCCGGGCTACTGTTCGACATGAACAAGCTCTTCGAGGCTCACGCAGCTAGGCTGGAGGAAGCTGTCGCCGGGCGTGATCGCATCGTGCACATGCAGGGACCGCCGCTGCCGCTCGCAACAAACGGCGAGGTCGATGCGTTTATGCTGAAGCCAGACATCACGGTTTGGCACGTCGGCCGCGACGGTGCTGCCGCAGGCATTGACCGCGTTGTCGATGCGAAGTGGAAGCGTCTGGACCCGCACGCGGCGGACTTCGGCGTGGACCAGACTGACGTGTACCAGTTGCTGGCCTATGCAGTGCGCTACGGCTGCACGTCGCTGGAGCTCGCGTACCCGCGACCGGGCGGCACCGCGAACTTCATTCAACCTCCGGTATTTAAGCTTCGGGCTAGAGGCCTGGACGGCAGCATCACCATCACAGTGAAGCTGGTACCCTTGTGGTCGGTTGCGGCGTCTGATCACGCCAGTGAGACTGCGCACCTCGCCGAGGCCGAGGCTTGCGTGAGCGTCTGAAAGACTACCGTCGAGGGCCAGCGTCATCTGTGTCGCCTTCGCTAGCTAGGGGGTGGCACTCACGGGCGAGCAGTGCAAGCATGCACACACGCAGTTCCGACAGCGCGCGACGGCGCACCTCGGAAGGGAGCGACATCCACAGGTTGAAGGTGGAGGGGGGGACGCTTAGCCGAACGCCGCGGGATAGGCGCTGCTCGGGTGCGATGCACGGGCGGCCACGTCGCCTGGAAGAGGAGGTCTTCGTGCTCATGATTACGCTGGACTCTGCGCAGGGACGTCCCCTGCCAATGCAACAGTTGGGCGCCACGAACTAATTTCCTCAGGGCGTGAAGACGTCCCTCTGGACGTCGGGCCTGACCCTGGACGCTGCGCCGGCACTCGGCGAACACGCCGCTAAGACGGTGCCGAAGCACAATTGCATTGACGATCCACCCCGTTCCCCACAGAGGTTGTGGATGTTGTGGATGTTTGTGGATGTGGAATTTCGGCTACATCCACAAGCGGTTGTTTCGATGGCTTGGCATAAAAAACCAATATAAAACAACAACTTATGGTTGCCTTGAGAAGTCTTGCGGCATTGGTTTGTGGATGTTGTGGATGTTGTGGATGTTGTCCTTACGTACGTGTGCGCGCGCGAGAGGCGCAAAAGGCCGTGGCGCGGCAGGGCCTCGCTCACGCACATACGCGCGAGCACGCGTGAAGCGTGCGCATGCAGGCACGTATACGTGCGCGCGCGTGATCACGCACGCGCTACGGATATCGGACCCCCTCCGAACATCCACAACATCCACAGAATGAACGTAAATTGTTGTTTTTGAAGTAGTTTTCGCTGACTTTACATCCACATTTACATCCACAGCGCGATTTTCTACATCCACAGACACCCTGTTCCCCACAGCCGTGTTGCTGGTTTCTTACAAATTTTGTGGGGGTTCAGCACGTAATTCGCTATTGCTTACAGGTTTCTGACTTTTGAGGCCGAAGGAATCGACCGCAATTTGCCAGCCCTCAGCCCTAAGCTTCGCGTGGCAGGCGGACCAACGAACCCGAGCGGGCCACCTAGGGTCGCGGTCAGCTCCATTCGTCAGGCATCTTCAACTCGTCAACACGCTCCCCCCACCATGTCATCAGTGCAGCCCTTTCGACTAAGCGCTGCGCGTGGTTGTAGGCGGCCCGCACGTCGTCGCGCTCGGTGTGGGCGAGCTGGAGTTCAATTACGTCCGGGTGGTAGCCGGCCTCGTTCGCCTCGGTAGAGAATAGCGAGCGGAAGCCGTGCGCGGTGGCGGTGCCTTTGAATCCCAGTCGCGCCAGCGCCGAGTTAAAGGTCGCGTCGCTGATGGGTTTCCCAGGGTAGAAGGGGCTCGGCAGCAGCAGGTCATCCGACAGGCCGAGGTCGGCCAGTTGCTCCAGGATGGCCAGGGCCTGGCTCGACAGTGGCACGCGGTGCTCGGTTTTCATTTTCATGCGCTCGGCGGGGATGCGCCACATCGCGTTCTTGCGGTCGAATTCCGGCCAGCGCGCACCGCGTAGCTCCCCTGGGCGGACGGCGGTGAGCATCAGCAGTTGCAGCCCTAGCGTGGCAGCCGGGTACCCCTGGTACTGATCGAGGGCGGCAAAGAATGCGGGTACATCGGCGGCCGCGAGCGCCGCGCGGTGCCGGACCTTGCGCGGCGCGATGATCTCTCCCGGCTGGAGGCTGTACATAGGGTCGTCTGCCGACTTTAGGTGTTCGTGGGTGACGGCATAGCGGAAGATCGCCTTGAGCCGCTGGAAAACCCGGCCAGCGGTCTCTCCTGCGCCTTTGGCGTCGACCGCCTGGACGATGGCGCGGACGTCGGCCGGCTTGATCGCGACGAGAGGCATCGCGCCAAGGATGGGGAGCACATGGTTGGCCAGGCTAGCGCGGACCGCATCAGCAGTACCTTCCGTCCACGCCGAGCGCCGCCACGCCTGCCATTGCTCAGCGACCTCGGCAAAGAGCGCCGGGGGCTTCTCCGGCTCGTGCGCTGCCCTTTTGGCAGCGCTGGGGTCGGTCCCCGCAGCGAGCAGCCGCTTGGCGGCGAGCGCCGCCTCTCGGGCCGCGGCAAGGGTGATGACCGGGTAGGGGCCGATTGAGTAGAGCTTTTCGCCGCCGCCGAATCGATACTTCATGCGCCAGAGACGCCCGCCACTCGGCGTCACGTACAAGTACAGGCCACCGCTGTCGCTTAGCTTGTAAGGCTTGTTGCGGGCAGCAGCCTTGCGGATTTGGAGGTCGCTAAGCATGTTTTGGTTCCCGTGGAGGTGTGCACGGGCACATGCTACCGCCAGATGACCAAAGTACCCCCACTTGAGCCTGGTCGATACCCCAAAAATACCCCCATCTTTCGTGGATTGATGGGCGACAACACGAAACATCAGGCGACGCCGTCGTCGGCTCAACCTGTTGTTTTTTTTATAGATTTTTTGTTTCCTTGCAGCGATGCGGAACGCTGAGAAACATGGGCGTGGTCCCGCCGACAGGAATCGAACCTGTATTTCACGCTTAGGAGGCGCGTGTTCTATCCATTGAACTACGGCGAGGTCGGGATGGCAGGGCGCGGCCCTGGCAGAGCGCGCCATTCTAACGTCGCCAAGGCCCGGCCGAAGGCCGCCAGGGGCAGCGCCATGCCGCTGTCGACCGCCGTGTCGCCGGGTCGCACCAGGCCGCAGCCAGCTTGGGCCGGCAACATGTTCAGGCGCTCGCCGTCGTCGCCGGTCCACCGGCAATCCGGCTCCGGCCCGGTCGATTACCGCACGCGTCCGGAACCGACCTGTGCTGCCACGCATGCCGTGCCCGCGGTCACGCGTCGGGCAGTCGTGCGAGCAGGCGCTGCAGGTCTTGCAGGCTGCGCGCGTCGCAGCGATCGAGGATCTGTCGAATCTGCGTGCGTACGGTCGGCATCGAAACGCCGCAGGCCTCGGCCACGGATTTGGCATCGAGGCCACGCGCCAGCAGTGCAGCGATCCGGGCCTGGGCCGGGGTCAGGCCGAACCACGCCCGCAGCGCTTGCGCAGACACGCTGTTGGCCGTGCGCAGCGGTTGTCCGAGCAGCAGCAGGTGGGGCGGCGAGCCGCCGGCTTCGGGGGCCCGCGTCAACGTCAGCGCGACACGGTCTGCTTTGCCGAACCAGCCGGCCACGCGCGGGCGAGCGGTCCAATGCGTCGGCTGCACCATGCCGTCGGCCAGCGCGCGTTGCAGCCGCGCCGCACCCGCGCCGACGCCGAGCAGGCGGCCGGCGCGCACGATGAACAGGCGATCAGGCCCGAACCAGGATCGCGCCGCCGTGTTGTGCCACAGCACGCGGCCTTTGGGGTCGAGCGCGACGACTCCCGTGGACCACGCGTCCAGCGCCGCATCGGCCGCGCGCAGATTGCGCTCCAGCCCCTCGACGCGATCCATCAGCAGATACGCGCGCTGCAGAGTGGGCATCAGGTAGCGCAATCCCGCGATTTGCCGCAGCGAGAAATGGTCCCGGTCCGCGAACATGTTGAACGAGAAATAGACGACGTTGCCCTCGCCGCGATGCAGCGGGGCGCCCATGATCCAGCGGGTTCCGTGCTGCTTGACGGCGTAGTCCTGGTAGAACTCGTTGCGCGAGACGAAGCGATCGTCGAAATACCAGTGGCAAGCGCGTACCTCGCCGACCTCGGCAGTCGCGCCGATCGGCCGCCGCGGATCGATCGCGGCGTAATACGAACGATATGGCCCGTCGACGGTCGCGTCGAGAAGCGGCGAGCGCAGCGACAGGTCGTAGGCGTCGCTCGACTCGTTCCAGCGGATGAGGTGGAAGAGATCCGCGTCCAGCCATCGCGATACCGCGCCCAGCGCTTCGCCAAAGCGCTCGGGCGCGGATGCGCTGGCGTACAGTTCGGCAGCCATATCCGGCACGGAGTCGACGTCGAGCGGGAGCATGCGGCGGCGCGGCGGGTGCGGAGTCAGTTGCCTGGCGGGACGACGCCGAAGGCGAAGAATCCGGGGCCGGCGGTGAAATTGTTGCCGGTGTTGCTGGCGTCGGCGAAGAAACCGCTCGGCGTGTCGAGCAGGTAGTCGAGCGTCACGCCGTCGGCGGCCGTTGCGGTGGCCAGTCCGGTGATCGGGCTGTCGGTCGTCAGCGCGATGGGGCTGGACCCGGAGCCGCTTACCGCGCTGCCGTAGACGATCACCTGCTGGCTCGTCGCGTCCGTGGTGTTGACCGCGTAAGGCGCGGACAATGGATTCCACGCTGCCTGCGCCATGCCGAAATGCAGGCCTTGAACCAATCCGCTGCCGGTATCGTGCTCTGCGTTCACAAGAATCTGGGCTGCCCCATCGTTGACGATGAATGAATCGCCGCGCACCAGGCCCGCAGCGGCGAACTCGAACTCGTTGCTGCTTCCGGCCAGCGCGTTGAAGGTGCCGCTCGCGGTCGGCGTCGAGCATGTCGGCGCATTCTTGCACATGCTCCAGGCGCCGGATCCGCTGACCGTGAAAGTCACGTAGGACGACCTCGTTTCGCCCCCATTGGTCGTGTCGGTCTGGTAGCGAAGCAGATCGTAGGTGCCCGCGAGATTGGCCATGCTGGTATTGGGGACGAGGGCGCTTTCTTCGAGGAGCACCACCGGTTCGTCGGTCCCGTTGACCACCGCATGCGAGATGCCGATCACTCCGTTGGCCTGCACGACCGTACGCATCGAGCCGTTAGCGCCACCCTGGTCCATGCAGACCCCGGTGTGGTTCGGGTCCTGGATCAGGTCGAGCGTGCCACTGAGGCTGTTTCCGGGGAAGCTGGACGGATAGCTGCCGTAGGTCAGTACCGCGCCGCCGCTGGTGAATTGGGCCTGCCCGACCTGTCCGGTCAGGGACACCGCGACAAAGGGGCCGGTGTCGGTCACCGTGCAGGCGCTGGCGGTCTGCTGGCCGGAACTGTTGTTGCTGCCGGTCGCGCCGGTGTTGCCGCTGCCCGTTGCGCCAGCGCCGCCACCGCCGCCGCAGGCGGCGAGTGCGAACGGGCTGCACAGCAGCGCCAAGACAAGTTTCCTGGTTTCGATCGTACGCTTGAACACTTTTGCTGCTCCTGGATTAGGCGGCTGGGATGGGGATGGTGGTTCCCGTGCCGATGGCCCGGGAAATCGCGCTTCGAATCGATTGAAACGGCTGCGGCGATCGCCGGCATCGTCAATATTGACGATGCCGTGGGCGGCGGATCGCTCGACGTCTTCGCGAAGGGCACCTGGGCAGGTCGCCACGATCTTGATCTGGCGCAGCGCGCTGCGGCGCGCCGCGCACGACCATCGCCCGACCATGAATGCGTTGCCGACGCCGCCGGCGCTGCGGCGCATCATCCTGGGTCTTCTGCTGCTCGCCTTGCTGGGCCTGGCCTATCAGGTGCTGCGGCCCTTCCTCGCTTCGGTGGCCTGGGCGATGATCCTGGGTTTCGTCAGCTGGCCGTTGTTCGAACGCGTGCGCACGCGCCGGCACCCCAGCCTGGGTGCGTTGCTGATGACGCTGCTGGTCGCACTGTCATTCGTGCTGCCGATGCTCTGGCTCGGTGTGCTGCTGCGCAACGAACTGGTCGGCGCGCTGACCTCGGCCGGCACCCAGCTGGCCAGCGAAGTCTCCACGCTGTCGACGGCACTGGCGCGACTGCCGCTGATCGGCAGCCTGCTGCAGGACCTGCTGCGCGCGAGCACCCGCGCGCAGGCCGCAAGCCGACTGCAGGCGTCGGCGTGGAGCGCGCAGGTCGCCACGCAGGCATTCGCGCTGCTGGGCGGCGCCGGACGCAACGCGGCCAAGTTCGGCTTTGCGCTGTTGACGCTGTTCTTCGTCTATCGCGACGGCGAGCGCGGTCTGCGGCAGGCGCAGGCCGTGTTCCGGCGCATCCTGGGCGCACGCGTCGATGCCTACCTGGAGGCCGCTGCCGACATGACGCGTGCCGTGCTGTGGGGGCTGCTGGCCACCGCGCTGGCGCAGGGACTGATCGCCGGTCTCGGTTACGGCTGGGCCGGCGTGCCCGCTCCGGTGCTGCTTGCGGCGATCACCGCGATGTTCGCGCTGGCCCCGTTCGGCGCGCCGCTGGTCTGGGTTCCGGCGGCGCTGTGGCTGATCGCGACCGGGCGCTTCGGCGCCGGAGTCGGACTGCTGCTTTGGGGCCTGCTGGCGGTCAGCTGGGTCGACAACCTGGTGCGCCCGCTGGTCATCAGCGGCAGCACGCGCGCGCCGTTCGTGCTGGTGCTGTTCGGCGTGCTGGGCGGCATGTCGGCGTTCGGCCTGATCGGGATGTTCCTCGGCCCGATGGTGCTCGCCGTGCTGCTGGCGGTGTGGCGCGAGTGGCGCGACGAACCGTCCGCACCCCCCGCGACCGCACCGGCAGGGCTCAAAGCACCGACCTCCACTGCGACGAAAGGCGCACCGCGGCATTGATCAGCGCGGCCATCGCCAGAGTCTGCGGGAAATTGCCCCAGGCCATTCCGGTGTCCGGATCGGTGTCCTCGGCCATCAGGCCCAGCGGATTGCACGCTGAGAGCAGGTCCTCGAACAGCGCGCGCGCTTCGCGCCTGCGCCCCATCATGCACAGCGTCTCGACGCGCCAGAAGCTGCACGCGTTGAACGCCACGCAGGGAACCCCGAAGTCATCGGCCGCTTCGTAGCGCCGGACGTGGGCGCCGTCGCACAGCGTGCGTTCGAGCGCTTCGTAGGTGCGCACGAAGCGCGGATCGCGAGCGTCGACCAGACCGATCTGCGGCAGCAGCAGCACGCTGGCGTCGATGGTCTCGCTGCCGAGCGCATCGACGAACGCCTGGCGGCGCTCGTTCCAGGCCCTGGGCAGCAGCCACGCGCGGATTCGCGTGGCATGCACGCGCCAGTAGCGGGCACGGTCGCGCAGGCCGAGGTGTACGGCGATTTTCGCCAGGCGATCGCACGCCGCCCAGCACATCGCCACCGAGTGCGTGTGCACGGCGCGCCGGGTGCGCAGTTCCCACAGTCCGGCGTCGGCGACCTGGTGCGCGGCCACCGCCTGCTCACCGATGCGCTCGAGCTGGGCGAATTCGAGGTGTGCTGCCGGCTGCAGCAGCCGGCGATCGAAAAACGCCTGTGCGGCGCCCAGCACGACGCTTCCCCAGACATCGTGCTGTGCGTGCTCGTAGGCCTGGTTGCCGCGCCGAACCGGAGCCATGCCCAGATAGCCCGACAGGCTCGGAACCGCGGCTTCGTCGAGCCTGCGTTCGCGCCCGACTCCGTACAGAGGTTGCAGCGCGCCGTCCTGCGCGTCGGCGATCACGTTCCACAGCCATTCGAGGTAGTTTTCCATGGTCCCGACTTCGGACAGGCTGTTGAGTGCGCGGACGACGAAATAGGCATCGCGCAGCCAGCAGTAGCGATAGTCCCAGTTGCGGCCGCTCGACGGTGCCTCGGGAATGCTGGTGGTCATGGCCGCGACGATCGCCCCGGTGTCCTCGTGCACGCACAGTTTCAGGGTGATTGCGGCGCGGATCACCGCGTCCTGCCACTGCAGCGGCACCGCAAGATGCCTCGACCAGTGCCGCCAATGGTCCAGCGTCTGACGTTCGTAGTCCGCGGCGACGTCGGCAACGCTGCCGCGCAGCGATTCGTCTTCGCCGAACACCAGATCGACGCGCTGGCGCAGGATGAAGAACGATTCCTGCACCAGATAGGTCAGCGGGGCATCGGTGGTCACGCGCAGCACGCTGCCGGCGGCGCTGTAGCGCACGTGGTGGTTGCCGACGCTGAGTTGCGGCGCATTCCGGCCCCAGTCGAAGCAGGGGCGCAACCGAATGCGCACCGACGGCGTTCCGCACAGCACGCGCACGCGCCGCACCAGCATCGGCGGCCGGAAGACGCGGCCCTGGGCGATGAAGCGCGGAGCGAAGTCGGTGATCTCGATTCCGTCGCCGGTTTCGTTCCAGACTTTGGTGCGCAACACCGCGGTATTGGTGTCGTACCTTTGTTCGTAGCGCGAAGCACCGTGCAGGTCGACTGCGAACTCGCCGCGGGCCTCGGCACCGTGGTCGAGCAGGGCGAGGAACACCGGGTCGCTGTCGAGCCGTGGTGCGCAGCTCCAGACCATGGTGGCGTGCCGGTCGATCAGCGCGCTGGCCGAGCCGTTGCCGACCAGTCCCAGCGCGAGGCGATCGCCGCCGCGTGCGGCGCTCGGCGCCACGGACATGTCCGCGGCCAGGCGGACGGGTTCCCGCACCGTGTGCGGGGAGATTTCGTACAGAGCAGACATGGGACTTGTTCCGATCACGCGACCCGTTGCGTCGCGTGCCAGGTTGAACACGGGCGTGGGCGCCCGGTCGATCGATGCGGCGTGGCACGGGAAGTCATGCCGCGGCATGGCGGCGCGCGCGGCGGTCGGGTCGGAAGTCCCGCAGCAGCCGGACTCCGCCGACGGCCGGGGGCCGGGCGGCGCGCGCGAACCGGCGTCGACTTCGCAATGAAGCCACTCTGGATTCGGTGGCAGTGAAGCACTTTGCGGCAAGGCAGGGCGACGCAACGCGTCTAGCGTAGCCGCTGGATGCCGATTCGGCTGCAGGCGCAGCCAATATTCATGTTGCCTTTGCGTGCATCTAACGACCCGCTGCCGATGCGCCGCCGCCGCGCTGCGCTGCGCGCCGCGATGCGGCCGAAGCGCAGGCGCCGCTCAGCGCGCCGCGGCCAGCTCAGCTGCTGCGGCCAGCGGTGTTGCCGTGGACAGGGCCTGCTGCAGGCTGTCCTGCACCGCGCGCGCCAGCGCGCGGCGTTCGCCGCCGTGGATCGGCGACAGGTAGGCGATCGACGCGTGCAGCCGCGGGGCCGCGGCCATGCGCCACAGCGTGCGCAGGATGCTGTCGTCGCCGACATACGCCGGTGCCGTGCTCGGCGTGACCCCGTCGGCGTCGAGATAGCGCAGCAGCACCGGTTGCACCGCGACCGCGGCACTCACCGCAGCCTGGAACAGATTGGCGTGCAGCGGCAGGATGCGGTCGCCGGCCGACGTCGTCCCTTCCGGGAAAACGCTGACCTGCTGGCCTTCGCGCAGGCAGCGGGTCATGTCGTGCATGACGCGCATGGCGTCGCGCGGGCGCGAGCGCTCGATGAACAGCGTTCCGGAACCGCGCGCCAGCGCGCCGACGACGGGCCAGCGGTCGACGTCGGCCTTGGCTACGAAGCGCGTCGGCGCGACCGCGTTGAGGACCACGATGTCGAGCCACGAAACATGATTGATCGCCAGCAGGCACGGCGCCGTCGGCGGGGGGCCGTCGAGCTGCAGCTCGATCCGGCAGGTGCGCAGCACGGCGCGCGACCAGTCGCGAATCACGCGGTCGCGCTGCGCGGCGCCGAGACGGCGCACGCGGTGCAGCTTGAGCAGCCCGCTCGGCAGCAGCCACAGCAGGCCGCCGAACATGCCCAGCAACCGCAACGCAGCGGTCATTGCTGGAAGCCCGGGTTCACGCCGTCGCACTGCGATGCACGATGCGCCCGTCGACGATGGTCGCGCGCACCCGCCCGCTGAGTTCGATCTCGGCCAACGGAGTCGGTTTGGTGCGGCTGTGCAGCGCGTCTGCCGTGGCGCGCCAGCGCTGCGCGGGATCGACCACGATCAGCTCGGCAGCGCAGCCGGCGCGCAATGCCGGCGCGGCGAGCCCGGCGGCAGCCGCCGCACGGGTCGTCGCGCAGGCCACCGCGGCCGGCAGCGGCAGGCCGCTGCGGCGGGCGAATTCGAGCAGCACCGGCAGCAGCAGTTCCAGCCCGCTGGCACCCGGAGTCGCCTCGGCGAACGGCAGCACCTTGTCGTCGCTGCCGAGGATGCTGTGGTCCGAGCACAGCGCATCGAGTGTGCCGTCGGCAAGCCCCTGCAGCAGCGCGTCGCGGTCGGCGCGCTGGCGCAGCGGCGGATCGAGCCGGGCGCGGGCATCGAACCAGCCGATGTCCAGGTCGGTCAGCAGCAGATTGTGGATCGAGACGTCGGCGGTCACCGGCAGGCCGTCGGCCTTGGCCCGGCGCACCAGCTCGACTCCCGCGGCGCTCGACAGCTTGCTCAGGTGCACGGCGCAGCCGCTGGCGCGGACCAGCTCGAAAATGGTGTGCAGCGCGATCGTTTCGGCGGTCGTCGGCACGCCGGCCAGCCCCAGGCGCTGTGCGTACGCGCCGCTGGCGGCGACGCCGCGGCCGAGGTGGGCGTCGAGCGGGCGCAGCCAGACCTTGTAGCGGTAGGTGCTGGCGTACTGCAGCGCGCGCGCCAGCAGCTGGGTGTCGGCCACCGGGCGGTCGGCCTGCGACAGTCCGATGCAGCTGGCCTTGACCAGCGAGGCCATTTCGGCGATCCGCTCGCCGTGCAGTCCGACGCTGAGCGCGCCCAGCGGGTAGACCCGCGCGCGCTTGATGCGCCGGGCGCGCCAGCGCAGCATTTCGACCAGGCTGGGTTCGTCGAGCACCGGGTCGGTGTCGGGCGCGCAGACGACGCGCGTGACGCCGCCGGCGGCCGCTGCGGCCAGCTCGGCGTCGAGCAGGCCGGCGGCTTCGCCGCCCGGCTCGCCCAGCCGCGCGCACAGGTCGACCAGTCCGGGCATGACCAGGCAGCCGTGCGCATCGAGCACCAGGTCGGGCTGGAAGCCGTCGGGCGCATGGCCGACCGCGACGATCGATTCGCCGGCGATGGCGACGTCGCCGGGTTGCTCGGTGCCGGTGCCCGGGTCGACCAGGGTGCCGCCGCGCACGAGGATGGAATGGGGCTCGATCATGGTCAGGCTGCGGTATGGGCGACGATGGACAGCACCGCCATGCGCACGGCGATGCCGAAACGCACTTGCGGCAGGATCACGCTGCTGGGGCCGTCGGCGACGCTGGAGTCGATTTCGACGCCGCGGTTGATCGGCCCCGGATGCATGACGATCGCGTCGGGGCTGGCCAGCGCCAGGCGTTCGGGTGTCAACCCGTACATCATGTGGAATTCGCTTGCCGAAGGCAGCAGGCCGCCCGACATGCGCTCGTTCTGCAGCCGCAGCATCATGACCACGTCGGCGTCGCGCAGGCCTTCGGCGATGTCGTGGCACACGCGCACGCCCAGGTCGCGCAGGTCGCCCGGCACCAGGGTCTTCGGGCCGACCACGCGAACCTCCGGGACGCCCAGCGTGGTCAGCGCATGGATGTCCGAGCGCGCCACCCGCGAGTGCACGATGTCGCCGACGATGGCCACGCGCAGCGCGCTGAAGTCGCGCTTGTAGTGGCGGATGGTCATCATGTCGAGCAGGCCCTGCGTCGGGTGCGCATGGCGCCCGTCGCCGGCGTTGACCACGTGCACGTGGTCGGGGCTGTGCTGCGCGATCAGGAACGGCGCGCCGCTTTCGCTGTGGCGCACGACGAAGATGTCGGCGTCCATCGCCTCCAGGTTGGCGATGGTGTCGAGCAGGCTCTCGCCCTTGGCCGTGCTCGAGCGCTGGATGTCGAGGTTGAAGATGTCGGCCGACAGCCTCTTGGCCGCGATCTCGAAGGTCGTGCGCGTTCGCGTCGAGTTCTCGAAGAACAGATTGAACACGCTTTTGCCGCGCAGCAGCGGGACCTTCTTGACTTCGCGGTCGCCGAAGCTCATGAACCCCTGCGCGGTGTCCATGATGTGCAGCAGCACGTCGCGCGGCAGCCCCTCGATGGTCAGCAGATGGCGCAGTTCGCCGTGTCGGTTGAGTTGCGGGTGCTTGCTCATCGGAATTCGGACTCGAGGAATTCGAAGCGCATCGGGTCGCCTTCGGCGCGGCACAGTTCGAGCATGCGCCCCGCCGCCAGCTCGATGCGACCGGCGCACAGCGTCGGGCAGATCGGCAGTTCGCGACCGCCGCGGTCGACCAGCACCGCCAGATCGATGCGCGCAGGACGGCCGAAGTCGTACAGCTCGTTGATTGCCGCGCGCGTCGTGCGCCCGGTGTACAGCACGTCGTCGACGAGCACGATCGCGCGCCCGTTGACGTCGAACGGCAGCGCGGTGCGGTTGCCGTTCGGGTGCAGGCCGCGGGTGGCCAGGTCGTCGCGATGGTAGGTCGACGACACCACGCCCAGCGGGGTGTCCAGCGCCAGCTCGGCGTGCAGCCGCTCGGCCAGCCAGGCGCCGCCTGAGTAGACACCGACCAGCGTGGGCGCATTCGGCTGCGCGGCCAACCAGTCTCGAAGCTGTTCGACGAGCAGCGCGTACAGCGCTTCAGCGTCCGGAGGAGTGCTCATGGGCATGCGTCGGATTGCAGGTATTGTTCCAGAATCAGTCGCGCCGATTCGGCGTCGACGTCGGCCGCGCCGGCGTCCTCGGCCGCGCGCGAGGTGTAGCGCTCGTCGACCATCGCCACCGGCAGGCCGAAGCGGCCGTGGAGCTGGTTGGCGAAGCGCCGCGCCTGGGTGGTGCGCAACTGCTCGTGCCCGTCGCGCGCCAGCGGCAGGCCGACGACCAGCTGCGTCGGCTGCCATTGCACGAGCAGCGAGGCGATCGACGCGAAACGGATGTCGCGCCGCATCGCGTCGACGCTGCACAAGGCCTGCGCGCTGGCCGTGATGGTGTTGCCCACGGCCACGCCGATGCGGTGGCTGCCGTAGTCGAAGCCCATGACGATTGCGCCGGCGGCAGGCGCACGCGACTGCTCAGGCATGGCCGGGCGTTTGCGACAGGCTCAGCGACGAAATACCAATCAAGGCCATCGCGGCGTCCATGCGCTGTTCGACCGGGGTGTCGAACACGATCGACGCGTCGGCCTCGACCGTCAACCAGCCGTTGTGCGCGATTTCGTCCTCGAGCTGGCCAGCGCTCCAGCCGGCGTAGCCCAGCGCGACGAAGAAACGCCGTGGCCCGCCATTGCGCGCAATGTGCTCGAGCACGTCTTTCGACGTGGTCATCTGCAGCCCCGCGGCCACGTGCAGGGTCGATGCGTAGTCGCGGCCGTCGCTGTCGTGCAGCACGAAGCCGCGCTCGGTCTGCACCGGGCCGCCGTAGTAGACAGGCAGGTGTTCCAGCTCGGTACGCAGCAGCGGCAGCTCGATGCGCGCGAACAGGTCGCCGAGCACGATGTCGGTCGGCCGGTTGATGACCAGGCCCAGCGCGCCGCGCGGCGAATGCTCGCAGACGTACACGACGCTGGAGGCGAACGCCGAGTCGACCAGGCCCGGCATCGCGATCAGGAACTGGTTGCTCAGATTGGATACGTCGGCAAGACGGTTCATGGCACGATATTATCGCCGCGCATTCGTTGCACCGAGCATGATGACGCCCGCCTCGAACGCTTCGCGCCGCCTGGCGCTGGTCTGGTTGCGCCGTGACCTGCGTCTGCACGATCACGCTGCGCTGCACCACGCGCTGCGCAGCGGCGCGCGTGTGGCGCTGCTGTTCGTCTTCGACACCGATATCTTGCACCCGCTGTTGCGCGCCGGTGCGCACGCCGACCGGCGGGTGGCGTTCATCCATGCCGCGCTCTCCGACATCGACGCGCGCTTGCGCGCGCTCGGTGGCGCGTTGCACGTGCTGCACGGCGATGCTGCCGAGTGCGTTCCCGGACTTGCGGCGCGTCTGGGCGCCGAGGCCGTGTACGTCAACCGCGACTACGAGCCGCGGGCGCTGCGCCGCGACGCCGAGGTCGATGCGCGGCTTGCCGCGTTGCGCATTGCGTTGCACGCGTACGACGACCATGTCGTCGTTGCGCCGCAGCTGTTGCGTGGCGGCCGCGCGTATGCGGTCTATACGCCGTACCGCAAGGCGTGGCTGGCGCATGTGCACGCGAATCCGGCGCTGCTGCGGCCGTGGGATTGCTCTGCGCTGGCCGTACGCCTGGCCGCTGGATCGGAGGGGCCGCAGCCGCCGTCGCTGGCCGAACTCGGCTTCGACGCGCAGGCGTTGCCGCCGGCCGAACTGGGCTGCGGCAGCGGCGGCGCGCGCGCCTTGCTCGATGCCTTCGTGCCGCGGTTGGCCGGTTACGCCCAGGCGCGCGATTTTCCGGGACGGCGCGGGACCAGCTACCTGTCGGTGCACCTGCGCTTCGGCACCATCAGCGTGCGCGATGCGGTCAATGTGGCGTGGGCGCGGCGGGGCGATGCGGGTGCCGATGCGTGGCTCGGCGAACTGGTCTGGCGCGAGTTCTACGCCCAGATCCTGTTCCATCATCCGGGCGTGGTCGAGCGCGCGTTCAAGCCCGCTTACGACGCCATCGTCTGGGACGATGCGCCGGCGCTGCTCGAAGCCTGGCGCGAAGGGCGCACGGGCTACCCGCTGGTCGACGCCGGCATGCGCCAGCTCACCGCCACCGGATACATGCACAACCGCCTGCGCATGGTCACGGCCAGCTTCCTGTGCAAGGACCTCGGCGTCGACTGGCGTCTGGGCGAGGCGCATTTCGCGCTGCAGCTCAACGACTTCGACCTGGCTTCGAACAACGGCGGCTGGCAATGGGCCGCGTCCAGCGGCTGCGACGCACAGCCCTGGTTCCGCATTTTCAACCCGGTCACGCAAAGCCGGCGCTTCGACCCCGACGGGCGTTTCATCCGTCGCTACGTGCCCGAACTGGCCGCGCTGCCCGACGCTGCGCTGCACGCGCCGTGGCTGGCCGATCCGGCGGTGTTGCAGCGCGCCGGGGTTCGACTGGGCGCCGACTATCCGGCGCCGGTGGTCGACCACGCGCGCGCGCGCGCGCGGACCCTGCAGCGCTATGCGGTGGTGCGCGACGCCGCTGCAGAGCAGCCCGAAGGCCTCAGTGACGGGCCCCTTCGCGCATGTAGCGATTGATCAGGCCGAGCAACTCGTCCTCGGAGTACGGCTTGCCCAGGTAATGGTCGACTCCGAGCTCCTCGGCATAGTTGCGGTGCTTGTCGGCGATCCGTGACGTGATCATGATCACCGGCAGGTGCCGGGTGCGTTCGTCGGCGCGGATGTTGCGTGCCAGGTCGAAACCGTCCATCCGCGGCATTTCGATATCGGTCAGCACCACGTCCGGCAAGCTGCTCTGCAGCTGCTCGAGCGCGTCGAGGCCATCCTTGGCCAGCATCACGTTGTAGCCATTGCGGCTGAGGAAGCGCTGGGTGACACGGCGCACGGTGATCGAATCGTCGACCACCAGAACGGTGTTGGCTGGAACGGCGATGAGATCGTCGGGCAGCTCGGGCTCGGCGGTCGCCGCGCGCCTGGCGTCGACTCCGCGCGCCTCGTCCATCAGCAGCGCCGCCTGCGCGCCGTGCACCGCGGCCAGGCCGACCGGGTTGTAGATCAGCACCAGCGCACCGTCGGGCAGCAGCGAGATGCCAGCCAGCCCGGGGACCCGCGACAGTTGCGGCCCGAGGTTCTTGACCACCACTTCCTGATTGCCGAGCACTTCGTCGACGAGCAGCGCCAGGCGCTGCGCGGCGCTGCGCACGAGGACGAGCGGCACGCTGCGGCCGACCGGATCGGTGCTCGCGCCTGAGTCCGCGGTCAGCGCGCCGAACCAGTAGCACGGCATTTCCGCGTCGTCGTCGGCGTAGCTGCGCCGCTGGGCCGTGGCGACCGCGTCCTGCGGTTTCAGGCGCACGACCAGGTCGACGAGGCTGGATGGCACCGCATAGACGCGTGTGCCCACGCGCAGCAGCACGACCTGGGTGACCGCGGTGGTCAGCGGCAGCACCAGAGTGAAGGTGCTGCCGCGGCCCGGTACCGACGAGACCTCGACACGGCCGCCCAGCGCACGGGTGTCGTTGCGCACGACGTCGAGGCCGACGCCGCGTCCGGCCATCGCCGTGGCCTGGCGCATGCTGGAGAAGCCGGCGCGGAAGATCAGTTCGTGGAGCTGGTCGCGGTCGGGACGCGTGTCGGCGGCGATCAGCCCCAGTGCGCGGGCGCGCTGCGCGATCGCAGCGTCGTCGAGTCCGGCGCCATCGTCGCTCACCGCGATGACGACTTCGCTGCCTTCGTGCCGCACGCTCAACGTGATCGTTCCCATCGGGTCCTTGCCAGCCGCGACGCGTGCGTCGGCGCTTTCCAGCCCGTGCGCGACGGCGTTGCGCAGCAAATGGTCGAAGGTCCCGGCCATGCGGTCGAGCACGCCGCGGTCGACTTCGATGGTGCCGCCGACGATGTCGAGCTTGACCGCCTTGCCGGAGTCCTTGCCGGCCTGCCGCACAGTGCGGTAGAGGCGCTCGGAGATGCTGTCGAACTCGACCATCCGCGTGCGCAGCAGGTCGCGCTGCAGATCGCGCGTGAGTCGTGCCTGGCGCGACAGGTTGTCCTCGGTGGCCTGCAGCGCACGCGTCAGTGTCGTCTGCACCAGCGCCAAGTCGTTGACCGACTCTGCCATCATCCGCGTCAATTCCTGGAAGCGGGTGAAGCGATCGAACTCGAGCGGGTCGAAGTCGCGGCCGTCATCGCGCGCGGCCTGCGCGCGCGCCGCCATCTGTGCGTCAGCCTGCAGTTCGATATCGCGCACTTGCGTGCGCAGCCGCTCGAGGTTGTCGCCCAGGTCGCGGGTGCTGGAGCGGATCTGGCCGAATTCGACGTCCAGACGCCCGCGCGCGATGCTGACTTCGCCGACCTGATTGACGAGACGGTCGAGCAGCGCGGCGCGTACCCGCACCGGCTGGGCGGCCTGGCGCGTGACTGCGGCGCGTGCCGGTGCCGGCGCGGGAGCCGGTGCCGGTGCCGGCGCGCGCGGCGCGGACGTCTCGTCATCGCCGTCGTGTTCGACGACCTCGAATTCATCGGCGTCGACGGCTTGCACCGGCGCCGCTGCATGGTGGTCGGGAAGGGCCTGCGCTTCGCGCAAGCGGTCGAAACGCATCGTCAGCGCGTCGCAACGCGCGATCGCGTCGACCAGCGCGCCCGGTTCGGGAGCGGACGCGGCGCCGAGCAGCGCCTCGATGTCGGCTTCAAGTCGGTGCGCGGCTTCGCCCAGCGCCATCGCGCCGGCCATTCGCGCGCTGCCCTTGAATGTGTGCAGCAGCCGCATGGCTTGTTTGGGGCTGGCAGCGTCGTGCGGACGTGCCTCCCATTGGCGCAACGCCGACGCGAGCTGCGGCAGCAGTTCGGTGGCTTCGAACTCGAACACTGCGAAGAGTTCGGCGTCGACGTGGTCCAGAAGCCCGAGTGGCGCCTGCGGCGCGGGCGCTGCGCTCGGTGGCGCCGGCGGCGCGCCATGGGCGAACGCTTCGCGCGCCCGCGCCGGCGCGCCGTGGCGCAGGCGCAGGATCAGCGTTTCGAGTGCGCGCTCGAGCTCCGGCGGCGGCTGGCGCACGAACCCGGCGGCGAAGTGGTGCAGCAGCCGGCGCAAGTCGTCGACGGCGTGCGGCAGCAGCGCGGCATCGGCCGGCGACAGCGCCTGCGGCGCGTCGCGCTGAAGCCCGATGATGTCCTCGAGCAGCTCGGCCAGACGACCGACCGTGTGCAGGCCGACGGTACGCGAGCTGCCGCGCAGCTGGTGGGCGAGTGCCGCCGTGTCGGCGCTCAGCGCCTGCTCGGGTTGGGCGGCCCAGGCGCCGATGTCCGCATGCAGACGGCGGATCAGTTCGTCGGCTTCGCTCAGATAGATGTTGTACAGCGGCAGCGCGATGCGCAGATCGCCAATCTGCTTGACCGCTTCGGTGGACGGCTCCTGTGCCGCCTCCTGTGCCGGTTCCTGCACCGGTTCCTGCACCGGTTCGTGCACCGGTTCCTGCGCCGGTTCCTGCGCCGGTTCGTGCAGCGGTTCCTGCAGCGACTCCCACACCGGTTCCTGCACCGGTTCGTGCACCGGTTCCTGCGCCGGTTCCTGCGCCGGTTCGTGCAGCGGTTCCTGCAGCGGTTCCTGCAGCGGTTCCTGCACCGGTTCCTGCAGCGACTCCCACACCGGTTCGTGCACCGGTTCGTGCACCGGTTCGTGCGCCGGTTCGTGCAGCGGTTCCTGCAGCGACTCCCACACCGGTTCCTGCACCGGTTCGTGCACCGGTTCCTGCGCCGGTTCCTGCGCCGGTTCCCGCGCCGGTTCCTGCGCCGGCTCCTGCACCGGTTCCTGCAGCGACTCCCACACCGGTTCCTGCGCCGGTTCCTGCGCCGGCTCCTGCGCCGGCTCCTGCGCCGGCTCCTGCGCCGGTTCCTGCGCCGGTTCCTGCAGCGGTTCCTGCAGCGACTCCCACACCGGTTCGTGCGCCGGCGCGGACCCCGGAGTTGGCGCGGTCGGATCCAGCGAGCCGAGCAGCAGGGCGTCGGACAGCTCCAGCTCGGCCACCGGGCTCGCGGTCGTGTCGACCTGCGGCAGGGCGTGCGCTTGCGCAACCGGTTCCGGCGCGGGCGCCGGGCCGTGCGACGCAATGTCCGGCTGGGTTCCGCCAACGCGAAGCGCGCGTGCCGCGGCGACGATGCCCGTGTTCGCGTGCGCACGCGCGTCGCCGGCGCGCAGCGCGCCGGCCCAGGAGTCGAGCTCGGCGAACGCGCGCTTGGCCAGGTCCAGCAGCGGCAAGGTCGCGGCGCGCTGCTTGGCAAGGACCTGGTTGAACAACTGCTCCATTTCCCACGCCGCTTCGCCGAAGTCGCGAAGCCCGACCATACGCGAGCTTCCCTTGAGGGTGTGGAAAGCACGCCGAACGCTTGCCAGAGACGATTCGTCGTCCGCGTCCGGGTCGGCACGCAAATGCACGAGCACCGCGTTCCCGGCAGCGATCACGTCGGCGGCTTCGTCGAGGAAGATGCCCAGCAGCTCGGGGTCGACTTCTGCGTCCGACACTGCGGCGTCGGGCGTCGTTGCGTCGGCAGCGGCTTCCGGCGCTTTGCTTGCGTCACCGGCAGCGGCCGGCTCAGCGACGTGCGCTGCCGTCGCTGTGTCGCCCGGCGCCGCGGTCGCCGATCCGACAGCGTCGGCCACGTCCGTCACACCGCCGGTGGCAGCCGCTTGCTGCGCCGCGCTCGGCGCGCGGCGCGGCGTGCTGGCCACCCGCGGTCGCAAAGTGCCACGCTCGGCGTCGAAGGTGAACAGCGTCCTGGCCAGATCGGGCTGGTAGCCGAGCATGTCGATCAGGAAGCCGAGGGCACCGATGTTGGCGGCGAGCTGGTCGAATGGCCCACCCTCGGCGCGTGCCTGTGCCTCGTCGTGCGCGCCGTCGATCAGGGCGTCGACCTGCTGGCGGATGCGGCCCAGCGCCTGGGCGCCGACTTCCACGCCGAGCACCGACAGTACACCGCGCATCTGCGCAAGCAGCCGCGGAACGGATTCCAGATCGGGGCGAACCGCGGGGTCGCGGAAATAGCCGTCGAGCAGTCGCTCGACCTCGGCCATGTCGTGGTGCAGCTCCTCGACGACGCTGCCCAAGGTCTGGGTTTCCGAGGTGCGCCGATACAGCGCCTCCATCCACGGCGCGAAGGTTCCTGCGTCCACGCCGTCGGCGCTGCGCAGCAGCCGCTGCGCCAGTTCGCGCGCATGTTCGAGGAACTCCGCGTCGTCGGCGCGGAAATGCGCGAACGCGGCCTCCAGGAACAGCAGCGCGGTGGCTGTCTCGAGCACCCGCTCGGGGGTCAGCAGCGCGCGCTTCGCGTGCACGGCGCGCACCATGCGCTCGATGGCCGCAGCGAGCACCTCGGCACCTGGCTGCACGTCGCGCAGCGCCGAAGCCAGCTGTCCAAGCGCGTCGAGCAGGCGGTCGACGCGGCTGAAATCCTCGTTGCCGAGCATCGACCAGCCATCCTTGACCTGCGCCAGGCGGCGCCGTACCTGCTGCACCAGGGCCGGGTCGATGCGCCCGAAGTAGTCGGTCTCGTAGTCGACAGCCTCGCCGGGCGCGAGTTGCAGCGCGCGGGCCACTGCGCGCAGCGCCGGCAGTTCGTGATCCGCTGCGCGCGCCAGCGCCTGGTCGCAGTAGAAAAGCAGTTCGTGCGTCAGTCGCTGGGCTGGTTGCGGCTGGCCGCCGAGCAGGTTCTTGAGCTGCAGGTTCAGGCGGTTGCAGATGCGCTTGACGTAGAGGTCCGAAGGCACGAGTCCTTGGCCGAGCGCCTCGAAAAAGCCCTCGGCGGCGCGCCACACCGTGCGCTCACGGTCGTGCGCTGCGGCCGCTGCGGTGGCCGCCACCCGCTGCATCGACGCTGCCGCGGCAGCCGTGTCGCGGCCGCGCAGCAGTTCCAGCAGCGCGCGCTCGTAATCCGAGCGATCGACCGCGCGCAACGCGACCGCGGCGGGTTCGCCGTCCTGCGCCGGCCAGTTCCAGTCGAACTCCCACAGATCGGCGGGATGCGCGGTGGCGCCGGCGAATTCGGCCAGCGCACGGTACGGCTTGAACAGTTTCAGCGCCGCGTCATGCCGACCGCTAAGCCGCGCGTCGAGAAAATCGAGTTCGGCATGCAGCCCGGAAGCGAGCAGCTGCAGCGCATGGTCGTCGAGCCGCCGCGGTTCCTCGATGCAGTGCGCCAATGCCTGCTCGGCGGCGCGCACCACGCGTGCCGCGGCGTCGTGCCCGAGCAGGCCGATCGCGCCCGCGGCCTGGTGGATCTGGCCGCGCGCCTGCAGCAGCAGCGACGTTCCGGTATCGTCATCCAGAGCGCGCAGCTGCACATGCTTGCGCACAGCATTGATCGCGCCGAGCAGATTGTCGCGGACCTGGTCGATGACCCAGGCCAGCGGCGCGTCGTCGGTCGTCGCGGGTTCGTGGCGCTGCATTGGATCCATGCCGGCGCAGGCTCAGGCGATCTTGAAACGTGCCACCGACTCGCGCAGCGATTCGGCCACGCGCGCCAGCTCGGCGACGAGGTCCGCGGTGGATCGAGTGCCTTCGCCGGTCTGTTCGGTGACGACGAAGATGTGCTGGATGTTTTCGGCGACCTGGTTCGCCGACCTGGCCTCGGTCTGAGCCTGTTCGGAAATGCGCTGGATCAGTTCGGCAAGTTCGCGCGACACGCGGTCGATTTCGCTCAGTGCGGTACCCGCGCTGTCGGACAGCCTTGCTCCTTCGACCACGCCCTGGGTGCTCTTTTCCATCGCCGCGACCGCGTCCTGGGTGTCGGTCTGGATCGTGCGCACCAGCGCGGCGATCTGCTTGGCCGCGTCGGCCGAGCGCTCGGCCAGCCGTTGCACCTCCTCGGCGACGACCGAGAAGCCGCGTCCCGCGTCGCCGGCCGATGCTGCCTGGATCGCTGCGTTCAGCGCCAGCACGTTGGTCTGTTCGGTCAGGTCCGAGATCAGCTCGGTGATTTCGCCGATTTCCTGCGACGACTCGCCCAGGCGCTTGATGCGCTTGGACGTGTCCTGGATCTGGCTCCGGATCGCGTTCATGCCCTCGATCGAGTTGTGCACCGCGCGCAGCCCCTGCGCGGCCGCGCTCAGCGAGCGGTGCGCGACGTCCGACGACTGCTGCGCCTGCGAGGACACGGTATTGATGCGCCCGGCCATGTCGAGCACCGACTGCCCGGTGGCGCGGATCTCGGCCAGTTGTTGTTCGGAAGCGCGCAACAGATCCGTGGAAGTGGTCTGCGCCTGCGCCGACGCAGCGCGCACCTGCTCGGCGCTGGACTGCACCTGGCCGACCAGATTGCGCAGTTCCTCGACCGTGTAGTTCACCGAATCGGCGATCGCTCCGGTGATGTCCTCGGTCACGGTGGCCTGCTGCGTGAGGTCGCCTTCGGCGACGTTCTGCAGTTCGTTCATCAGCCGCAGGATCGCCGACTGGTTGGCCTCGTTGCTGCGCCGTGCTTCCAGTTCCAGGCGTTCGGCCTGCAGCCGCTGGCGTTCGGCCTGCAGTGCGCGCTGACGGTTGTCGGTCACGTACAGCTGGGCGAGCGCGAGCAGCGCGAGCAGCGACAGCGCACCGCAGGCGCCCACGAACAGCAGCGCGTCGACACCGCCATCGGAAGACGGCGAGTACCTGCCGCGCAGCTGCTCGAGGCCGTCGAGCAGCGGGGTCGAGTCGGCGACCACCGCAGCCTGCGCGACGCGCGCGTTGGTCAGGTCCCGCAGCTTGCCAAGCACCGCGGTGGCGGCCTGGCGCATCGCGGCGAAGCCGTGTTGCAGTGCGGCGAGCTGTTGCTGCGCCTGCGCATCCGGGGCCGCGACGAGCTGCAGCGAGCTGTCACCATCGCGCAGTCCGGCGAGCAGCTGCTGGAAGGTGTCGAGGTCCTTGCCGAGCGCGAACACGGCTTGCGGGCTGACACCGCCGTAGGACAGGAATTCGTTCGCCGATTTGCCGATGCGCTGGGTCAGCATGCCCAGCTGCGCGGCTGCCGCGACGTCGGCCGGCGGCGCCTTGTCGTGCTGCAGCATGGCCATCAGCGTCTGCGTCGCGTCGAGCATGTCGTCGGACTGCTGCGACACGCCGTGCAGCGCCTTGTTGGTGCCGGTCAGCACGCCTTCGAGGCCGACGACGACGTGGGCGCTGCGCACGGTGGCCTCGGCCAGCGCGCGCGTCTTGCCGGGACCGATGTCGCTGCCCAGGGTCTGCATGTCGGCGTGCAGTGCGGCGGCGCTGGCGCGCAATTCGCCGAATGCGGGCTCGGAGCCCAGCAGCGCGGCCGAAATCGACTTGGCAAGGCGCTGCGACTGCATTGCGGCGTCGCCCGCGGCGTTGAGCAGCCGCGCCGAATTGGAGCTGATGCGCAGCGTGACCGCGAGGCCGGCACCGAGCAGCAGCAAGGCGGCGATGAGCAGCACGATCAGCATCCGCTGCTGGCGTGCCAGCGGCATGCGCCCGAGCAGGGGCAGGCCGATGCGGCCGCTTTCGAGCTCGGCGGCAGCGGCAACCGACGCCTGCATTCCGGCGTCGGCGATCGCCGTGACGTCGGACGGCGGTGCAGTGGTGGCGAATTTGGGAAACAGGGCCATGGGGACTCCGGCTGGGGGCGTTCAGGCGCGGTTCAGACAATCTGCAGGAAACGTGTATCGTCGGCGAGCAATGCCAGGTTCAGTTCACGCCAGCGCAGCCCGTCGCCATCGAGCAGTCCGGCTCCGAGCCACGGCTCGGCAGCGGGCGGCGCCAGCGGGTCGACGACGAACTGGCCGGGCGTGCGCAGTCCGGCGAGGTGGTCGATGAGCAGCGCAGCATTCGTGTCGAGGCTGGGCGCGAACTGCACCAGCCGGCTGCGCGCAGACGGGCGCGCGCCGCTGCCGCCGCCGAGGAACGCAGCCAGGTCGACGATGCCGCAGAGCTCGCCGCGAAGGTTCAGCAGGCCGAGGAACCACGGTTGTGCGTGCGGCAGCACGGTGGGCTGGGCGTAGGCCGAGATCTCGCCTGCCTGCGCCAGCGGCAGCAGCAGCCGTGCGTCGCCGGCGAGCACGGCGAGCCAGCGCGATTCGGCCGCGCCCTGTTGCGCCAGTTGCAGGCGCTCGGCAAGGCGTCCCTGGAATGCGATCAGGTCGGTGCGCTGCATCGCCTTTTCACGACAGGGCCATGATCTTGCTCAGCAGGTCGTGGGGGTCGACCGGCTTGGTCACGTAGTCGCGAGCACCCTGGCGCATCGCCCACAGCTTGTCGGTTTCCTGCTTCTTGCTCGTGCAGATGATGATCGGCAAGCCGTCGTAGTGCGGATTGCGCGAAATCTGGCGGGTGAGCTGGAAACCGTTCTGCCCGGGCATCACGACGTCCATCAGCACCAGATCCGGGCGGTCGGCAGCGAGCGCGGCAAGCGCCTGGTCGCCGTTTTCGGCAGTGCTGACGATGTAGCCGTTCTTGGCGAGCAAGTCCGACAGGAAATAAAGCTCCGTGCGCGAATCGTCGACGATGAGGATTTTGCGAATGCTGCTCATGGCTGGTCGGAAGCGTTGGAGGCCGTCGCATAGCCTTGCACGGTCTTGAGCAACTGGTCCTTGGTGAAAGGCTTGGTCAGGTAGTCCTGGGCGCCGACCATCTTGCCGCGCGCCTTGTCGAACACGCCGTCCTTCGACGACAGCATGACCACCGGGATCGAGGCGTGGCGCGGGCTGCGCTTGATGATCGCCACCGTCTGGTAGCCGTCGAGCCGCGGCATCAGGATGTCGCAGAAGATCAGGTCGGGCATCGCGTCGTCGACCTTCGACAGCGCGTCGAAGCCGTCCTCGGACAGCAACACCTCGTAGCCGGCCTGCTTGAGGAAGATCTCGGCGCTGCGGCGAATGGTGTTGCTGTCGTCGACGACGAGCACCGTGAAAGGGGCGTGAGCCTTGCCCAAGCGGACTCTCCAGAAGAGTGTGGCGTCAACAAAACAGCTTGTGGATGCTCAGATCTGCACCATTTCGAAATCATCCTTGCGCGCACCGCATTCGGGACACGTCCAGTTCATCGGCACGTCCTGCCAGCGTGTACCTGGGGCGACTCCGCTCGGTGCGTGGCCTTCCTGTTCGTCGTAAACGAAGCCGCAGATCAAGCACATCCACGTCTTGAACTCAGGTTGTGTCACAGCGTATCGTCCTCTGGCATAAGATTCAATCATTCTAAGAACAGGACCGCCGCCGCTGTGGCGTTCCGCCGACCAGCGCCATCGCGGCGTACAGCGCCGCCCTCAGGATCGAACATGTCCAATACCAACGAAGCCCCAGAATCCCCGCCGGCCGTGATGTCCTTCAACGCAGCCGATCCAAGCGGATCGGCGGGGCTGGCGGCCGACCAGGCCGTGTGCGCCGCGGTGGGCTGTCATGCGCTGCCGGTGACGACGTCGATCTGGGTGCGCGACACCGCGGAGATTTTCGACATCGTCGAGGTCGACGCCGACGCGGTCGTCGAGCAGGCGCGCGCGGTGCTCGAGGACGTCGAGCTGGCGGCCTGGAAGGTCGGTTTCCTCGGCAGCGTCGAGGTCGTCAGCGCGGTCGCCGAGCTGCTTGCCGACTACGCCCAGCTGCCGCTGGTGACCTATGTCGGCAATCTGCAGGCGCTCGACGAGTCGCAACTCGAGGAATACATCAAGGCCATGCAGGAGCTGGTGCTGCCGCAGACGCGGCTGCTGTGCGGCAACGTCACCGCGCTGACCCAGCTGCTGTTCGCCGACGTCGAGCGCGAGGAGCCGCCGACTCCCGAGGCGCTGATGCAGCAGGCGCAGGGCATGGGCGTGCAGTACACGCTGGTCAGCGGCATCCTGGTTCCCGAGAACCATGTCGAAAATCTGCTGCTGAGCCCGCGCCGGCAACTGCTGCGCGAGCGTTTCGAGATGTTCGACGCCGGTTTCTCGGGCGCTGGCGACACCCTGTCGGCTGCGGTGGCTGCGCTGCTGGGCACCGGTGCCAAGCTCGACCAGGCGGTGCACGAGGCGCTCGAGTTCCTCGACCAGAGCCTGGATTTCGCGTACCGGCCCGGAATGGGTCACCTGGTGCCCGATCGCTTCTTCTGGGCCCAGACCGGCCCGGAAGCCGACGACGAGTCGATCTCTCCGGTCGGACTGCAGTAAGCGCGCCGGCGCACAATCCACCTCTGTTTCCATTCGCGCCGCAAGACGGCGCATCAGCCATGTCCAGCAACGCCGAGCTTTTCGCACGCGCCCAGCGCACCATTCCGGGCGGAGTCAATTCGCCGGTTCGCGCCTTCGGTCAGGTCGGGGGCGTTCCCCGTTTCATCGAGCGCGCCGAAGGCGCGTACATGGTCGACTCCGAGGGGCGGCGGCTGATCGACTACATCGGTTCGTGGGGGCCGATGATCCTCGGTCACGCCCATCCGGAAGTGATCGAAGCGGTGCAGCGCGCAGCGACCCGCTCGTTGTCGTTCGGCGCGCCGACCGCGGACGAGATCGAGATGGCCGAGGCGATTGCGCAGTCGATGCCGGCAGTCGAGATGGTGCGCCTGGTGTCCAGCGGCACCGAGGCCGGAATGAGCGCGCTGCGGCTGGCGCGCGGATTCACCGGACGCGACGCGATCGTCAAGTTCGAGGGCTGCTACCACGGCCACGCCGACAGCCTGCTGGTCAAGGCCGGCAGCGGGCTGCTGACTTTCGGCAACCCGAGTTCGGGCGGTGTGCCGGCCGACGTCGCACGGCACACCATCGTGCTGGAATACAACAACGTCGACCAGCTCGAGGCCTTGTTCGCCGAGCGCGGAGACCAGCTCGCATGCGTGATCGTCGAGCCGATCGCCGGCAACATGAATTTCGTCCGTGGCGACGCGAATTGGCACCGCCGCCTGCGCGAACTGTGCACCGAGCACGGCGCGCTGCTGATCTGGGACGAGGTGATGACCGGCTTCCGCGTTGCGCTCGGCGGCGCGCAGCAGCTCTACGGCATCCGTCCGGACCTGGTCGTGATGGGCAAGGTCATCGGCGGGGGCATGCCGCTGGCAGCGTTCGGCGGGCGCGCCGACGTGATGCGTGCGCTGTCTCCGCTGGGCGCGGTCTACCAGGCCGGAACGCTGTCGGGCAATCCGGTCGCGGTCGCCGCCGGGATGACGCAATTGCGGCTGATCCGCGAGCCCGGCTTCCACGACCGCCTCGGGGCGGCGACGCGGCGGCTGATGCAGGGCCTGGAGCACGCCGCGGCACGCCATGGCGTGACCTTGCGTACCGACTGCGAAGGCGGCATGTTCGGGCTGTATTTCGCCGACGCGCTGCCGCGCAACTATCCCGACATGGCTCGTGCCGACCTGGCGTTGTTCAAGCGTTTCTTCCACGCCATGCTCGACCGCGGCGTCTATCTCGGGCCGAGCATGTACGAAGCCGGTTTCGTCTCGGCAGCGCACAACGACGCGGTGATCGACGCCACGCTGCAGGCCGCCGACGACGCGTTCGCGGCGCTGGCGCGCGGCTGACCGCGGAGCCGCGGCGCGGTTCAGCGCGGCGGCAGCACGTCGAGCGCGCGCGCGGCGATCACGCCGCTGCGCGCGCTCAGGTACGGGCCGTCGAAGTGGCGCTCGAAAAAGCGCGGGGCTGGCAGCATCACGGCCAGTCGCGCGGCCTGCCAGCGGCTCAGGGTTGACGCCGGACGCCGGTAGTAATGTTGCGCGGCGGCTTGCGCGCCGTAGATGCCGTAACCCCATTCGACGCTGTTGAGGTAGATCTCGAGGATGCGCTTCTTGCCGAGGATCGCTTCGAGCATGAAAGTGATCGCCAGTTCCTGCGCCTTGCGCCAATAGCTTCGCTGAGGCGAAAGAAACAGGTTCTTCGCCAGCTGCTGGGTGATGGTCGATCCGCCGACGATTCGGTGCAGGCGTTCATTGCGTTTTTCATGGTTGCGCCGCCACGCGTCGCGCAGCGCGCTCCAGTCGACTCCGTCGTTGCTGTCGAAAGTCGCATCCTCGGACGCGATCACGGCACGCTCCAGCCACGGGCTGATGGCCGAAGCTGGCGTCCATTCGTGATGCCAGGCCGACGCGTCGCGCGCACGCAGCAGCTGCAACTGGCCGTTGCGCAGGAACGCTCCGGAGGCGACCGGAAGCAGCCGCCATGCGGCAATGCGCAGCGCGAAGTAGCCTTGCAGCAGCAGCGGCGCGCACAGCGCCAGCAGCAGCAGCGCGCGGGCGCGAGGATGGCGGCGGCGAGGGCGCATCGCAGTCGGTCCGGACAGGCTTCAGCGCGGCGTCGTCGCGCGCACTCCGGCCTGCAGTTCGGTCTGCAGCTCGGCCTGCAGTTCGGCGTGCAGCGCGGCCAGCACCGGAGCGGTGTCCGGACGTACCCCGCGCCACAACGCAAAGCTCTCGGCGGCCTGTTCGACCAGCATGCCCAGGCCGTCGGCAGCGTGCGCGCCGGCGGCCAGTGCCTGGGCGACGAAAGCGGTCGGCGTGCGTGCGTACATCAGGTCGTAGGCCAGAACTCCAGGGCGCAACAGACCTTCGGGCAACGTCAGGCCTTCTCCGCCGAGGCTGGCCGCGGTGGCGTTGACGACCAGCGTCGGCGTGCCGCCCGGCTGGGCGCACGACTCCAGCGCGCAGCGGTGGCGATCCGCCAGTTCGGCGTGCCGCGCGACCAGCGCCGCAGCGCGCGCGGCGTTGCGGTTCCAGACTGCGATGCGCGCGGCACCGGCCGCGATCAGCGCGCCGAGCACTCCGCTGGCTGCTCCTCCTGCACCCAGCAACAGGACCTCACGGCCGTGCAGCGGCGCAGCGTCGGCGCGCGCGCCGAGCAGCCGCGCCAAGTCGCGCAGCAGCCCGATGCCGTCGGTATTTTCGCCCCACAGGCACCCGTCGGCGTCCCAGCCCAGGGTGTTGGCCGCTCCCGCCAGCGCTGCACCGGCGCTCAGCCGCTGTGCGGCGCGTGCGGCATCGAACTTGCACGGCACCGTGACATTGCAGCCGCGGCCGCCGTCGGCGCGCAGCGCGGCCAGCGCCGAGTCGAAGCCGCCCGGCGGCACCAGGCGGCGTTCGTAGCGCAGCGCCTGGGCGCATTGCGCGGCGAACAGGGCGTGAATCCGCGGCGACCGGCTGTGTTCCACCGGATTGCCGAGCACGGCGTACAAATCGGGTCCCTGCGGCATCAAGGTCGCCCCTGCATCATGGTCTGAAGATTGTTGCCGTGGGTGAAGTCGAAGCCGGCAACGATCACGATCTGGTCGGCATCGGCGCGCATCGCGGAGCTGAATGCGCCGAATGGCTGCGACGCCGCGACGATCGAACGCGCCATGCGATCGAGCGTGGCGTTGCCCGAGCCGCGCACCACCTCGGTGCGCAGCAAGCGGCCGCGGGAGTCGACGGTGATCGCCATGATCAGCTTCCCGTACAGCTTGCGGCCGCGCAGCTGCGGGAAATCCGCGGTGCCCAGGCGCTCGATCTTCTGCCGCATGCGATCGTAGTAAAGCGCGTACGGAACGCTGCGCGTGCGCGGGCCGACGAAGCGTCGCCGCGGGCCTGCGTTGTCCTGCGCGATCCGGCGCTCGATCGCTCCCAGCAAGTCGAGAAGCCGGCGCCGGCGTTCCTGCAAGGCCTGCGCCGCGCGCGGCGAATCGGTCTGCGCAGCCAGCTGCTGCAACTGCACCATCTGGCTGCGCACCTGGGTCAGCAACTGGCGCTGGCGCTGCTGCGCCAGCGCCAGCGCCCGGCTGCTGTCCTGCAGCGCGTCGCCATCGGTCTGCCGCGGGGTGTCGGGCAAGGGCGTTGCGCTCAGCCCGCGCCTGGCGTTGCCGCCCCCGTCGAGCGCCACCTGGGCCAGTGCCTGCGGTCGCCGTGGCGTGTCGGAACCACGGCGGTTGACGAGCACCACCGACAGCGGCGTGTCCTCGAACACCCGGTCGAACGCGCCCGGCGCACCGAAACGCAACGCCAGCAGCGCGCCATGCACCGCGACCGAAGCCAGCAGCGCCCACTGCAGCGCGTTCAGCCGCCGCGCGCCGGACGCGTTCGGGGCCAGGTTCGACGAAGGTGCCGCGCGCATGGCCTCAGGTCGCCGCCGCGGGCGTCTCCTCTTCCGGACGGTCGACTTCGAGCTGCAGGCCGCCGGCCAGCGCGGCGTCGTCGTCGTCGCCGGCGGAACTTTCGGTTTCGGCGGGCATCGCTGCCGCGCCCGCCGCGTCGAGGTGCTCGATCACCCGGCACGGCAGCTCGAGGGTGACCAGATCGGCAGCGCCGAACTGCACGCGCACGCGCGCTCCGCGCGGCAGGTCGGCCGCGCCCAGCGCGGGAAGCACCAGCGGCAGGCCGTCGACGCGAACCAGGCCCTCGCGCAGCACCGTGGCCGCGCACTGCTCGATGTGCTGCTGGCTCAGATAGCGCAGCGTCCAGTAGCGTTCCATGCCGCGCTGGAACGTGGCGTACGCCGCATACGCGTCCTCGAACGCGCTGACCACCGCGTAGAGCTGGGCGTCCTTCGGCTTGTACGGCGCCGCCAGCGGCGCGGTGCGGCCGTGGCGCGCGGCCGCGATGATCTGGGCCTGGTTCAGCAGGTCGGTGTAGCGGCGCAGCGGCGACGTGCACCAGGCGTACTGCGCCACGCCCAGTCCCTGGTGCGGCGCGGCGCGGGTTCCCATGCGGGTGCGCAGGTTGGCGCCGAATCCGCTCTGGCTGCGGTAGATCGCGGGCAGCCCGAGCTCGGCAAGCCAGCCGCCCCAGGTCGCGTTGGCCAGGATCATCAGCTCGGCCACGATCAGGTCCAGCGGCGCGCCGCGGCGCCGCGGCACGATATCCACGCGCGCGGTGTCGGCGTCCTGTTCGAGGCCGCTGACGCGGAACGTGTAGTCGACTCCGTCGTTGCGCTCGGGACGCCCGCGCACCTGTTCGCGCCCGGACCTGAGCTTTTGCGCCACGCGCCACAGCAGGGCCAGTTCGGCCGCGCACGGATAAGGCTGCTGCGCGGGGTCCGCCTGCAGCGACTCGGCGCTGATCTGGGCGTCGAGAAGGTCGTGTCGCAGATTGGCGACGATCGGCACCCGTTCGACGCGGGTCTCGTGCGCCACCACCTCGAGCGCAGCGTCGAAGGTGAAGTAGATGCTCAGCGCCGGGCGCGCGCTGCCTTCGGCCAGCGTGAACGCGTCGACCAGCGCATCGGGCAGCATGGTGATCTTGTCGCCGGGCATGTAGACGGTCGACATGCGCGCGCGCGCGACCTGGTCCCACGCGCTGTCGCGCACCAGCGCCAACGCCGGCGCGGCAATGTGCACGCCCAGGCGCAGGCCGCCGCCGTCGAGGCCGCGCACCGACAGTGCGTCGTCGATCTCGGTGGTCGCCGAATCGTCGATGCTGAACGCCTCGACGTCGGCCAGCGGCAGCGTGCCGGAGTCGACCTCGGGCAGCGGCAGCGCCGGGAAGCCGGTGCCCTTCGGGAAATACTCCAGCAGGAAGCGCTGCATGTGGAAATGCCACGGCGAGGTGATCGCGCCGGCGGCGCGCAGCAGGTGCAGCGCTCCCTGGCCGCTTTGCTTGACCGCCAGCGCCAGCGTCTTGTACTCGACGCTGTTCTTGTCGGGCTTGAACAGCAGGCTGTACAGACGTTCGGAAATCGCCTGCGGGCAGTTGCCTGCGCGCAGCTCCGCCGCGTCGGCCTCGATCTGGCGTTGCTGCTCGAGGCGTCGCGCGATTCCGGCCAGCGCAGCCAGCACGGTCTCGCGGCTGGCCTTGCGAAAGCGCCCCTTGGCGCGCCTCTGGAAATAGTGCGGCGCGCCATGCAGCCGCAGCAGCACGGCGGCCTGTTGCCGCACATCGGGAGCTCCGCCGTAATAGTCTGCGGCGACTTCGGCGAAACCGAATTCGTCCTCGGGAGCGAACTCCCACAGCAGGTCCAGATCGATGTCGTCGTGCTGGGCCTGCGCCCACTGCAGCAGTTCGTCGGGGGACGGCGCGTCGAACGGCAGCAGTGCCTGTTGCGCTTTGATCTTCATCCGCTTGCCGCTGGCCATCTCGACCTGCATCGATGCATCGGCGCGGCTGAGCACGCGTGCGGTGGCCAGCTTGCCGGAGTCCTCGAACAGCACGTAATTCACGCTCAAAGCCGCCTCTTAGACCGTCATGCCGCCGGCGACTTCGATCACCGCGCCCTTGACATAGCTGGCTTCGTCGCTGGCGAGGAACGCGTAGACGTTGGCCAGGCCGATTCCCTGGGCGGCGCCGGTGATCAGCGCAATTTTGTGATGCAGACGCATTGGGGTCCTTTGCAGAGTCCGTCTTTGCAGGGTCAATTCAAATCGATGTCGAGGAAAGCCAGCACCGCGTCGAGGTGGTGCTCGGCGTAGTCGTGCAATGCATGCCCGCCGTGCTCGGCAATGCGCAGCTCGGCCAGCCGGTAGCGCGCATGCATTTCGTTCCAGTCGAGCACCTCGTCGTCGCGCGCGATGACGACCATCAGCCGCGCCGCGGCGGCTGCGTCCGGGACTCCGGCGTCCAGCGCACGCAGTTCGTCGACGTGCCGCGCGGTGAACTCGAAGCGCAGCTGCGGATCATGCCACGCGCGCTGGGTTCCGATCTGCGCGCGCAGGTCGCGCGCCGGATCGACCGCCGGGTTCAGCAGCGCGGCGCGACAGCCCAGCCGTGCCGACAGCCACGCCGCGTAGTAGCCTCCGAGCGAGCTGCCGATCAGCGCGATGCGCTCCGGGGCGACACCGTCGAGCAACGCCAGCGCCTGCGCCATCGCTGCGCATGGCGATGCGGGTAGCTGCGGGCAAAGCCACCGGGGCGGCGCGCGCAGGGTGCGCAGCCGCGCAGCGGTGCGCTGCGCCTTGGCCGAAGCCGGCGACGATCGGAAGCCGTGCAGGTAGAGCAGGTGGGTGGGTGTGGACATGCTGGCCGGAGACGCGTGCCAGCCGCAATGCTAGCGCGCCGGCCGCGTGCCGCGGCCGGCGCCGAGGTTGTCTCAAGGCCCGCTTCAGCTCGGTTGCGCCGGGGGGGCGTCGTCCTGCGGCCAATCGCGGATGTACGCCTTGAGCATCCGGTTCTCGAAATCCTGTTCCTCGACGACCGCCCGCGCCACGTCGTGGAACGACAACACGCCCAGCAGCGTGGCGCCGTCCATCACCGGGATGTAGCGCGTGTGGCTGTCGAGCATCAGTCGGCGCAGCGCGTCGACGCTGGTGTCGGGGCTGCACTGCACCGGCCGGCGCTGCATCACGCTGTCGACGCGCAGCTGTGCCAGGTCGCCGCTGCCCAGCGCGACGATGACTTCGCGGAACGTCAGCATTCCCGCCAGCTGGCCCGCGTCCATCACGACCAGCGAGCCGACGTCGTGCTGCGCCATCGTGCGCGCCGCCTCGCTCAGTGCGGTATCGGGCGCCACCGTGAACAGGGTTCCGCCCTTGACGCGCAAAATATCGGTGACCTGCATCGCCGTCTCCTGTGCTGTTGTTAGCCTCGCCGGTTGCCGCCAATATAGTCGAGCCGACGCGGCGCCGCCAGATACGGCGCTGCGCGCACTTCCCAACGAGGAGTATCACGATGCACTGTCTGGTCGACGGCGCCGCCGTCCATGTCGAAGTTCGCCGCGCCGCCTCCGCCTCCGGTGCGCTGGTGCTGCTGCACGGCGCGTGCCATGACCATCGCGCCTGGGCGCCGGTGTGCGACGCGCTCGGCGATTGCGGCGTGGATGTCTACGCGCCCGATCTACCCGGCCACGGCGCCAGTGGCGGAGGTCCGTTGGCCGATATCGGCGCGCAGGCGTCGTGGCTGCTGCGGCTGCTCGATGCCTGCGGCATCGAGCGCTGCGCACTGGCCGGGCACAGCATGGGTTCGCTGATCGCGCTGCACGCTGCGGCGCTGGCGCCGCAGCGCGTGACGCACCTGGCGCTGATCGGCACCGCGTGGCCGATGAAGGTGTCTGCCCGGTTGCTCGATCTGGCGCGCAGCCAGCCCGACGAGGCACTGCAGCGCGTCGCGGCCTGGTCGCATCGCGCCGATGCGCCGCAGGCGTCGGCGGCGCACGATCTGGACGTCATGCGTGCGGTGCAGCAAGGCTGCGCCGCGGCCAATCTGATCGCGCTCGACCTCGCCGCTTGCGACGCCTATGCGGACGCTGCGGACAGTGCTGCGCGGGTGCAGGCGCGCAGCGCTCTGGTGCTCGGTGCGCATGACCGCATGACCCCGCCAGCGGCTGCGCAGGCGCTGCAGCAGGCGCTGCCCGAGGCTGCCGTCACGGTGCTCGACGCGGGCCACGATCTGATGGGCGAAGCGCCCGTGGAGCTGGCGCAGGCGCTGCGCGCTCTGTTCGCCGGCTGATCCCGGTGCCTCGGGCCGGTATGCATCAGGCCGGCAGCAGCGCGCGCAGTTCGTCGACCAGCCTGCGGCTGCGCGCCGCGGTTGCCGTGACCTGATCGAGGCGGCGCTGCAGCGGGTCGTCGGTTGCCGGCGGCGGCGCCGGCGGCAGCGCCGGCATGGGTTGTTCGGCGTCCAGGCAGCGCAGCGTCCAGTCGCGTACCGGTCCCATCATCGACTCCACGCGCGCCTCGGGCACGCGGCGCAGCAGCGCGCGCGCCACGCGCAGGCTGGCAAGGTGGGCGCCGAGCAGATAGCCCTGCTGCATCAGCTCGGCGAGAGCCGGTTGCGCCGAGCGCTGCTGGCTCGGCTCCTCGAGCATGCGCGCATGGCTGCCGCCGATTCCGGCCAGGGTGTCGAACAACTGCTTGCGCGCCATGCGGAACCCGAGCTCGGCGCCGGTATGCGCCGCCAGCGTCGCCGCGGCGTAGGCGTACTGCGCCTGCAGCAGCGCCGAAAGCAGCCTGGGCAGGTCGTGCGCTTCCCAGCGCGGCAGCACGTAGCTGCAGCCCCAGGCCAGCGCGCCCCCGATCGCGGTGTCGAGCAGGCGTTGCGCAATCAGCGCGTGCGCGCCCTCGTGCAGCAGCCGTGCGAGCACCAGTGCCATGACCGATGCCGCGAACGCCGTGAAGCGGTAGTTGATGGTGACGAAGGTACGCGCCATCGCCATGGCCAGAACCAGGACCGCCAGCTGGACCGAAGTCGACGGTGACAACTGCAGCAGCAATGCGCTTGCGCCACAGCCGAGCAAAGTACCGATCAGGCGATCCTGCAGCCGCTGGCGGGTGACGCCGTAGTTCGGCCGCAGAATCACTGCAATGGTCAGCAGGATCCAGTAGTCGTGGCTTTGCCGCCCCAGCAGCCGCGCCAGCAGCAGTGCGGCGGCGAAGCCCAGGGCCATGCGAAGGGCGTGGCGCAGAATCGGCGAGGCCGGGTCGAGATGCGCGAGCAACTGGCGCGGCGCGTAGCTCCAGGCGCTGGTGAAGGCGGCCACATCGGCGATTGCCGGAGGTGCTTCACCGGCCTGGTCGCGGCCGCCATGCAGGGTATGCAGGCGACGCACGGCGAAGTCGATCGCGCGTTGCGTCTGCAGCTGCGCGCGCAGCGCGGCGTAAGCCGGTCGCAACCTCGGCGTGTCGTGTGTGCGACGCAAGCGCGCGGCCTGCGTGGCGAGCGCACGCCACGGCGCCGGGTCCGTGGGCGGCGGGGTCGCGGTACCTCGGCGCAGCGCGCCGGCCAGATGCCGCAGCGATCGCGCACTGCGACGGCTGCCGACGCAGAGCTGGTCGATGATTCCGGTGCCGTCGAACGCGTCGCGCAGCAGCGCCATGTCGGTTTGCGCCGCGAGCATGGCCTCGAACAGATCCAGTGCCTGCAACAGCATGTGGATGTCGACGGCTTCGTGCGGATTGCGGGTGTCGCGCAGCACGCTGTCGCGCGCGACCTGCAGCGCGTCGTTGGCCGCCTCGAGCAGCGCGGCTCCGCGGTGCGGTTGCTCTGCGGCCCATGACTCGGCCTGCCAGACACGGTACGCGGCCAGGGCGTCGAACAGATCGGCCAGCGCCAGGCGCCGCGTGCGCGCGCGCAGCGCGGCGCCCAGCAGCATGGCCCACGCCGTGTACGCGGCGCCGCCGGCGGCGAACAACGCCACGCCGTGGATCCACGCTTGCGGGGAGGGCGCAGGCGGCAGACCGAGCGCGATCACGGTGATGAACAGGATGCTGAAACTCACCGCCAGCGCGCGCTTGCCCCACAACGCGACCATGCCGCCGGCGAAGCCCAGCAGCGGCACGACGAGCAGTTGCAGCGGGGGTTGCCCGTTGCAGGCCCAGACCAGTGCGTAGTCCACGGTGGTGGCGGCGGCAGTGAAGCCGAGCTCGACCAATTGCAGCGCCGGCGGCCCCGGGATGTCGGCGAAGCCGACTGTCAGCGCGCCGCTGCCCAGCGGCAGCGCCACCGCGACACCGCCCAGCGCGGCACCGAGCAGCGCCAGCGCCAGCGCTCCGGAAGCGGCGACCACCGCGCTGGCGAAATGGCGCCCGAGCACCACGCGGCTGATCGAGTCGATCGCGTCCATGGCCCGATTGTGCAGTGATCGCCGTCGCCGCGGCAGCAGTGCATGGCGCTTTAACGCTTGACATCGGCGTCTCGATAACGGGAACCGCGCAGCACAGGAATCCTCGCCCCTGCCGCGCAAGCGGTGGCCGAAGGCCGATGGCGAGGGGATGTCAGGTGTTTGTCATCGCGGCGTCACCCGGGCGACAGCCTGCGCGCCTAGACTGCGGCATGGCGCGCGACGATCCGCGTTGCGGCGCACTTGAGGAGAAGACACGGAATGAAGCGGTTCTGGATGATCGGCGCGGCGTTGGTCGCGCTGCTGTTCGCTGGCGGGGCCAGTGCGGCCGGCGTCGCGCCGGTGAATGGCCGGGACTACAGGACGTTGCCGGTGGCGCAGCCGGTGAGTCCGGCGGGCAAGGTCGTCGTGATGGAGTTCTTCTGGTACGACTGCCCGCATTGCGCTGAGTTCGAGCCGATGCTCGAAGCCTGGGCGAGCAAGCTGCCGAAGAATGTCGTGCTCGAACGCGTCCCGGTCAAATGGGCTCCGCGCTTCGTTCCGCAGCAGCGGCTGTATTACACCCTGCTCGCGCTGCACAAGGTCGGTGCGTTGCAGGCCAAGGTGTTCGACGCCATCCATCGCCAGCACATCAAGCTGGAAACCCCCGATCAGATGGCCGACTGGCTGCAGAGCCACGGAGTTCCGCGGCAGCAGTTCCTCGATACCTACAACGCGTTCGGCGTGCAGATGCAGGCCCGGCGCGCGGCCGGGCTGACCACCGCGTACCAGATCGACGGTGTGCCGTCGCTGGCGGTCCAGGGGCGCTACGTGGCGTCGGCCGACATGCCCGGGACGCCGACGATGGGGCAGGTGCTGCAGGTGGTCGACGCACTGATCGCGCAGCAGCCGCAGGCGCGCTGAAGCGCCCGCGGGGCACCGCCCGCGCGCGGCCGGTGCCCGGCCGTGCGCGGGCGGCCTGCGCACGGCTCACGCCGTGTTGCCGCGGCATTGCGCTGCGCTTGTTGATCCCTAAATTTTGGAGTGGAACTGATCTGATTGGTTGCATCTAAATCGTCATGTTCGGCAATTGTTCCGAATCAATGGCGGTAAGGAGAATGACCATGAAGACACCGACGTCACCACGCGCGGCACGCAAGCCGATCGCGGCATGGCTGACGCTGGCGCTGCTGGGCGCCGCGGGCGGCGAAAGCTGGGCCGTGGAAGACGGCAAGCGCGGCACTGCACGGCGCGCGCAGCCGGGCGTGGTCGCGAAGCAGCCGGTGGCTGCGGCCAAACCGGCCCCGGGCAACGCTGCGCAGCGCGGGGAGCCGCGAGCGGGCATGGCGGCGCCCGGGCAGGTGCGCAAGGTCAATTCCAAACGCCTCGAAGATCTGGCCAGGCCGCGGCTGCGCAACGCAGCGCAGGCGCAGGCTGGTGCGGCCGAGGTGAAGCGTCCCGCGCCCGCGGCGCCAAAGCGGGACGACGCGCGCGTGGCGGCCAAACCGGTGGCTGGCGCGCAACGCGCGGTAGCGCCGTCGATGATCGATCGGTTGCAAGCTCCGGTGCTGCAATCCAGGCGCGGCGTGAGGGCGAAGCCGGTTGCGCAGGCCGCGGGTGCAGCGCGCATCGGCGCGTCGCTGTCGACTGCGTCGACCGGCGAGCTGCCCTATGTCGGAGCGGGCGTCGGCAACGCCGATCACGCTGATCATGGCAGCAGCGACGTGCAGGGGGAGGTGCCGGATCGTTGCGCGCGCGAGCGGATGGGCTCGGAGCACGCGCCCGTGAACGCGAACCCGGCCGCGCTGACCTGGGTTCCGGCGATGGACGCCGCCGACGCGATGCTCGGCGCCGTCGAAGCCGGGCCGGGCGCGCACGATCGCGCAGCCGTGCAGCGCGCCCGGGATCTGTTCGAGGCGCAAAAGGCAAAGGCCCCGGACGATCGGCCCTTCGACTCGGAATCGGTCAACCGATGGCTCCAGTCCGGCGGATTGAAGGTCGTGGGCGTAAGTCGCGTTGAGACGGCCGAATGGCTTGAAAAAAACGGGGCGGACTTCAACCCGGAGACGGATCATGAACGCTGGGCGTATCTGGAGCGGTTCAAGGCCGACGTGGCCCAATCGATCGCCAAAGGCCAGCGCAGCTTGGGTGCGCAGTCGACTGCAGGTGTCGTGATCGTGCGCTTCAACCCGGCGCTGCCCTATCAGGCGCTTCCGGAGCGTCAGCGGCTGCTGTTTGCCATCGCGCGCAGGGGCGGGAGTGGGGAATACGTCGTCGTGCATCACGACCCGTCCACGGATACCGCACGCGAAGTCCGGATTGCCGGTGGCCTGGGCGCGGAACACGACGCGGTGCGCGTCGGTCCTGGCGACCCCGCGCTGAAATACGTCACCCACGCGGTCTATGCGCCGCTGGCGGTGGCCGGCGAACCGCTGGCCGGGCAGCCACGGTTCGAGGCGCTTCCGGCTGGTGAGGCCAGCGCCCGGATGCAACCCGCGCCGCAGCGCCAAGGGCTCGACGCTGAAGCCGTGCCACGTTTGGAGCAGCCCGATGCGCGCGCCGGGGTTGCCAGCGCGGTGATGCACGCCAACCAGGCACCGTCGCAGTCGCATGCGCTGCTCGCGGCCAGCGGATGGACGCAGCTCAGCGCGAAGGACGCTGCGGCCACTGCGCTGAGCGCCATCAAGGCCAGCTTGAGCGAGCAGGACCGCACCTCGCTGCTGCACGCTGACAACGCGCTCAGAACCATTCGCGAGGCGATCGACATCGGCGTATCTGACGAACCGTCCTCGCTGACCCAATGGCTGATGGACAACGGGTTTTCGATGTTCAAATTCGACACCACCGACCGCAGAGTCCAGTCGCAGCTCGGCCTCACCCGTTGGATTGCGCGGGCGCAGGCCGAAGGTGGGTATGACGCGACTGGCCAGTTCATACGCTTCGAGCCCGCGTTGCGGTTCCGGAAGCTTCCGATGCGCGAGCGTCTGGTGCTGGCCGTCATATGTTTCACGCATGAAGTCGGCGGGGCCACTCAGTACAGCTATGCGGTGGTTCGACCCGACCCGCACACGCGACAGCCGCGTGAAGTGGGCCCGGACGGGCAGATGCTGGACAGCCAGGCGGCCGCGGACGGGAGTTTGAACGCGGCCCGGGTGATGTTCGCGTTCTATGCGCCGTTGGGCGATCACCTTGCCGGGAAGCCGAAGCGCGGGCAGGTCATTGCTCCGAAGCATCGAGGTCGGGACGAGCGCATCGCCATCGAGTCTCTCGTGGACCAGGTGATTCGGCGGGTCGGCCGGCCGCCGGCTGACGCAGCAACGCTGCAGGCCAAACTCGCCGAGTTGCCATCCGGGTCCGAGTTCGCTTCATTCCAGAGCGTATGGCAAGGGATCGGGTTGGAGTACGCGAACGTGGTTCCGCAGCATGAAGGCCCGTCGGGGATGGCCGATGCGATCAGGACCATGCGCGCGAGCAGGACCGGCTACGTGCCAGAGCTCGGCGCCTTGGTTCTGCGGCCGTGCCGGCCGATGTCGTTCGATGATCTGCCCGATCGAGAGCGCATCCTGGCAGTGGTCGCTCGCGGCGTAGGTCTCGGTGGCGGTTTCAACGGTTACATCGTTGCGGTACCGACCGAACTCGAGGTCCGAAAAGGTTCCAAGCTTGTCTGGATCATCGACGAATACGCACCCGAACACGAAAGCGGTCGTCGGTATCTGTCCGACTCGATGGTGCGGTCGACTTCGGCCGCATTGAGCAACATCGCCTACGTCGTCTACGCGCCCTGAGCCGGCACAGGCGCGCGTGCATCGCCTCGACGCATGGGCGCCTGATCGACTGAATGGAGAACATCATGAAAACGTCGATGACACCATGCGTGGGGCGCAGCCTGATGGCGCCGTGGCTGGCGCTGGCGCTGGCGCTGCTCGGTGCAGCGGGTGGCGAAAGCCAGGCTGCGGAAGACGGCGAGCGCGGCGGTCCACGATGCGCGCATTCGGGCGTGGCCGCGAAGCGGCGGGTGGCTGCCGCCAGGCCGGGCCCGGTCGGCGCGGCGCAGCACGACGCTGAGGGCCAGATCGCGGCGGATGTCGCCGATGGCAGTCGCGGCCTGTCGGCTGTCAGCGCGGCTGGCAGGGTGCTGTTCCGGGCGATCCGGTCGAGCGAGACGGTGCCTCGCAGTGATGCGCAGAAAATGGAACAGCTGACGCGGGTGAAGCGCTTGCGCGACGGCCTCGGCGAGCTGTCGATGCGCGGGTCGCGCGCCACGTTCGGAGAAATCTGGGGTCAACTCGGGCTGCGGTACGCCGACGTGGAATTCGCGGACACAGACGGCAGCGACCACGCGCTGGCCGGTGCCATCGAAGCGCGGCGTGCGGCGGCAGTCGACCCGGTGCTGATGGCCTCGGTGCTGCGGCTGGGCGCAAAGGCGTCGTTCGACGCGCTGCCCGATCGCGGGCGCATCGTTGCCGTCGTCGCGCGCGACAGGGCCCCGCGCGGCGGGATCGATACCGGCGCGTATCTGGTTGCGGTTCCGGTGGCGGATCCCGGCAGCTCGTCCGGGCCGCGCAGCGTGGCGATTCTGGAGCAGAGGTCCGGCAAGGGGCATGGCGGCTTCGCGGCGACCGATGCTGTCGTGCCTTCGAACTCTGCGCTGCTCGACGAGATCGCGTACGTGGTCTACGCGCAATGACAGTGGCGGTGCCGCGCATCCGGTGATTCGCAGGATGCACCGCGTGCGCGGGCAGCGGGTCGACACTGCGGTCATGCGCGGCTGCTGCCGCGGCGCGCGGACATTAATGCAGTGAACCGCATACTCGGCCTAGAGGTCTTTCGGTGGCCGGAAATGGCACGGAAAGACGATTTCGTGCCCCGGATCAGGGCTGCCTGGAGGTCGATCATGGCATGTGACAAACAACGCGCGGCGGCACGGTCTGGCCGTCTGATGGCGGGCCTGGTGCTGACTTTGCTCAGCGGTATCCCGAGCCATGCATGGGCCGCCGGCGACGAGGCCAGGGCGAGTCAGTTGCCGCCGCGCTCGCCAGAGCAGCAACTGCGCCTGCTGCACGAACAGATCAGGCAGCGCAACGAAGCCAAAGCGCAGCGCAAAGCTGCACCCGGCGGCCGCGCGGTCGTGCCGGTGGGCGCGGGCGCGGTGCGCGGCAACGCCGGCGCGCAGCGCGCGGCGGGCGTTGCGCTGCCGGAGGGCGACAAGACAAGGGCGGGTGCGCTCTCGAAGCGTCGGAAGGAGCAGCAACTGCGCCTGCACGACCAGATCAGCCTGCGCAAGGATGCCGAAGCGAAGCGCAAAGCTGCATTCGGCGGCCGCGTGGTCGTGCCGGCGGGCCAGGGCGCGGTGCGCGGCAACGCCGGCGCGCAGCGCGCGGCGGGCGTTGCGCTGCCGGAGGGCGACAAGACAAGGGCGGGTGCGCTCTCGAAGCGTCGGAAGGAGCAGCAACTGCGCCTGCACGACCAG